>JABBOB010000041.1 GCA_019352055.1 Acidobacteriota bacterium
CCTGCTGCTGGGCTGCGTGGTGGGTCATCGTCCGCTCCTGAACCGCCGGACCGCCCGGCGTCGTCGCCACGGTAGGTCGTGGTGGCCGCTCGCCACCACGAGCCGGTCACACGGCGCAACACCGGCCCGTTCCGCCCGGGGCGCCGCGGCTCGGCCCCTCGGTAGGGTTGCCGGGCACGACACACGTGGCCCCGCAGCCGGCGAGGCCCAGAACGGGAGAACCGTGGCAGCCGCCTCGCTCGACAGCGTCATCGCCCTCGCCAAGCGGCGGGGGTTCGTCTTCCAGGCGGGTGAGATCTACGGCGGTTCGAGGTCCGCATGGGACTACGGCCCCCTCGGCGCGGAGCTGAAGGAGAACATCAAGCGCCAGTGGTGGCGCACGATGGTCCGCGGCCGTGAGGACGTGGTCGGCCTCGACTCCTCCGTGATCCTGCCCCGCCGGGTGTGGGAGGCGTCCGGGCACGTCGAGGTGTTCTCCGACCCCCTCGTGGAGAGCCTGCACACCCACAAGCGCTACCGAGCCGACCACCTCATCGAGGCGTACGAGGCGAAGCACGGGCACCCGCCCGTGAACGGGCTCGCGGACATCCGCGACCCCGAGACCGGCCAGCCCGGCGCGTGGACCGAGCCGCGCGCGTTCTCCGGCCTGATGAAGACGTACCTCGGCCCCGTCGACGACGAGGCCGGACTGCACTACCTCAGGCCCGAGACCGCGCAGGGCATCTTCGTGAACTTCGCGAACGTGCTGCAGTCCGCGCGCATGAAGCCCCCGTTCGGCATCGGCCAGATCGGCAAGAGCTTCCGCAACGAGATCACGCCGGGCAACTTCATCTTCCGCACCCGCGAGTTCGAGCAGATGGAGATGGAGTTCTTCGTCGAGCCGGGGACGGACGAGCAGTGGCACGAGTACTGGATCGCCGAGCGGCACCGCTGGTACACGGACCTCGGGATCACGCCGGAGAACCTCCGGCTGTTCGAGCACCCGAAGGAGAAGCTCTCCCACTACTCCAAGCGCACGGTCGACATCGAGTACCGGTTCGGGTTCACCGGGAGCGAGTGGGGCGAGCTCGAGGGCATCGCGAACCGCACCGACTACGACCTGGCAACCCACTCGAAGGCCTCCGGCACCGACCTCAGCTTCTTCGACCAGGGCGCCGGGGAGCGGTGGACCCCGTTCGTCATCGAGCCCGCGGCCGGTGTCACCCGCTCGCTGATGGCGTTCCTGGTCGACGCGTACTCGGAGGACGAGGCGCCGAACACCAAGGGCGGGGTCGACAAGCGCACGGTGCTGCGGCTCGACCCGCGGCTCTCGCCCGTGAAGGCCGCGGTGCTGCCGCTCAGCCGCAACGAGCGGCTGTCGCCACTCGCGAAGCAGGTCGCCGCCGATCTCCGCCAGGACTGGAACGTCGAGTTCGACGACGCCGGTGCGATCGGCCGGCGGTACCGCAGGCAGGACGAGATCGGGACGCCCTACTGCATCACCGTCGACTTCGACTCCCTCGACGACCAGGCGGTGACCGTCCGCGGTCGCGACACGATGCAGCAGGAGCGGGTGAGCCTCGACAAGCTGCACGGCTACCTCGCGCAGGGGCTCGTCGGCTCCTGATCCATCGTCTGTCCCCTTCCCCGACATCCGCCGGTGCGCGCGCATCAGCGGGTGTCCCGGATCCGGGCAGATGCGGCAGAGGATGATCGACCCCGTGCAGGACGCGGAGTCGATCAGCCCGGCGGCGCCCCCGCTCCCGGGGCGCGCGGTGATCCAGCAGCGCTGGCGCGACGCCGTCTTCCTGCACTGGCGGGTCGACCCCGCGTCGGCCGCCGGCTGGCTGCCTCCCGGAACCCGGCCCGACACGACGCCGGACGGCGCGAGCTGGGTCGGACTCATCCCGTTCCGGCTCGAGCGCACCGCCTTCCCGCCGCTGCCCGTCGTGCCGTGGCTCGGGACGTTCCTCGAGACCAACGTGCGGCTGTACGCCGTCGACGACGCCGGCCGGCGCAGCGTGGTGTTCCGCAGCCTCGACGCAGAGCACCTGCTTCCGGTGCTCGCTGCCCGCGTCGGGCTCGGCCTGCCCTACCGGTGGGCACGGATGCGCGGCGAACGCCTGGGCACCACGCTGCGGTACGCATCGCAGCGGCTCGAAGGCGCGACCCGACCCCGGACGCGCATCGCGGTGCGCAGCACCGAGGCGGCCGTGGAGGTCGACCCGCTGGCCGACTTCCTGACGGCGAGGTGGGCGATGCACGTCGGCCGCGCCGGAGGCACCCGGTACTGGCGCAACGAGCACGAGCCCTGGCCCCTCTTCCGCGGTGAGCTGCTGGACCTCGAGGACGAGCTGCTCGCGGCGGCCGGCTTCCCCGGCCTGGCGAACCGGGCGCCGGACTCGATCCTGGTCTCGCCCGGCGTGACGACGCGGTTCGCCGGCCCGAGCGGGCCGGCGGCACGGTGAGCGACGAGGAGGCCTGGGACGTCGTCGTGGTCGGCGCCGGGCCCGCCGGCTCGAGCGCAGCGCGAGTCGCCGCCGAGCGAGGTCGACGGGTGCTGCTGCTCGACGCCGCGCGCTTCCCGCGCTACAAGACGTGCGGGGGAGGGCTGATCGGCGCGTCCCTCGCCCTGCTCCCACCCGAGGCGGTCGCCGTCGTCGAACGGCGCGTCGCCACCGCGACCTTCTCGCTGCGTGGCGGTCCGGCTCGGCGCGTGCGCTCGACGCGGCCCTTCCTGGCGCTCGCCCGGCGGGAGACGCTCGACCAGGCGCTCGTCGACGCCGCCGTCGCCGTCGGCGCGACCTTCCGGGACCGGACCCGCGTCACCCGGATCGAGGAGTCGTCGGATGGCGTACGGGTCGGGACCGCCGTGGGGACCATCAGGGCCGGGACCGTGATCGGCGCCGACGGCTCCGCGAGCGTCGTCGGCCGGTACGTCGGAGTCCGGATCGCCCTGAGCGATCTCGGCCTGGAGGTCGAGCTGGCCGGCGTCGGCGCGGACTGGGAGCAGCGCGTCCATCTCGACTGGGGTCGCGACCCGGGCACCTACGGGTGGGTCTTCCCGAAGGCTGACCGGCTGACCGTCGGCGTGATCCAGCGGAAGGGCGAGGGTGCCGCGACCCGGGCGTACCTCGCCCGCCTCCTCGACGGACTCGGGCTCGGCGACCGCGAGCGGTTGCACGATTCCGGCCACCTGACGCGGTGGAGGGAGCCGGGCTCCCCGGTGCGTCGGGGCTCCGTGCTGGTCGCCGGGGACGCGGCCGGCCTGCTGGAGCCGTGGACGCGCGAGGGCATCTCGTCCGCGTTGCGCTCCGGTCTCGCGGCGGGCGCAGCCGCCGCGGACGGCGACCTGGCCCGCTACGAGGCGTTCGTGTCGCGCTCGCTCGAGCCGGAGCAGCGCGCGGGGGCGCGGCTGCTCCGGGTCTTCGAACGCGCGCCCGGCCTGGCGCACCTGGCGGTCACGAGGACCGGCGCCGGCGCCGGCCGCTTCGTGCGGTTCAGCCGGGGCGAGGCGAGCCTCCGCGTCCTGCGCCGCTGACCCGCTCAGCACCCGGGCCCGCGCGGTTCTCAGCTGCCGACGGCGTCCCCTGGATCCCGAGGGACACCGGCGCTGAACCGCTCCTGGCGCTGCTCGCAGAACAGCGAACGGACGCCGCCTCCGGCCGGGCGCCGGGCTGGACTCAGGTCGTGATGTCGGCGACGGTCGCGTCGAGCGCGGTGAGTAGGGCCTCGGCCTCGACGAACGCGCTCATGCCGTGCGCGCCCGCGCCCAGGGCGACTCGGCCGCCGATCCGCTCGTCCGCGAACACCGGCCACGCCGTGCTGCTGCCGAGCGGGGTGATCGTGCCGCGCTCGTAGCCCGTCGCGGCGAGGGCCTCCTCCGCGCTCGGGAGACGGAGCTTGTTGACGCCGACGGCGGCGCGGAGCTTCGCCCAGGCGATCTGCCGGTCGCCGGGCACCAGCGCGAACAGGAAGGTGCCGTCGCTCCGCGCCACCACGAGCGACTTCACGATCGAGGACGGCTCGAGTCCCAGCAGCGCCGCCGCACCTTCGAGCGAGTCCGCGGCCGGTCGATCGACCAGCTCGACCTCGATCCCGAGCTCCCGTGCCGCCGCCGAGACCCGTTCGCTGCCCACCGCTCCACGCTAGTCGGGCCCTCCGCTGCTGATCGCGCGGTGCGCACCGCCCGATCAGCAGCGGAGGGCCCCACGAGCGCCCTCCCCGTCCCCGGGTCCCCGGAGGGGCGTCCGGGGAGCGCCACCCGAGCGGGAATGCGGCGGGCGGAGGGGCGGTTCGTTCCAGCGTGACGGATCCCGTGAAGATCGACGTCTGGTCCGACGTCGCGTGCCCCTGGTGCTACATCGGCAAGCGGAAGTTCGAGGCCGGCGCGGCCGCCTCGGGCGTGCCGGTCGAGATCGAGTACCACTCGTTCGAGCTCTCGCCGGACACCCCGGTCGACTTCGAGGGCAGCGCGGCCGAGTTCCTCTCCGGCCACAAGGGCATCCCGGTGGCGCAGGCGAAGGCGATGACCGACCAGGTGTCCGCGATCGCCGCCGAGGTGGGGCTCGACTACCACTACGACGACATCCGGCACACGAAGACGCTGCTCGCGCACGAGCTGATGCACTTCGCCAAGGAGGACGGCAAGCAGCTCGAGACGGCGGAAGCCCTGTTCAAGGCCTACTTCGTGGACGGCGGTCACGTCGGGCACGTCGACGATCTGGTGGCGCTGGCCGAGTCGGTCGGGCTGGACGGCGCCGCAGCGCGGCAGGCGCTCGAGGATCACCGCTACGCCGGCGACGTGCAGGCGGACCTCGCCCAGGCGGTCGCGTACGGCATCAACGGCGTCCCGTTCTTCGTGATCGACGGGAAGTACGGCGTCTCCGGCGCCCAGTCGCCGGAGGTGTTCGCGGGTGCGCTGACGCAGGTGGCCGCGGAACGGGCGGCGGCCCGGTGAGCGGCGTCGCGCCCCTCGTCATGCTGCCCGGTGCCGGACCCGCCTGCGTGGGCGACGACTGCCTCCCGGCGGCCGACGCTGCCGAGGCGTCACCCCCCTCCTGACAGCCGGACCCGGGCGGGCGTCGGAGGGTGTCGGCCCGGTCGGCGAGAATGGGCCGGTGACCACGGCACTCGCGCCCGCGCCGCCCCTCCGGATCGGGCCGCTCGACCTCGATGTGCCGGTCGTGCTCGCGCCCATGGCCGGCATCACCAACACGGCGTACCGGCGGCTCTGCGCGGAGTACGGCGCAGGGCTCTACGTGAGCGAGATGATCACGAGCCGCGCGCTGGTCGAGCGTACGAAGGAGTCGATGCGGCTCATCCGCTTCCACGAGTCCGAGTCCACGCGCTCCGTCCAGCTGTACGGCGTCGATCCCGCGACGGTGGAGGCGGCGGTGACGATGCTCCGCGAGGAGGACCGCGCCGATCACGTCGACCTCAACTTCGGGTGCCCCGTGCCGAAGGTGACCCGAAAGGGCGGCGGCTCCGCACTGCCGTGGAAGCTCGATCTCTTCCGCGACATCGTCGAGCGGGCGGTGCGGGCGGCCGGCCCGCTGCCGCTCACGATCAAGATGCGCAAGGGCATCGACGCCGACCACCTCACGTATCTGGAGGCCGGTCGAATCGCGGAGGGCGCCGGGGTGTCCTCCATCGCGCTCCACGCGCGCACGGCGGCGGAGTTCTACTCCGGCCACGCCGACTGGAACGCGATCGCGAAGCTCAAGGAGACGGTCACGTCCGTGCCGGTGCTCGGCAACGGGGACATCTGGAGCGCCGACGACGCGCTGCGGATGATGGCGGAGACCGGCTGCGACGGCGTCGTCGTCGGCCGCGGCTGCCTCGGCAAGCCGTGGTTGTTCGGTGACCTCGCGGCCGCGTTCGGCGAGGGCGTCGCTCCTCAGCCGCCGTCGCTCGGCCACGTGGCGGACGCGTTCCGCCGGCACGCCGAGCTGCTGGTCGACTTCTTCGGCGACGACGCCGACGGCGGTGAGCACCGCGGCTGCCGCGACATCCGCAAGCACGTCGCCTGGTACTTCAAGGGCTACGGCGTCGGCGGCCAGCTCCGTTCGCAGCTGGCCCAGGTCGAGTCGCTCGCACACCTCGACGAGCTCCTCGGGCAGCTGGAGCGCGAGCAGCCCTACCCGGGCGAGGCGGCCGAGGGGCAGCGTGGGCGGGCAGGCACCCCGAAGTCCCCGACCCTGCCGGACCGCTGGCTGGAGTCGCGCACGCTCGGCGACGAGGACCGCGCCGCCGTCGCCGGCGCGGAGCTGGACTCGAGCGGTGGCTGACGCCGACGACGCCGATCTCGGGTACGGCGAAGCCGACCGCGAGCGGTGGCTGCCGGAGGAGCACTCCTCCCGCCGCAGGGACTTCGCGCGCGACCGCGCCCGCCTGCTGCACTCCGGGGCGCTGCGCCGGCTGGCGGCGAAGACCCAGGTGCTGTCGCCGACGCTCGGGCTCGACTTCGCGAGGACGCGTCTGACCCACTCGCTGGAGGTGGCGCAGGTCGGCCGAGAGCTCGCAGGCAACCTGGGCCTCGCTCCCGACGTCGTCGACACCGCCTGCCTGGCGCACGACCTCGGCCATCCGCCCTTCGGGCACAACGGGGAGCGCGCCCTCAACGAGTGGAGCGCGGACATCGGCGGGTTCGAGGGCAACGCGCAGTCCCTGCGGCTGCTCACGCGCCTCGAACCGAAGGTGTTCGGGCCCGACGACGCACCGTACGGGCTGAACCTCACGCGGGCCAGCCTCGACGCGTCGGTCAAATACCCCTGGGGGCTCGAGGCGCCGGTCGGCGATCCGAGCGGTCGTGCCAAGTTCGGTTACTACCCCGAGGACGAGGCGGCGTTCGCCTGGCTGCGGAACGGCGCACCGCTCCGCCGCGCGTGCATCGAGGCGCAGGTGATGGATCTGTCCGACGACATCGCGTACTCGGTGCACGACTTCGAGGACGCGGTGGTCGGCGGATCCGTCGATCTCGCGGCGCTGCGCTCGAACGCCTCCCAGGGCGACGTCGTCAGCGCGATGTGGGCCTGGGTCGGCGGCGCATTCGATCGGGACGAGCTCGTCGAGGCGCTGCACCGCCTCCGAGCGCTGGACGTCTGGATCGTCGAATGGAACGGCTCCCGCCGTGCACACGCCGCGCTGAAGAACCTGACCAGCCAGCTGATCGGCCGATTCTCCGGCGCCGCGACCGCTGCGACCCGCCGGGCGCACGCGGCGGGCGAGCTCGTGCGGTTCGGCGCGGACGTGGTCGTCCCGCGGGGGATCGAGGCCGAGATCGCTGCGCTCAAGGGCATCGTCGCCGCGTTCGTGATGGCGAACGACGACCGGCGGCCGGTCTACCTGCAGCAGCGCGAGATGCTGCAGCAGCTCGCCGACGCGCTCCACGCGGCGCCGCAGCACCTCGATACGGCCTTCTCGGACGATTGGGCCGCCGCGGAGGACGACCGCGCCCGGAAGCGCGTCGTCGTCGACCAGGTCGCGAGCCTCACGGACCAGTCCGCGCTCGCCTGGCACGGGCGACTCGTCCGGTGAAGCGCGCCCGGCGTCTGCCGCCGGCGGAGCGGCTGCAGCTGGAGGGGGTGCTGCTCGCCGGTGGCCTGCGGGCGCTGCTGCTGCAGCTCGCGCATCCGGCCGTGGGGCACGGTGTCGCGCGGCACAGCGCGTTCGAGACCGACCCGCTCGCGCGCCTCCGGAGCACGCTCTCGTACATCTACGTCGTCGCCGCGGGGGAGGAGGAGCTCGTCCGCCGCGTCGCGCGCTCGGTCGGCGCCGCGCACCGGCCCGTCGTCAGCGGCCCGGACGCACCCGTCGTCTACGACGCTCGCGATCCGGCCCTGCAGTTCTGGGTAGCGGCGACGATCCACGACACCGCGGTCCGCATCGTGGAGGCGGTCTGGGGGCCGCTGCCGTCGGAGCTCGCCGATGAGCTCCTGGCCCGGAACGGGCGCCTCGCGACGGTGCTGGGGCTGCCAGGGGAGGAGTGGCCGCGGACCCGGACCGCGTTCGAGGCGGCGTTCGCGAGCGCGGCAGCGGGCCTCCGCTTCGACGACGCGACGCTCCCGGTGGTGCGCGCGCTGCTGCGGGCCCGCGCAGTGCCGCTGTGGATCCGGCTCATGATGCCCGCGTACGCGCGCGCGACGCTCCACGGGATGCCGGCGCTCCGAGCCGACGTCGAGCCGCTGCTGCCGCGTGGTGCGCCCGACCTGCTGCCCCTCGCCGTGCGGCTGGCACCGGCCTGGCGCCTGCTTCCGCGATCCCTGCGCCTCCTCGCGGCGCGCCGGCTGCTCGCCGCCGCGCGCAGAGCCGCCTGAAGGCCGCCCACGTCGGTCGCGGATCCGGACATCCTGCACGACACCCCGTGCGCGCGGCGTCGCACACGAGGTGTCGCCGAGTCCTCCGGATCCGCGCGGGCTGTCGGGGACGACCGGTGGTGTCGTCCGACGAACCTAGAATCCGCGATGTGGCTGGCCGGATCCGTCGAAGCGATGTGGACGAGGTCCGCAGCCGCACGGACATCGCCGCGGTCGTCGGCGAGCAGGTGGCCCTCAAGCCGGCGGGTGTCGGCTCCCTGAAGGGGCTCTGCCCGTTCCACGACGAGCGCAGCCCGAGCTTCACGGTCCGGCCCGCGGTCGGCCGGTTCCACTGCTTCGGCTGCGGTGTCGACGGCGACGTCATCAGCTTCCTGATGGATCTCGACCACCTGTCGTTCACGGACGCGGTCGAATCGCTGGCCGCGCGCATCAACTTCACCCTCACCTACGAGGACGGCCAGCCGCAGCAGGACTCGGCCAACCGGGTGCGTCTGCTCGAGGCGAACCGCATCGCCGCGGAGTTCTTCGTCTCCCAGCTCGGGACGGTCGCGGCGGCTCCGGGCCAGCAGTTCCTCGCGGAACGGGGGTTCGACGCGGCTGCCGCCGCGCACTTCGGCGTCGGCTGGGCCCCGAAGTCCTGGGATGCGCTGACGAAGCACCTGAAGGCCAAGGGGTTCCAGGAGGCCGAGCTGTCCGCGGGCGGCCTGGTGTCGAGCGGCGACCGAGGCGTCTACGACCGGTTCCGCGGCCGGCTCGTCTGGCCGATCCGCGACCTCACCGGAGCCGTCGTCGGCTTCGGCGCGCGGCGGCTGCTCGAGGACGATCAGGGACCGAAGTACCTGAACACCCCCGAGACGGCGATCTACCACAAGAGCCAGGTGCTGTACGGGCTCGACCTCGCCAAGCGGGACATCTCGCGCGAGCACCGGGTGGTCGTCGTCGAGGGCTACACGGATGTGATGGCCTGCCACCTCGCCGGCGTGACCACCGCCGTGGCCACCTGCGGCACGGCGTTCGGTGCGGACCACATCAAGGTCATCCGGCGCATCCTCGGGGACGAGGCGAGCGCGAACGGGGAGGTCGTCTTCACCTTCGACCCGGACACGGCCGGGCAGAAGGCGGCCGTGCGGGCGTTCGCGGAGGAGCAGCGGTTCTCCGCCCGCACCTTCGTCGCCGTCGGGGTCGACGGGCTCGACCCGTGCGACCTGCGCTCGCAGCGAGGCGACGAGGCCGTGCGGGCGATGCTCGAAGCGAAGCACCCGATGTTCGAGTACATGATCCGGCGCGTGCTGGACATGCACGACCTCGACTCCGTGGAGGGGCAGGTCGCCGCGCTCGAGGCCGCGGTGCCGATCGTCGCGACGATCCGGGACGACAACGTGCGGCCGGCGTACGTCCGACTGCTCGCCCGCTGGCTCGCGACCGACCTGGCCACGGTCGAGCGCGCGGTCCGTCGGGGGCGCAACCGGCCGGCCAAGCAGGAGCCGGACCGCCGCACGGCGCGCGATGCGGACACGGCGGCGCCGCCGTCACGGCCGCAGGCGTCCCTCCGTTCCCTCCCCGACGACCCCGCGACCCGGCTCGAGCGCGAGGCGTTGATGATGATCGTGCAGGTGCCGCACCTCGTCGGCGGCGATCTGATCCGCCGCTCGACCGAGGTCGGGTTCCACAACGCCACCCTCGCCGTCGTGCGCGACGCGATCGGGTCGCAGCTCGGGCAGCTCGGCGGCGCGGGCTGGCTCGAGCGCCTCGCGGCTGAGGTGCCCGCACCGATCGCCCCGATCGTGCAGGAGCTGGCGTTCCTCCCGCTGCCGGTCCGGGCGAGCCAGGAGGATCAGCTCGCGCGAACCGCGAAGGCGATGGTCGCGTCGCTGGTCGACCGTCACCTGCTGCGCCAGAAGGCGGACCTGGTACGCCAGCTGCAACGCACGGAAGGTGCGGCGGACGCCGACCGGCTCCGCGAGCTGCGCACCCGGCTCGTCACCGTGGAGGCGGATCGTCGGAGCCTTCGCGGCGTCTGACGGGACGCAGCGTCGAGCCACCCCAGTCCTGGGGTGTCGCGAGGCGGTCGCGGCGGGGCGGAACTAGGCTCCGGTCCACCGACGAGGGGTTGCGATGGTCGACAGCGGTGCAGTGGTCGTCACGCGCGACCTGACGGTGGGCTACCCGGGTGCCGCTCGCTTCGACGCCGTACGCGGCATCGACCTCCGAGTCGAGCCCGGCGAGCTGCTAGGGATCGTCGGCGAGACCGGCGCGGGCAAGTCGACGCTCGCGCGGGTGATCGCCGGACGCATCGCCCGGAGCGCGGGCGAGGGCCGCGGCCCCCGCGTCCTGGGTGGTTCCGTGTCCGTGCTGGGCATGCGGGCCGACCGGCCTGGGCGCGCCGCCTCCCGCGTGCTCGGCGCGCAGGTGGGGTACCTGCCGCAGCACGCCGGCCGCACACTCGTCCCGGGCCTCACCGTCGCGGAGAACGTGACCTCGCCGCTCTTCGAGCGAGACCGCCGCTTCGACCGGCGCGACGCGGGCACGCGCGCCGCGGAGCTCATCGACGCGGTGCAGCTGCCGCTGGCGATCATGTCCCGCTATCCGTGGGAGCTCTCCGCGGGCCAGAAGCAGCGCGTCGCGATCGCCAGATCGCTGATCCTCCAGCCGATGCTGTGGGTCGCGGACGAGCCGACGTCCAGCGTCGATGTCGCCACTCGCGGTCCGGTCCTCGACACGCTGCTCGAGCTGCACGCCGAGCGGGTGTTCTCCGCCGTGATCATCAGCCACGATGCGGCCGTGATGCACCGGACGACGCATCGCGTCGTCGTGATGCAGCGCGGAATCCTGATCGCCGCCGGGACCGCGGACGAGATCTTCGCCGACCCCGCGCACCCGTACGTCCGCGGACTGCGCGACGACTACTTCCTCCGCACCGGCGCGATCACGCTGCCCTCGCACCCCTCTGCGAGCACGCCGGCGACACCCGGCGAGCTGACCGGCGCGCGGACGGGCAGCTGAGCCGCGCCACCCTCCACCGGGTGCCGGCGCGACCGCGTGTGAGTCCGATCGGTCGGTTCGGGGTGGGCTACACTCGTCTGGCCGCGGTGGCCCGCCACCGCACATTCCTCGATAGCTCAATTGGCAGAGCAGCCGGCTGTTAACCGGCAGGTTCTTGGTTCGAGTCCAAGTCGGGGAGCAGAAGGTCCCGCTGACCAGCGGTCCCGCTCCCGTCGGCTGGACCATTCGCTGTTTCGTCATCGCTTCGGCGAGTCTCGGACGAGGGTTCTCGAGACGGCCGACCCCGCTGAGCCGGGAGCGTGAACGTGCGCCCGCGGTGGCCGGCGGTCAGCCGAGGTCGCTGCTCGCATCGCCACCCGCTCCAGATCACGAGCCCTGGAGGCTCTCGCTCCCTCGCTTCCGTGGGTCTCCTGCGCGAACCGGGATGCGACCACCAGCAGCACGGACATGACCGCGACCATCCCGAACACCCCGAACCGGTCTCCCCACGTGGCGCGCACCCCCGGACGGGGTGCTCATCGAGGGTGTTCCCTGTGGCGGGGCTGGATCGGGGTCGTCGATCCTGCGCGGGACGGGCGGAGCGGGCTCCGGGAGCGTCCTCCTGCGCTCGCGTGGGCGAAGCCGAACATGTCGTCCTTTCAGGTCGTCAGCGAGGGGGCGCTCAGGATCGGGCGTCCGGCCGCAGGTGGTCGCGGATGAGGTGCCATACGCGCGGTTCCGCGATCGCGCTCAGATGTCCTTTCCGGGGCAGCTCGACGTGCCGGGCGTCCGGCATCCGGGCGGCGGTCAACCCGAGGAGCTGCGGCGAGTAGTAGCCGTCGCGTCCGCCGCCGATGAGCAGCGTGGGGGCCGTCACCTCGCCCAGCTCACGACCGAGGTCGAAGCCGTCCTCGGCGTCCATGATCCGCACGAGCTCCCCATCGTCGTCGCCGATGACGACCCGCCCGAGCACGTACCCCGCGAACGAGAGCAGGCGGCGCCGGATCGGACCCTCGCTCGTCGTCCCGAGCACGATCGCGGCCGCCGCTCTCGGACGTCCCGCACGGACCCGGTCGGCGGCTCGTGCCTGCGCCTTCTCGCCCGACTCGCGAAGCCGGGCTGCAGCGGAGACCAGCACCAGGCGCTTGACCACGTCCGGATGGTCGAGCGCGAGTCGCAGCGCGATGCTGCCGCCGGTGGACTCGCCCACGACGTCCACCGGGTGGTCGAATCGACCGCGGATGGCCGACGCGTGCTCCGCGGCGAGGTCGGCGATGCTGGAGCCCGGGCTCACCGGGGTCCGTCGCCCCACGAGCCAGACGTCGAACGGGCGGGCGAGTCCGAGCACCTCGAACCGCTGCAGCAGCCGCTGCCCACGCGTCCTGCCGGTGGAATGGGGCCCGAGGCCGGGCAGGTAGACCACCGGCGCGACCCGACGGAGGTGCGCCGGCGAAGCCCTCCAGAGGAAGGTGGCGGTCCGTGCCGGTCCTGCGCCACCTCGTCGGGGCCGGCTGCCGGAGCGCCCGTGCCCGCCGGGTCCGCCGCGATCCGCCGATCCGGACATGTCGCCCCTCCTCGTCTCGTCACGTGCTGCACCCGGCTCATCACGGCCCGTGCCCCATGGCCGATCTCGTCGGGCGCTGCGTCTCAGGTGGCTGGAAGCGCCGGTTCGTCTCGGGTGAGCTGTGCGCGCTGGAGGTGGTGGGCGCGGTCGCGGATGACGACGGCGCCGACGGAGACGATCCAGACGAGCCAGGGGAAGGTGCCGAGGGCCACCGAGCCCCAGCCGCCGGCGGCCTTGAACGAGGTGTCGTCGGTGCCGCCGAACGCGGTCGCGACGAGGACGAGGTTGGGGACGGCGACGGCGACCGCCAACCAGCCGGTCCAGCGGGGGAGGGCGCCCGAGATCAGGGTGATGTACCCGGAGGCGAAGGAGACGACCGCGGTGAGGACGCAGCCGATCGAGCCGAAGAAGAGGGCGTGTCCGACGGTGAGTGCGCGGATGACGGTGCCGTCGCCGCCGTGGACGGTGGCGTCGAGCGCCGCGCCTCCTTCGAGTCCGTCGCCGGTCAGGGTCACGACGACGTACGCGATGCCGGCGGAGAACGCGATGTCGGCGATCCACTGCACTTCGGCCCGGTACTGCACGATGAGCTGCCGGAATCCGCTGAGGAAGACGATGATGGCGGCCATCAGCAGCGTGTCGGTGAGGATCATGCCGAGGGTGCCGGTGCGGGTGCGCTCGTTGAAGGCGACGAGCGCGGTGACGTCGCCCAGCGCGGGTCGGGGACCGACGGCGATCTGCCGGATGACGAACTCGATGACGGTCAGCGTCGCGACGGCGAGGGCGGCGGACCCCGTCCAGAGTCCGACGTTCGGTGTGGGCCATCCGGCGGGCCACCGTCGCTCAGCGGTCATGCGACGACCGTATCCGGGCACGCAGGACGCCTGCCGATGGACCCCGGACCGGTCGCCGGGCGTCGGCCGGCGAGATCCGGTCCGCACCGGACATGGCGCGTCCCCGCGACCGGGCGCCTACGGCGACCGCTCCGGCATGAGCGCCGTCAAGGCGATGTTCCTCGCAGCTCGGCGCAGCTCCATCTCGTGCAGGGCCATGGCGGCCAGGTCCTCGAGGGTCGTGACGTCGGTCGGTGTCAGCCGGTGCGCGCGCGTGTCCGCGATCGCGAACGAGCCAAGGTTGTGGCCTCCTGCGATCAGCGGCACACCGGCGTAGAAGCGGTACGGCGAGTCGCTCGCCGACGGGAGCTGGGCGGTGCGCGGATCCGTGGTGACGTCCTCGATGATGAGCGTCTCCTCGTGCAGGCTGCCCGTGCTGCCCAGACCGCGGGTCCGGTCGATCTCCGCGGCGTCGAAGCCGTGCCGGGACTTCAGCCAGACCCGGTCCTCTCCCACGAGGCTGATGACCGCGACGGGCACGTCGAAGATCCGGGCGGCGAGCGCCGTCATCCGGTCGAACTCCGTGTCCGGCGGCGTGCCGAGCAGGTTGTAGTCCCGGAGGGCGGCGAGGCGCTCCGCCTCCGGGTCCGGGGCGACGGGCCGCTGACCGCCGAGCTGACGGAGGATGATCTCGAGGAACGCCGCCGCCGCGGTCTCCGCCGACGGCCGATCGCCGGGCACCCGGGCGGTCATCCGCCGAAGGAGGGCCTGCAGGTCCGTCGGCAGATCGGCGGGCATCGCGGGGTCCCGGTCGAGACGGGCGAGCGCGGACTCGACGACCCCTCCCGAGAACGAGATCCGACCGGTGATCGCCTCGAGCAGCACGAGGCCCAGCGAGTAGATGTCCGTCGCGCAGGTGAGCTGCTGCCCCTCCACCTGCTCGGGGCTGAGGTAGGCGGCCGTCCCCGTCGTCTCCGCGTCGGGCTCAGCCGGCTGCTCGGACAGCACCGCGATGCCGAAGTCGGTGAGCCGACCTCGCGATGGTCGGCCGCGGGCCGGCGCGAGGAGCACGTTGGCCGGTTTGAGGTCCCGATGGATGATCCGGTGCTCGTGCACGTAGTCGAGCGCGCTGAGCAGGTCCCAGCCCAGGTAGGCGACCTCCAGCTCGTCCAGCGCGCCCTGTCGGAGGCGGCTGCGGAGATCGGGCCCGTCGACGAACTCCATGACCAGGAACATCTGCGGCGCCGTCCCCACGCTGAGGTCCACGTCGGCGTCCAGCAGCGCGACGAGCCCCGGATGGCTCAGCCCGGCGAGGGTACGAGCCTCGCCCTCCTGCACGCGGAGGTCGTCCGGTCGCGTCGCACGAGTGGTGAAGACCTTGATCGCGACGTCCCGGCCGAGCAGCAGGTCATGTGCGCGGTAGACGGTGGAGGCGCCCCCGCGTCCGATCACCGGGCCGATCCGGTACCGGCCCTGGAGGTCGCTTTCGGACGCGATCGGGTAGGGCTCGGTCATCGGACCCCCTCCGAGACGGACCATCGGTGCGCGCTGATCCCCGTACTCTCCCGCATGTCGCCGTCCGATGGATGAGAGGTCCCGAATGAACGGGGTGCCGTGGCCCAGGGCTTGGGGGCTCCGGACGCTGCTCCGCCGCGGACCTGGAGTGCGCGCCGCACCGGAGGAGATTCCCAGTGAACGGAGGCGCGCACGGCAGCATTCGATCGTGCAACCGCTCGGACGGCCTCATGCTTGACGCGCCCGTGCGCTGGTTCATGCAGGCGTGGTACCGGTCCCGGGAGTCCGCGCTGGTCGCCGTCCCGTTCCCGGCCGACGCGCCCGTGCACCGGGTGTTCGGGCCGGATCCGATGCGGGTGCTGCTCGTCGGCAACGGCGCGGCGTCCGGGTGGGGCGTGCGGTCCCACGAGCTCGCGCTGCCCGGCCGGCTCGCTCGTGTCCTCGCCGACCGCACCGGTCGCGGTGTGCAGGTCGACGCCCGAGCCGACCGCACGCGGCGCCTCGTCGACCTCTCCGGGCTGCTGGGCGAGCACGACCTCGAGCGCTGCGACGTCGTCGTCCTGATCGCGGGAATGAACGATGCGGTGAACCTCACGCCCCTCGACGAGTGGCAGCGCTCGATGCGCCTCCTGCTCGAGCGGTTCCGGCTCGAGGCGCCGGCCGCCGGTGTGCTCGTGCTCGGTCCGCAGCCCGTCCAGTCGGTCAGCACCTACACCGGTCGGCCCGGCGCGATCGCGGACCGGCATCGACGGCGCATGAACCGCATCACGGCCGCCCTCTGCGCGGAACGTGACATGGCCTTCGCCGTCCTCGACGCGCCGCGGCTGCCTCCCGGTGAGCCGGGCCATCGCTCGCCCGACGTGTACACGGAGTGGGCGGTGGTCATCGCCGAGCGGCTGCTGCCCGTCCTCCGCGGCACCGGCCGCCGAGACGACGGGCCGCAGGCCGAACCGGACCGGCAGCGGGCGACGGCGGCGTTGCTGCCCGACGCCCCACCCGACCCCCGACTGGATCGGATCACGGAGCTGGCGCGCACCGCGTTCGGGGTGCGGTTCGCCGCCCTGTCGCTGGTGGACGGCGAGTGGGAGAAGTACCGCTCGGTCGCCGGCAGCGACGTCGCCCGCTCACCTCGGCTCCACTCCATGTGCGACCACACGATCCGCAGCGACCTGCCCCTGGTCATCCCCGACCTCGCCAAGGACCCGCGATTTGACGGCAACCCGGCAGTGCATGGGCGCGCGCACCTCCGGTTCTACGCGGGCTATCCGATCGAGTCGCCCGACGGGTACCGGGTGGGTGCGCTCTGCCTGCTCGACACCCGGCCGCGCGACGGGGCGGAGTTCGACACCGCCGCGCTCTCGGAGCTCGCGCTGCTCGCGCAGAAGGAGCTGTGGGCTTCCGCGGGTCGCCGGGCCCGGACCGAGGAGGCCGTGACGGCGTCGGCATGAACCGGCCCGCAGCGCCCCGCGCCGAGTGCGACGCCCGTCCCGTGCGCCTCCGCGCAGCGACGTGCACGGTTCGTAGAATCTGCGCGTGCCCAGCCTGCCCCAGACCGTGTGGCTCGCCGTCGCCGGCGGGCTCCTGGTCGTCGCCGTCGTGCTGCTGGCGCTCTGGATCGTGACCGCGCGACGATTGCGCGCCGAGCGTCGAGCGGCGGCGGAGGACGACCGGTACACGGCTCAGCTGCAGGTCTTGGTCGCCGATCAGGGCGGCCGCCTGCGGATCATCCGGGAGCTGCACGACGTCGCCGTCCACCGGGTGTCCGCGATCATCGCCCAGGCCGACGGCGCCCGCTACGCCGGCGCGACCGACCCGACGGCCGCGGTCCGCGCCGTGCAGACGATCGCCGAGACCGGCCGCACCACGCTCGCGGACATGCGCCGGGTGATGACGCTCGTGCGGGAGACCGAAGCCGAAGCGGCGCCGCAGCCGCGCCTGAAATCCACGCGCGAGCTGTTCAAGACGATGCGCGACGCCGGCCTCAGCGTGATCGTCGAGGAGCACGGCGAGCCCTACGACCTGAACTCGGGCGCCGAGCTGGCGATCTACCGGATCCTGCAGGAGGCGCTGTCGAACTCCCTGAAGTACGGGGGAGACGGCACGGAGGTGCGGGTCGGCTTCACCTGGACGTCCTCCGGCATCTCGGTGAAGGCCGACGACAACGGCTTCCGGAACGCCGTGTTCCGCCGCGGGCTGTCGCCGGACGACGCGGCCGCCGAGCTGTCCTACGGCGTGGAGGAGGACCTCCGGTCGCTCACGCAGGAGCTCGCAGGTCCCGGCATCCACGAGATGCGCGCGCGCACCGAGCTGTTCGGGGGCACGCTGACCGCGTCCGAGACCCCGGGCGTCGGGTTCTCGATCACCGCGACGTTCCCCTCCATCCGCTTCCACAACGGGGTCCACGGCGTCGACCTGTCGCGACGGTGACCGGTGCGCCGATCCGGGTGCTGCTCGCGGACGCGGACCCGCTGCAGCGGGAGGGCTGGCGGCTCGTGCTCGATGCGCAGCCGGACCTTGAGGTCGTCGCGGAGGCGTCCGACGGCGTGCAGGCGTTGGCGGTGCTGCGCAGGGTCGCTGTCGACGTCGCTGTGGTCGACGTGCGGATGCCGCGGCTCGGCGGCCTGCAGGTGACGGCGTCCATCGCGGACGACGCCCGGATCCGGCTCATGCAGCGGCCGCCCGTGACACGGGTGGTGCTGGTGACCGCGACGGATCTCGACCGCTACGCCGGCCCGGGGCGGGAGGCGGGTGCCGACGCCGTGCTCTACAAGGACGCGGATCCCATCCGGCTCATCGCTGCGATCCGCGACGCCGCGGCGTTCCGCAGGATCCTCCCCTCCTGAGCGGGAAGCCGCGGACCGATCAGGCGAGCAGCTCGGCCAGCTCCGGGTGGTCGTCGAACCACTGGGCGACATACCAGCACATGGGGCGGACCCGCTTGCCGGCGGCCTGCGCTTCGCCGACCGCATGGGCGGTGATCTCGGCCGCGTGCCCGCGCCCGCGGAACGACGGGTTGGTGAACGTGCGGGTCATCGAGACGACATCGCCGCTCTCGGCGTAGTCCAACGAGCAGACGACCTCGCCGTCGATGCGGCCCAGGTACCGGTGCCGGGCCGCGTCGTGCTCGAACTCCACCTCACGCCTCCAGGTCGTCGACCCCCGGCCGCCAGCTGTTGCCGGGGCGCCCCCACTTGTTCCCGCTGATCGCCTTCCGCGCGCGGCGCTGGTGCAGGAAGTCCAGCCGGTCGACGTACAGCACACCGTCGAGGTGGTCGGTCTCGTGCTGGAGGATCCGCGCGAACCAGCCGCGCGCCTCCAGTGTGAACGGCTTCCCGTCGATGTCGACCGCTTCCAGGCGGGCTCTCGGGGAGCGGCGGAGCGGGAAGCGCTCGCCGGGCACGGAGAGGCAGCCCTCCGACTCCGCGTCGTCGTCGGGTTCCCCGATCGGGGTCGGCGCGATCCACAGCGTCGGGTTGATCGCGACGCCCCGGTGCGGCCCGTCGGGATCGTGGTCGTAGCTGTAGACGAAGAGCCGGAGCGGCACACCGACCTGGGGGCCGGCGAGACCGACGCCGGGCGCCGTGTCCATCGTGTCGAACATGTCCGCGACGAGCGTGCGCAGCTCGCCGTCGAACGTGACGACGGGCGCGGCCGCCGTGTGCAGCACGGGGTCGCCCGTGATCCGGATCGGCAGCACGCTCATCCCGTCGAACCTCCACGGCTCCTCGGCGAAACAGGGGCCTCATCAGCGTAGCGGGGCGCCACTCGCCGGTCGGGCGGCTATCGTTCGGCCGTGCCGCCGCTCCTCGACCTCCGCCTGGGCGATCACGTGCTCAACACCGCGCAGGCGGTCGGCATCCCGATCGCGCTGGTCGGAGCTGTGTTCCTGTCCTTCGGCGCGCAGTTCCAGTCCCGCGGTGTGAAGCAGGTCGAGGCCAGGCGGGTCTCCGCCGGCACCGAGCTCGGTCGGTCCGAGATCGGCCGGCTGATCCGGACCCGCTCCTGGTTGTTCGGGACGCTGTCGCTCGGGCTCGCGATCGTGCTGCAGCTGACGAGCCTCCGCTTCGCCGCGCTGATCGTCGTGCAGCCGATCGGGGCGATCGCCCTCGTGGTCTCCGCGATACTGAACGCGCGGCTGAACCACGTGCGGGTCAGCCGCAAGGTGATCCGCGCCATCGTGCTGTGCGTCGGCGGCGTCGGGGTGTTCGTCTCCGTGGCCGCCCCGAGCGCGACGGACAGCGCCATCAGCGACGACGACCTCCGAACGATCCTCCTGCTGCTGCTCGCCGTGCTGATCCTGATCGGCACCCTCTACGCGATCTTCCGCTCCCGCATGACGCCCATCGCCTACGTCGTCGGAGCGGGCATCCTCTACGGCTTCGTCGCGACGATGGCCAAGACGGTGATCAACCGGCTGATCCAGGGACAGTTCGACTGGCTGACCCTGCTCTGCGGCGTCGGCCTCGCGGCGGCGGGCCTCGGCGGCTTCTACCTGGTGCAGACCGCCTACGCCGTCGGGCCGCCCGACCTCGTCATCGCGGGCCTCACGGTCGTCGACCCGATGGTCGCGGTCGGCATCGGCATCATCGTGCTCGGGGAGGCGCAGAACGCGCCGCTCTGGGCGATCCCTGCCTTCCTCGTCTCGGGCGCGGTCGCCGTGTTCGGGGTGTTCCAGCTGTCGCGCCACCATCCGGAGGTGGCGGCGCGGGAGGCGGAGCGGGCCCGCTGAGGGCGCGCCGCCCGATCACGCGTGTCCCACCGGGGCGTGCGGTACCGTCGGAAGGCCCAGGCCCCCGACAGGGGGTGACGTCTGTCCGAGGAGCGCCGCCATCACCGATCCGACGGACGAGGCGGCAAAGCCGCGACTGACCGTCCTCATGGGCGGGGACACGTTCGCCCCCGATGTGAACGGTGCCGCGAGCTTCTCGGTACGGCTCGCCTCGGGCATCGCGTCCCGCGGCCACGACGTGCACATCATCGCCCAGTCCCACGGCGAGCCGCAGGGCACGTACCGCGAGGAGCACCTCGGGCAGATGCTCACCGTGCACCGGGTGAACAGCTTCCGGTGGCCGCTGCACGACTGGCTCCGTGCGGTCTACCCGTGGCGCATCCACCACAACGCCCGCAGGGTGATCGACGAGATCCATCCCGATGTGTCGCACATGCAGTCGCACATGCTGGTCGGACGCGGCATCACGACGGAGTCCTACAAGCGCGGCATCCGGGTGGTGGCGACGAACCACTTCATGCCCGAGAACCTCATCGAGCACACCCCGTTCCCGAAGTTCACCTGGCCGCTCATCACCTGGCTGGCATGGAAGGACTGCACCCGGCTCTACCGCAAGGCGTCCGCCCTGACCACGCCGACGAAGCGGGCCGCCGAGTACCTCGAGTCCAGGACCGGCCTGAAGCACGTGCACGCCATCTCCTGCGGCATCCGGATGAGCGACTACACGCCCGATTTCGAGCAGAAGCCCGACAACCGCATCGTGTTCGTCGGCCGCATCACCGGCGAGAAGATGCTGCCGGACCTGGTGGAGGCCGTCGCCCGGATGCCGAAGGCGCTGCACGCGCAGCTCGACCTCGTCGGCGAGGGCGACATCCGCAGGCAGCTCGAGCAGCAGGCGCAGCGACTCGGCATCTCGGACCAGGTCCATTTCCCGGGCCGCGTCAGCGACGACGAGCTCCGGCAGATCCTCAGCAGCGCGACCGTGTTCGCGATGCCCTCGACCGCCGAGCTGCAGTCCATCGCCACGATGGAGGGGATGGCGAGCGGCCTCCCGGTCGTCGCCGCGGACGCGATGGCCCTCCCTCACCTCGTGAAGGACGGAGAGAACGGTTTCCTCTTCCCGCCGCGGGACGTCGACGCGCTCGCGGACCGTCTCACCCGTGTCCTCTCGATGCCGCAGGACGAGCGCGAGGTGATGCAGCACGCATCCCTCCGCCTGCTCGAGCCGCACGACATCGATACGACGATCACGATCTTCGAGCGTCTCTACCGGGGCGAGGAGATCACCGACCCGGACACCGATGTGCCGCCGCTGTCCGCCAAGCTGCGGGAGCAGTTCAAGTCGCTCGCGAAGCGGGCGAAGAGCGCGATCACGGATTGACCGGCGTCCCCCGCCGTCCACTCCGAATCCTGCCGGCGTTGCTGGCGGGCCTGCTGCTCGCCGGCTGCACCGTGCACGCACCGTCCCCGGTCCGGACCACGGCCGCACCGGTCGCGCCGCTCGTCACCGCGAGCCCGACGCCGACCGCGGCCCCGTCGCCCTCGATCGCGACGCAGGCAGCGGAGCAGGTCGACCGCATGACCCCGGACGAGCGGGCGGGCCAGGTCCTGATGACCGCGGGCACCGTAGCCGAGCTGCCCGGGCTCGCGACCCTCGTCGGGCGCTACCACCTCGCCGGGGTGATGGTCCGGGGGCGCAGCGGCGCGGGAGCCGTCGCGGTCGCGAGGGCGTTCGCGCCCGCACGGGCCGCCGCGCCCGCCGGCCTTCCACTGCTCACGGCGACCGACCAGGAGGGCGGCCTCGTCCAGGTGCTGAGCGGACCGGGCTTCTCGACCATCCCGAGCGCGGTCGAGCAGGGACGCGGCAGCGTCGCCGGGACCCGAGCGGACGCGCAGCGGTGGGGTGCCGAGCTGGCGCGTGCCGGCGTTCGCCTCGATCTCGCGCCCGTCGCCGACGTGCCGTGCGCCGCTCAGCTGCACGACAACCCGCCGATCGCGGATCTCGACCGCCAGTACTCCTCCGATCCGGTGTCCGCGGGCGCGCACGTCGCCGCGTTCGTGGCGGGGATGGACGCGTCCGGGGTCGACACGGCGGTGAAGCACTTCCCGGGGCTCGGCTGCGTCACCGCGAACACGGACACCAGCGCGCACGTGGTCGACTCGGTGACCACGGCCGACTCGGTGCGGCTGCGGTCCTTCGCGGCCGGCATCGATGCGGGCACGCGTTTCGTCATGGTCTCGAGCGCCGAGTACGCGCGGATCGATCCCGGCACGCCGGCGCTGTTCTCCTCCCGCATCGTGCAGGGCCTGCTCCGAGGGCAGCTCGGCTTCGACGGCGTCGTGATGTCCGACGACGTCGGAGGAGCGGCGGCCGTGCGGGCATGGAGCCCGGCGCAGCGCGTGACCCGGTTCGTGTATGCCGGCGGCGACCTGATGCTCGACATCCAGCCGGGCGACGTGCCCGAGATGCACGCGGCGCTCGTCGCGACGGCGCGTGACGACCCCGCGTTCGACGCGGAGCTGATCGCAGCCGCGACGCGCGTGGTGGCGGCCCGCCTGCGCCTCGCCGCCTCCTGATCAGCGGAGGAAGTCGGCGATCCGGGCGCCGAGGCCGCGGAGGTCGTCCGGCGTGCTCATGACCTCCAGCACCGACCCCGGCAGCTGCTCGTGCAGCAGCTCTGCGGTGGACACCGGGTGCCCTGGGTCGCCGGCCCACGGCCGGAGCAGCACGGGATGTCGGATCCCCGTGATCGCGTCCGGGGAGGGGAGGTCCGTGGCAGCCGCGCCGCGGAACACGGTGGGCAGGAGGGCGGGATCGATGTCGGGCCGCGGGACGGTCGTCCAGCCGCCCGCCTCCAGCAGCGGCAGCGCGCCGAACGCGGTCATCGTCCGGACGAGGGCGTCGAGCCCCTGCTCCTCGGCGAGTGCAGCCGCCTGCCGGTAGCCGTCCGCCTGCGCGGCGCGAGTGGCCCATGCGGTCGGCGGGATGACGAGCACGAGGCGGCGGAACCGCTCCGGCTGCAGGGTGGCCGCATGCAGCAGCGTGCCGACGCCCATCGAGACGCCGATCGCGTCCACCGCCTCGCCGGGCGCGACGGCGTCGAGGAGTGCGAGGAGGTCTCCGGCCAGCATCGGCCACGCCCAGTCGTCGACCTCCGGGCGACCGGACGACCGGCCATGGCCACGAGCGTCGTACCGGACGAGTCGGCGCCCCGCCTCACGCACCGGCGACCAGTCGAAGAACCCCGAAGCGGCCTCGCTCGCGCGGGACGAGCTGAGCCCGTGCAGCTGCACCACCGTCGGCCGATCTCCGTCCGCCACCTCGTACGACAGCGCCGCACCGTCCAGCTCGAGCATCCCTTCGACCATGCGCCGACCTTAGATCCGTCGGCGATCACCCCTTCCCAGGAGGGGAGTCCCGTCCCCGGGCGCGGCTAGGGTGACGGGCGGGGCGGTAGCTCAGCTGGTTAGAGCACTGGACTCATAATCCATCGGTCACGGGTTCAAGTCCCGTCCGCCCTACGAAGTGGCCCGGAAACTCAAGGGTTCCCGCGATCCGATCGTGGTGCAACTTGATCCGCCTATCGCTTACCTATCGAAAACCCCCTCTCGCCGGCGTCGCGGACACCGAGCGCTCCGACTCGGCGGCATGGACACCGGTCGTCGCCGGTCGACCTGCTCGGCGCTGCGCACCTGCCTGGCATGGAGTCGAACGAACAGGTCAACCCATGGGGGCTGGAGCCCCTGCTCGATGTGACGGATCTGGCGGCGTACCTCGGGGTGCCCGTCTCGACCGTCTACGACTGGCGCACCAGGGGACAGGGCCCGGCGGCGTACCGGTTCGGCAAGCATCTCAAGTTCGCGCTCTCGGACGTGCAGGCGTGGATCGCATCTCGGCGCGAACCCGGTTCGACGGCGGGACGGTGACGCGATGAGCCGGCCACGGCTCGGCGTCGGCACCTCCGGCGACTTCGGTTACACCCGGGCCGCGTCCGGACGGGTGACCGCGCGGACCCGGTATCGGGACTGGGACGGCACGGTGCGCTTCGTGCAGGCCACCGGCGCCACCCGGCTCACCGCGGAGCGGGAGCTGAAGGCGAAGCTCGCGCAGCGGGCGCAGCAGCAGTCCACCGAGTCTCCGCTGACGCCCGACAGCGGGTTCCCGGACCTCGTCGCCTACTGGTTGGCCGACCTCGATCTGGAAGGTCGGATCGGCAAGAACACGCGGGAGTTCTACGAGCGCAGCATCCGCACGCTCGTGCTCCCGGCGTTCGGCAACCTCACGCTGCGGGAGATCGGTGTCGCGCGCTGCGACCGGCTGCTGAAGCAGCTCGCCGCCCAGAGCTACAGCCGAGCCAAGCGCGCCAAGGTCGTGCTCGGGTTGGCGTTCGGCCTCGCCGTCCGACACGAGGTCCTGCAGCGGAACCCGATCGACCACGTCGGCCGCCTCCGTCAACCTGCCCGCACGCCCGATGCGCTGACAGCGACCGAGATTAACGCGATCCGGCTCGCGATCGCTCATTGGGAGGCCGGGCTCTCAGTCATGGGCCCGAGACCTGACGGTCAGCTCGGCGCGATCGTCGAGGTGATGCTCGGCACCTCAGCGCGAATCGGGGAGGTCCTCGCGATCCGACGGCGTGATATCGACGTCACCGGACCGACGCCGTCCGTGCGGCTCGCCGGGACGATCGTCAGCCGGGCAGGGGAGCCCACCAGCCGGCAGGACCATCCGAAGACCGCCCGGTCACGGCGCACCGTAGCGATCCCGACCTTCGCTGCCGAAGCCATCCGGGGCCGATTGAGCAGGATCGGAGACGCCTCGCTCGATGCGCTGCTCTTCTCGAGCCGTGCGGGTACGCCGTTGACGACCAACAACGTCCGTCGTCAGCTGCGCCACGTCATGGACGCGGCTGGCATCGAGGGGGTGACACCCCATTTGTTCCGGCGGTCGGTCGCAACCGCGGTCAACGACGGAGCCGGCATCAACCTCGCCGCGCAGCTGCTGGGTCACGCCGATCCGAAGATCACCATCCAGCACTACATCCGACGGAGCGAGATGGTCGACCCGGCGACCGCCGCACTCCTCGACCGGGCCTTCGCGAGGGACCAGTAGCCCCGAAGCGGATGCCGTTGGTTGGGGGCGGTCCAGTGAAGCGGACCGCCCCCAACACCGACGGGTCGTGAGCCCAGTGACCAGCCTGACGGGGTCCTCGACGCCTG
>JABBOB010000107.1 GCA_019352055.1 Acidobacteriota bacterium
TCCTCGCAGAACTGGAGCTTCATGCGTCGTCTCGTGGCTCTCGCGGTCCTTGCGCTGTCGTGCGTCGTCCTGACCGGGTGCTCCTCACCGGTCACCGCGCCTTCCGGCATCATCCCCTCCGGCGTCCAGCCCGCTGTCACCACACCGCCCGGCGTCAAGCCATTGCTCGCCGGCCTCGTCGATAAAGGGTCGGAGGCGTCCTACCACCTGGATCAGCCGTATCCAGTGATCGACCTGTCCGACGTCGCCGCGCATGCGGGCGCTTTCGGCGGCGTGGTGGTGAACCAGACGTGGGCGCAACTCGAGCCCACCCGAGGCGGCTACGACTTCTCGACGCTCGACGCGTCCCTGGCCGCGGTGACCGCCTACAACGTCGCACATCCGAGTGCCCCGATCGGGGTGCGGCTCCGGGTCTTCGCTGCCTTCGCGGCCCCCGCATGGGCGAAATCGCTCGACGGCGCACCGATCGCGGTTCCCGCGAACCTCCCGTCGAGGACGGGAGGGACACTCGGCCGGTGGTGGAAGACCGGCTACCGGTCCGCCTGGGCATCGCTGCAACAGGCGCTGGCCGCCCGATACGACGCGAGCCCGGTCCTGCGCGAGGTCGCCGTGTCGTCCTGCACCACGCTGACCGCAGAGCCGTTCGTGATGGCGCCGGCCATCAGCGCCCTGGCCACGGCCGACGGGTGGACCACCGCCGCGCAGCAGAGCTGTCTCGATGGGGCCCTCACCGACTACCGACCCTGGACGCACACGGCGATCTACTACCCGATGAACCCGATGAACGGCGGCATGACCGTGACGGACGAGGTCATGCAGCGATGCGCTTCGTCATCGGCGTCAGGCGGCCCGCTATGCATCCTCGCCAACAACGCGCTCAGCCCGCTGTCGGCGACGAGTGCTCGGAGCGCACCGGTCTACGCCCGGATGGACGCGATCTGGTCCGCCGCCCCCACGACCACGCCGATCGCCTTCCAGATGAACGGCCCGAACACCGCGACCTACTGCGCCGCACTCGCCGTCGCGGTCGCCCACCACGCCCAGTCGGTCGAGGTGTGGCCCTCCGCGGGGACCCAGCCCGGATTCACCACCGTGCCGACGGCCACGCTCAAGGGCTGGGACGACGCAGTGCGCCACGGCGCCGCCCCCGCCTGTTGACGGCGTCCTGCGCACAGGCCCGATGTGGACGAGACCAGCGGGCGCCCGAAGGCATGCGCGGGCAGGCCGCCGCAGAGATCCAGATGTGGGCGGTCCGGACGACCGCGAAGGTCCCGAACGACGCTGCACCCGCCGAGACGGCCGCTCGCGCACACGCCGCGCAGATCGGACGCGCGCTGGACGCCGATCGGCACTCGGCGGCGTTCGGCATCGACCCGAGGACGTGGGCTCCGGTCACGCGGAGTCCCGGGCTGACCTCAGCCGCCCTTGCGGGGAGGAGGTCGAACTCGTCGCTGTCGGCGGTCGTCAGGCGCCGAGCGCGCTGGTCAGCACCAGCATCACGACACAGAGGGCTGCCGCGAGCATCGTCGCGACGAAGGCCAGCCGCAGCCGACGGCGGGATCGGGCGATGAGCACGATCGATGCGCCGAGCACGACGACGAGGGCGCCGAGCAGCACGGTGACGAAGGTCGGTGCTCCGCTGAACGCGAGCAGCAGACCGGCCGCCCACACGACCGCGAGTGCGGCGACGATCGCGGAGGCCAGTCGGCCCGCCCGCTGCGGAAGGCCGCGCACTCCCGCTCGGCGGTCGTCGTCGATGTCCGGCAGCACGTTGCCGAAGTGCGCAGCGACCCCGAGCAGCACGGCCGCCGCGGTGACCCACCAGGGCGGCAGCTCCGGAGCGGATCGTGCCAACGTCGCGACGGAGGGAAGTGCGCCGAAGGCGATCGCGTAGGTGACCGGTGACGCCGGCGTCGACTTGAGCCCGAGGTTGTAGAGCCAGCCGAGGAGCACCCCCACCAGATGCGCCACCCCTGCCCACCATCCGAGCGCGAGCGACAGCGGCACGACGGCGACCGTCACGACGACCAGCGGGAGGACGAGCATCCACCGATCGATGGCGCCCGCGGCGATCGGCTTGGCCGACCGGCCCGCCTCCCGGTCGCGCCCGGCGTCGATCAGATCGTTGGACCAGCCGATCGAGAGCTGCCCGGCCAGCACCGCGAGGAGCAGCAGGAGGACCACCGGGGGCCGATCCCCCGCCGCCACGGCGAGCGCCGTCGCCATCGCGGTGACGGCGATGGTCGGTACGGGGTGGCAGGAGAGCGCGAGTGCGACGGCAACGGACCGGATCGCGGGCACGCCCCACCGTAGGTGTGCTTCTGCCACGAAGGCGCTCCTCCCCCGCGGCGGGGTCCTAGGTTCCCACCATGGGTTCCGATCCTCCGGCGCGATCGCGATGATCGACGTGCTCGTCGTCGGTGGCGGACCGGTCGGGCTCGTGACCGCGCTGCATGCGCAGGCGGCCGGGCTGCAGGTGGAGGTGCTCGAGCCGCGCCGGACACCGATCGACAAGGCCTGCGGCGAGGCCCTCATGCCGGCAGCGATCGCGGCGCTCGCTCGCCTCGGCGTCCACCCGAGCGGGATGCCGCTGCACGGCATCCGCTACGTGAGCGGGTCACGTCGCGCAGAAGCACGCTTCCCCCACGCGTCCGGCCTCGGCGTCCGCCGGCTCGAGCTGCAGCGCATCCTCAGCGCGACCGCGGCCGAACGCGGCATCCCCGTGCACCGGGAGCGGGCGGAGCGCATCCGCGCTGACGACCACGGGGTCGCTGTGGGTGCGAGGCACGCGCGGTACCTCGTCGGCGCCGACGGCCTGCACTCCCTGGTCCGGCGTGCGGCCGGACTCGATCGTCCGACCCGCGCACCGGCCCGGTACGGCCAGCGGCAGCACTTCCGGGGTGTGCCGTGGACCGAGCTGATCGAGGTGCACTGGAGCCCGGAGGCGGAGGTGTACGTGACACCGGTCGGACCGGACGAGTTCGGCGTCGCCGTGCTCAGCACGCGGCGAGGACCGTGGACCGAGCAGCTCGCCGGGTTCCCCGCGGTGCGGTCGCTCATCGGCGACGCCGCACCGACGTCACCGGTGCGCGGCGCAGGCCCGCTACGGCAACGCGCGACCGCCGTGGCCCGGGGCCGCATCGCGCTCGTCGGAGACGCGGCCGGTTACATCGACGCGCTCACCGGCGAGGGGCTCTCCATCGGCTTCGCTGCCTCGAGCGCGCTGGTCGACTGCCTGCGCACCGATCGCCTCTCCGACTACCCGGCCGCGTACCGCCGGGTGACCTGGCGGTCGCAGGCGGTGACCCGGGGCGTCCTCGCCATGTCCCGGGTCCCCGCGCTCCGTCGAACGATCGTGCCGCTGGCCTGCGCACTCCCGCCCGTGTACCGGGGAGTCGTGGGCCTCCTCGCGGGCTGAGCAGCACCCCGCGCAGGAGCCGGCCTGCGCGTCCTCCTCACCGAGTCGCCGCGACTACCGTCTGCTGCGTGGCGGAAGCACGCGATCTGAAGACCGATCCGACATCGCGCGTGGACGGGCGAGGTGCGGCGCCCGGATGGGTGCAGCTCTCGCCGGGGTACGAGCTCGCCCGTGATCGGGAGGACTCGCTCGATCGCCTGGTCGAGTGGCCGGCGCAGCGGGACCTCATCGGCGACGTGACCGGCCGGTCCGTGCTCGATCTCGGGTGCGGCAACGGCAGCAAGCTCGTCGAGCTCGTGCAGGACGGCGCGATCGCCTCCGTCGGCGTCGACATCAGCGGGACCTTCGTCCCCTCGCCTCCCGAGCTGCGACTCGTGCAGGGCGACCTCTCCGACCCCGCATCGATACCGCAGCTCGCCGGTCGGCGGTTCGACCGGATCATGTTCCTGCAGTCGTTCGGCTACGCAGCAGACCCGGTCCACGCGCTGCGGACGGCGAAGTCGATGCTGAGCGAGGACGGGTTCATCCTCCTCGCCCGCACGCACCCGATCCGGTACGCGGTCGAACGCGAGGAGAACGGCACCTCACTCGGGGAGGAGTACTACTCGACGACGGACTACTCCTATCGGAGCAGCTGGAACGAGCAGGTCACCCTGACCAAGCGGCCCTACACGTTCGCCGACCTGCTGAACGTCTTCAGCGCAGCAGGTCTCTGGGTCGAGTCCACGGTCGAGCCTCAGCTGCCCGAGGAGGC
>JABBOB010000042.1 GCA_019352055.1 Acidobacteriota bacterium
CGCGGGCGCGGCCGCAGCCCGGGGCGCGACGGGCTTCGCGACCGGAGCGGAGGACGCGCTCGACGCGCTGGACGCGGCCCGCGGTCGCACGGCGGCCTGCCTCGTCGTCGCGGTCGACGACGCGACGCCCGTGGTGGTGGTCACCGACCGTGATCGCGCGCTCGGCGCGGGTGCGACGGCCTGATGCGGCTTCGCAGGCGTCGCCGGATGCCGCGCGGTCGTGGTCGCGGTGGCGGTCGGGCTGGGGCCGACCGTGCGCGCGGGATCGGAGGTCATCAGCGGCGCCGGTGCGGGAGCCGCCGCCTTCGCGTGCTCGATACCGGCGAACGCAGAGACTGCGAGCGAGCTCGCCGCTGCGACGCTGGACAGGACCACGGCGCTCGTCAGCGCACGGACCGAGCTCAACCCCTGCCGACGAAGATCCACGGCACCTCCCCTTCGAGCGCCCACGGTGACGGATAGCGGACGCGGGGGGAAGCCCCACATCACGGCACGCCGCGCACATGGCAGACCGCACCCCCAGTCCGGGTGCGGTCGATGGACGGGGTGCGCTCGATCCGGCTAGCGTCCGCCCACGCCGGACGGACTCTTGACGTCCTGCGCACTCTGGGGGGAGTCGTATGCGTCGGTCGGTCCTCGTCCGCGTCAGTCGAGCGGTCTGCGGCATCGCGGTCGTCGTGATCGCCGCGGACGCCGCTGCCGCCGCTGCGTTCGCCCGGGCGCTCCCGACGGACCTGCAGCAGGTGGCGCATTCGATCATCGGTGCCCCGTCGCCGGAGGCGCCGGTCGTCGCCGCGGGTCTCCGGACGTCGGCCCCCGACCCGACCGAGACGCCCGCGCCCGCCCCGACCCCGGTCGCCTCGGCGCACACACCCCGTTCCGCGGCCCCGCAGCCGGCCCCGCACCTCGTCGAGGCCGCCGTCCCGGCGATCCGACCGGTCGAGCACCCGGCCGCCGTCCGCGCCCCTGCGCCGGCGCCCGCGCCCGTGCCCGTGCCCGCGAGACCCGAGCGCAGCCGTCCGGTGGCGACGCCGGTCGTCTCGCCGGCACCGTCGCCCTCTCCGTCCCACGAGACCGGCGACCGGAGCGGCGACGCATCCGAGCAGCAGGCCCTCGTCGGGACCGGGGACCAGCAGAGCCGGCCCACCGATGGCGGGGGCGACTGAGCCCGACGAACGGCGTGCACGGCGTCGTGGAGCCCCACCGGCGACATCGACGAACCTGCTCGTGCCATCGACTGCGCATTGCACCCCATTTGAGGTCACATTCCCGGAGCGAATGACTCAATTGTCAGGGAACTCGCATTTTATGTCACTAAATCTTTCACGAGCCTTCTGTGAAAGGCCGAACAAGCAGAGCTTCTGGAATTCAATCCACTCGCAGATCGGAACAGCAATGACCATGGGAACCGGCGTCGTCCTCTTCGTGATCGGCGCGATCCTCGCCTTCGCGGTCCACGTGCAGACCGCGTTCATCAGCCTCCACACGGCCGGCTACATCCTGATGGTCGCCGGGATCGTCGTCTTCGTGATCGGCCTCGCGCTCATGCTGCGCGGACGCCGTTCCGTCACGACGACCTCGGCCACGGCGCCGTCGGAGCCCGGTGTCGTCCGCGAGAGCACGACACGGACGAGCGACCCGTCGGACTTCTGAGCAGCGGCGTGGGCGACGGCTCGGCCTGCTGACCGTCGCCCACACCGACACCTTCCCGCGTCCCCTCTCCGGAGGCCGCCCGTCGATGCCCTGTCCGCTCGCCCCGACGACGCCGTGTCGCCGGTCCGACTCCCCTTGTCCGCGTATCGCCCCACGCGCCGGGAGCCCGACTCGTCCCCGCGCAGGCGTCGCCTTCTCTACCCCCGTCACTGCACGGCCCAGCCCTCCGAGGACATCGATCCACCATGTACGAGAACGAACTCACCCAAGCGTTCTGCTTCCCCTGCTCCCAGGTGCTGGAGCTGCGCACCGAGGACCATCGGCGCTTCTACGCCTGCCCGGGGTGCGGCGGCCGGCTCGAGTGACGGTCCTCGGCGTCTGCCCAGGGAATCCGGGGCACCAGCCACGGACCGCCGTCACGGAAGTCTGGTAATCCTCGAATGTTCGGGAATCGCGCAGCCCGGCCTCGCTAGCGTGACGGCCGTTACACGCTGATCCGTTCCGGCGAGCGGAGGGCGACCCTGTCGGTCCGGAGGACTCGATGACGATGCGGCGCACCGTTCGCATCCCAGGAGAGCCGAGCCCCGGGCGGACCCGGCAGGTGGACGGCACACGATGCGAGGACAGCGACCATGAGTAACGGCACGAAGGTGCGCAGCGCGATGCGCTCGAGCGGAGCGGACCGCGTGCTGCGCACGCTCGCTCGCTCCGGGTTCTTCGCGAGCGGCTTGATCCACCTGCTCCTCGGGTACCTCGCGATCCGTGTCGCGCTGCACCACAGCGCCCGGACCGATCAGTCCGGCGCGATCGCCGCGATCGGCAAGCTGCCGGGGGGCGAAGCCCTGCTCTGGGTGATGACCGTCGGCCTGTTCGCGCTCGGGCTGTGGTTGCTCCTGGCAGCCGGGTTCGGCATCGGCGGGTCCTCCGACAAGCGGTGGGTCCGCGCACTGGTGTCGGCCGCGAAGGCGGTCGCCTACATCGCGCTCGGCATCACGTCGCTGACCTTCGCGCTGGGCAGCTCGTCGAACTCGCAGAGCTCCACGAAGCACGCGAGCTCGGATGTGCTGGCCCTGCCGGGAGGCCAGGTGCTGCTCGCCCTCGCCGGCCTGATCGCCCTCGGTGTCGGTCTCTACATGATCGCGAAGGGCGCTCGCCGCACCTTCCGGAAGGACCTCGCGATCCCCGGCGGCACCGCCGGGAAGGTGGTCACCGTGCTGGGCGTCCTCGGCTACATCGCCAAGGGCATCGCCGTCGCCGTGGTCGGCATCCTGTTCGTCGTCGCCGCCGTGACCCTGAACCCGAGCCAGGCGACCGGCCTCGACGGGGCCCTCAAGGCGCTGGTCTCGCTGCCGTTCGGCGCGACGGTGCTCGTCGCCGTCGGCATCGGCCTGATGGCGTTCGGCGTCTACAGCTTCGTCCGGGCGCGCTACGCCCGGATCTGAGCGGATCCCCCACCCGAAAGGTCCGAATGACCGACTCCTCCCCCGCGCGCCGCGCGGCCGTCGTGTACAACCCCGTCAAGGTCGACCTCGACGCTCTCCGGAGCGTGGTCGCTGCGGAGGAGCAGCGGGCGGGGTGGCTCGAGACGGTCTGGGTGGCCACCTCCGAGGAGGATCCCGGCGGAGGCGCCGCGAAGGAGGCGCTCGAGTCGGGTGCGCAGCTGGTCATCGCCGCCGGTGGTGACGGCACCGTGCGCGCGGTCGCCGAGGTCGTCGCCGGCAGCGACGCCTCCCTCGGCCTGCTCCCCGCGGGCACCGGCAACCTCCTCGCCCGGAACCTCGAGCTGACGCTGGACGACCTCGAGCACTCGATCCACACGGCGTTCACCGGCCGCGACCGGGCGATCGACGCCGGCACGATCGAGGTCCGCCGAGACGGCGGCAGGACGACCAGCCACCTCTTCCTCGTCATGGCCGGGGTCGGCATCGACGCGAAGATGCTCGCAGGGACGGACGAGGGGCTGAAGGCCAGGATCGGCTGGCTCGCCTACGTCGGCGCGCTCGTGAAGGCGCTGCGGGACAGCAACCGCATCGCGATGCGCTTCGCCGTCGACGGACGACGCGCGCGGCAGGTGCACGCCCACACGGTGATCGTGGGGAACTGCGGCACCCTCACCGCCAACGTCCTGCTGCTGCCCGATGCCGTCGTCGACGACGGGATCTTCGACATCGTCTTCTTCCGTCCTTCCGGGGTGCTGGGCTGGGCGCAGGTGCTGCGCAAGGTGCTCTGGGAGAACGGAGTGCTGCGCCGGGTCAGGGGCGGAGACCGGTTCATGACGGGCGAGATCGACTCGCTCAACTACGTCCGCGGGCGCGAGCTCACCGTGAAGCTGAGCAGCCCGCAGGAGATCGAGCTCGACGGTGACCCGATCGGGGTCACCACCGGCTTCCGAGCGAGGGTGGACCGCGGCGGCCTCCGGGTCCGGGTGCCGATCGACTGAACGCACGGTCGACCACGCCGACCGGTCGAGTAACGGCCGTTACACTCCGAGTATGGAGTCCGAGGTGCCGTGGACGCTGGTGCTCGTGCAGGTCCCGGGTGAGCCGTCCCGGCATCGCGTCGCCGTCTGGCGCGAGCTGCGGCGCATCGGAGCGGTGCCGATCGGCTCCGGCGCCTGGCTGCTGCCGGCCGTCGAGCCGTTCGTCGAAGCGCTCGACCGGGTCGGGGCGCTGGTGGAGCGCGGCGCAGGGAGCTTCGCCGTGCTGAGTGCCGGCCCTCGCGACATCGCGGCGGAGGAGGTGCTCCGGACGGCGTTCGCGAAGGTGCGCGTCGACGAGTGGCTGGAGTTCGTCGACGACTGCGGCAAGTTCGAGGCGGAGATCGACAAGGAGTTCGCGAAGGAGAAGTTCACCCTCGCCGAGCTCGAGGAGGAGGAGCAGAGCCTGGAGCGGCTCCGCCGCTGGTTCGCCACCCTGGCGTCGCGCGACGTCCTGCGTCTCCCCGAGGCGGGAGTCGGTGCGGACCGTCTCGCCGCCTGCGAACAGCGGCTGAACGAGTACGCGGATGAGGTCTACGAGCGGGTGAGCAGTGCCCCCGGAGGGCCCGACTCGGACATCTGAGCCACCCTCGGGTCACCGGAGTCGCGGTCTCGAGTCGGTCTCGCGGAGGTGCTGCAGACTGGCCGCGAGTTCGAGGAGCGCGCTCGCGACGACCGCCGCCGCCAAGGCGGCGCCGAGCATCGGTGCGGACGGCCGTGCCAGGTGGAGGAAGTCCCGCGACCGCGACCGCCGTCTGCGGTCCGGCGCAGTCCGCAAGGACCACACCGGTCGTGGCCGGCGTGAAGGGGCCGCCGAGGACGACCAGCACCCAGTGCGGCGCCGAGCGTCAGCGTGATCACGACGAGCGCCTGCGCGTCCGCGACGGTCGCCCCGCCGGTACGAGCCCATCCGACGATCGAGAGGACCTCGCCTCCGACGATCAGCCCGGACGGGATGCAGAACCGGAGGTGCCGGCTCGCCGCGCAGCGGCGTGCGCCTTCAGGACGTTCGCCTCTGGCGCCGTGACGTCCTGCCGAGGAGGGTGCCGGGATGACCGATGCCGCGAACCCGTCAGCGTCGTGGCCCGAGCACGAGGACGAGGACGACGTCATCCGTGTCGTCCGAGGGATCGAAGCAGCGAACGCCCGGGACCTCGACCCGGTGCCCGCCGGCACGATCGTCGTCGGCGACGACGGCTCGCCGAGCGCGGGGCGGTCGCTCGAGTTCGCGCTCGACCTCGCGGAGCGCCTCCAGGCGCCGGTGGTCGTCGTACAGTCCTGGAGCATCGACACGGGGATGGGATGGCTGTCCGACGGTCAGGGCTCCATCCGCTCCTTCGCCGAGGTGACCTCGTTGAAACGGGACCACCTGCGTGCGGTGCGGAGCGGGATGACGCGGGCCCATCCGACGGTGTCGGCGCAGTTCAGGGCGGTGCTCGCGCAGCCGGCGGACGCCCTCGTGGATCTCTCCGGAGACGCGCTCATGCTGGTCATCGGTTCGCGCGGGCTGGGTGTCCTCGGCGGCGTGGTCCTCGGATCGGTCGGCAACCACTGCCTCAGGCATGCGCGCTGTCCGGTGCTGGTGGTCCCGCATCACGACACGGACTGACACCTCCGAGTGCTCCCGTGGAGATCGGCGGCCGTCGTCGCGCGGAGCGTCAGTCCGACCCGCACGGGCGACGTCCCGTCGTCGGTGCTGCGCCGACCGCCGCGACCGGGCGCTCCACGTCATCGGACAGGTGCTCCACGGCGCCGGCAGGGGGATCCGGCCGGGAGCGCAGCGCCCGGAGCGCGTTCAGGATCGTCGCGAGGTCGACGACCTCCTGGATGCCGGCCCCGAGGGTCGCGGGGATCCAGCCGAAGGCCGCGATCCCCATCAGACCGATGCTGAGCGCGATCCCGAGCCCGATGCTCTGGAGGGCGATCCGCACCGTGTCCCGGCCGATGTCGATCGCCGTCACCACGAGGGCGACGTCGTCGACGAGGATCACGGCTCCCGCCGATTCGCTGGCGGCGGTCGCGCCTCGGGCTCCCATGGCGATGCCGACATCCGCGGAGGCGAGCACCGGTGAGTCGTTGACGCCGTCGCCGACCATGAGGACCGGGCGCTCGGCGATCGCGTGCACCGCGGTGACCTTGTCGATCGGGAGGCAGTCCGCCTGCAGCTCCGTGATGCCGACGGCCCGGGCGATCGCGGCCGCCGTGGCCGGGGCGTCCCCGGTCAGCATCACGACCCTCGCGACCCCGCGCGCACGGAGGCCGCCCACCGTCGCCGCGGCGCCGGCGCGGACCCGGTCGGTCGCGATGATCGTGCCGGCGAACCGCCCGTCCACGGCCACGTAGATCGCCAGCTCCCCGCCGGTGATCGGTGTCGGTGTCGCCTCCGGCGCGATCGAGCGCACGAACGCGAGCGTGCCGACGGCGACGCTGCGGTCGAGCACCGTCGCCGCGACCCCCTGCGCCGCGGTCTCGGTGGCATCCGCGGCCGCGTCGAGCGGCAGACCGCGGGCACGTGCCGCCGCGACGATGGACGCCGCGAGCACGTGCGAGCTGCGCACCTCCGCCGAGGCGACGAGCCGGAGCAGCAGGTCGGGGTCGAACGACCCCTCGGCCACGATCCGGTCGATCACCGGCTTGCCGTACGTCAGCGTGCCCGTCTTGTCGAACACCGCGGCACGGACCCGGGCGAGCACCTCCAGCACCCCGCCGCCCTTCACGATGATGCCGCTCCGGGCCGCTCTGCTCATCCCGCCCATGAACGCGACGGGTGCCGCGAGGACGAGCGGGCACGGCGTCGCCAGCACCAGCACCTCGGCGAACCGCACCGGGTCCCCCGACACCGCCCATGCGATCCCGGCGATCAGCAGGGACACGACCGTGAACGGCACGGCGTACCGGTCCGCGAGTCGCACGACCGGTGCCCGGTTGCTCGTGGCCTCCCGGACGAGCGCGACGATCGCCTGGTACTGGCTGTCGCGCGCGGTCGCGGTCGCGGTGATGACCGCGGCGACGTTGCCGTTGATCGCACCGCTCTGCACGGGCTCGCCCGCTGTCCGCGCCCGCGGCATGCTCTCGCCGGTCAGCGACGACTCGTCGAACGCGGCGGTCGGCGAGACGAGGTCCCCGTCAACGGGCACCACCTCGCCGGAGCGGACGAGGATCCGATCGCCGACGACGACGTCACCGGCGGGGATGTCCTCCACCTCGACCGAACCGCGCGCCAGACGGTGCGCGACATGGGGCTCGCGATCCAGCAGCGCGCTCAGCTCCCGTTGCGCCCGTCCCTCGGCGAAGTCCTCGAGGGCTGCGCCTCCCGAGACCATCAGCACGATGATCATGCTCGCGACGACCTCCCCGACCGCGAGGGTCGCGACGATCGCGACGATCGCGAGCACGTCGATCCCGAACTGCCGCCGGCGCAGCGCTCGGATCATGCTCGCGGCCTCGATCCCGGCGACCAGGAGCGCGAACAGCGTGCACAGCCACCTCGCCACGTCCACGGCCCCGGAACCCCAGAGCACCGATCCGACGACCCCGACCAGGACTGTGCACACGACGACCGGGTACCGCCGGACGATCGTCAGGACGCGCGAGCGGCCGAGCGATGTCCGCGCAGGGGGTCCGCCGGGCCCCGTGATGCCCGGCCGAGGTCCCTCGAGGGTCCGTCGCATGCCTCACCGATCGATGGATCGAAGCGACAGGGTCGCCGATCCGACGACGGTCGCAGCGGGTCCCGCCGGGCACCAGGGCCGAACGTCCCCCGTGCGGTGCAGCGGATCCCGCGGGGGGACGCGGAAGGGAGGGTGCTGTTCGAGCACCCTCCCTTCTGCTTCGCGAGATCAGCGGAAGACGTCCTTGACGTCCTCGCCGGTCTGCTTGAGCTGGGCCTTGGTCTGATCGGCCTTGCCCTCGGCCTCCAGGCGATCGTTGTCGGTCGCCTTGCCGACGGCCTCCTTGGCCTTGCCGGCCACGTTCTCCGCGGCGTTCCCGATCGTGTCGTCGAGAGCCATGACTCGTTCTCCTTCTGTTCTGGGGACCAGGTCAGGCGACCTGGGGGCGGGTGGCGCTGCCGGCGCGGAATCCGCCGGTCAGCTGCACGAATGTGGGCACGTCCGTCCCGACGATCGTCTCCAGATCGCGGACCGCTCGGCCGATGATCTCGGCGACGACCGCGGGCGAGACGCCCCTGCGGCAGCGCGCGGTCACCTTGAGCATCGGGGTGCCCCGGACCTCGTAGGCGCTGATCCGCAGACCGACGAGCTCGTCCCGTCGACCGAGGTGCTCCTCGAGCAGCGCACGTGGAATCGACAGGTCGATCCGCGTGCTCGTTGCGCCGTTGCGCTGCTCCAGGGCCGCGGCCGAGCGGCCGTGGCCCTGACGAGCGATGAACGCGACAAGCAGCACGATCAGCAGCAGCGCGACCACGGCGATCCCGATGACGAGCAGGCTCGCCTTCCCGATCGTCGGGGCGGCGACCCATGGCTGCGCGCCGGAGGCGAGCTGCCGTGCGACACCGCGCCACCGGGACGCGAGTCCAGGCACCGTGGCGACCATGATCGCCACGGCCCCTGCAGCGAGCACGAGCAGCCCCACGATGAAGATGAACAGGCGGTTGAGCCCGCGATTGGTGGTGTTCATCCGCCGACCTTGCCCTTCTTGTCGATCGTGACCTTGGTGCGGATGGGCGGGGTGAGACCGAACCCCTCCGCGGCCTCGGCGACGACCCGGTCGACCGCGGCGCGGTCGATGGAGACGCCGGAGACCGGGGTCACCCGGACGGTCGCGCTGCGGCGACCGACGTCGGCGACTGCACGGTCCGGGCTGACGCCGGCCTCGGTGGCTGCCGCACGGACGAGCGCGGAGCCGATGACCTCGTCGTCGACGACGGCGGCCGAGTGCCCGTCGCCGATGATGTGGCGGCCACGTCGCCCCGGGGTCACCGACGCGACGATCAGGACGAGCCCGATCAGGGCCAGCACGACACCGGCCGCGACGAGGACCGCCGGCTGCACCGACGGGAGGCCGCGGAGACCGGCAGCCATCGCCGCGGGGCTCAGGAGCAGCGCCGGTCGTCCGAGCGCGGCGAGCGCCGACTCGGTGCCGATCCACGCCAGGGCGACGATCGCGAGCACCGCGAGCGTGATCGCGAGGCCGGACTTCGGCGAGTGCAGTTCACGGCGGAGGACGTGCGACTGCAGCTCGGCGTCGGTGCTCATCGCACCCTCCGTTCTCGTTTGATCTCTGCGCCGGTGAAGCGCAGGGCGAGCTTCGAGACCGTCGACCCGGTGATGGTGCCGACCCGCTCGATGATCACGGCCTCGCTGCGGTTCGCGCGGTCGATGATGCTGCCGCCGGACCGCTCGACCGCCTGGCCGTCGTCCTGGACGCGCCCGATGGAGACCACACGGATCGGCGTGCGGACGGCCAGGTCGAGCCGGCCGTCCTCGTCGGTCAGGTCCGCGGACACGGACTTGGTCGCGACCCCGAACTGGTCCGCGGTCACGGCGCGGACGATCCGTTCGATCGCCCGCGCCGTGATCACGGTCCGGCCGCCGGTCGGCCGGTCGGCGCTCACGAGGAGCTGCGCCGGCCGCGCACGGCGGAGACGATGCCCGACACGTCCAGGCGCCCCTCGATGTAGCGGCCGATGAGGGCACCGACCACGATCGCGAGCGCGACGAGGATGAAGGCACCGAACCCGAACGCGATCCACACGATCGCGAGCACGGCGGCGATCGCCATGCCGGTCTGGGTGGTGCTCACTGGACGCGGGGCGCGTCAGCCGAGCTGTCGCTGTCGTCGTCCGACGGGATGTTCACGTCGGTGATGGTCACGTTGACCTCGGTCACCTCGAGACCGACGAGGGTCTCGATGGCCGTCGTCACCGCCGTGCGGATGCCGTCGGCGACGTGGTGCAGCGGGATCGGGTACTCCGCGACGACGGTGATGTCGACCGCGGCCTGCGTCTCGCCGACCTCGACCGAGACGCCCTGCGCCTGGTCGGCCTGGTTGATGCGGGTGCGCAGCGCACCGATGGCGCGGGCGGCTCCTCCACCGAGGTCGTGCACTCCGGGCACCTCACGGGCGGCGATGCCGGCGATCTTCGCGACGACCGAGTCGTCGACGGTCGTGACGCCGTGCGTGGTGTCCGCGTTCAGACTGTCCGTGGTCGACGCGGCGGAGGCGCTCGTGCTGCGGGCGGCCGACGCGCCGGTGGTCGTGCCGGGGGTGACGTTCGTCATGAAGGTGGTTCCTGTTCTTCCGGGTCGAGGTGGTGCCGAGAAGGCCGCCACAGAGAGGAAGAGGTGATCCGACGCCGGTTCGTCACGGCGTTCGGGGTGCTGACAGTCGATTGCCAGCTTGGCGGCCCGAGTGAGCACCGGATCCCGGTCGGACGCGGTCAGGGACGGGGCGCTCCCACGGTCCTCTCGCTTCGTCGACGCGGCGCCGCGGAGCGCGGCGGGTTCGCACGGAGGTGGTCCGCCGCCCGGCCCAGGATGCGCGCGAGGTCCTGGACGTCGTCACCCGAGAGGGCCTCGAACAGCAGGATGCGGAGCGCCTCGATGTGGCCCGGGAACACCGCGCCGAGCACGTCGCGGCCACCCTCGGTGAGGGCGACCACCGTGCTGCGCTCGTCCTCCGGCGACGGCGACCGGGTGACGAGCCCGCGCTGCTCGAGCAGCTGCGCCTGGTAGGTCAGTCCGCTGCGGCTGTAGACCACGCCGTCGGCGAGGTCGGTCATGCGCTGCCGGCCGCCGGGTGCGTCCCCGAGGCGGGCGAGCAGCTGGAACTGGACGTAGCTGAGGTCTCCCGCCTCACGGAGCTGCTGCTCCACCGCGTGGCGCAGCAGGCCGCCCACCTCGATGAGGGCGAAGTAGGCGCCCAGCTCGGTCGGGGTCAGCGACTCGGACATGCCGTCGGTCATGTGCTCAGCCTACCCGTTGCTTCGATTTCAAAGCAGTGTTAGCGTTGCCGCACTTGCTTCGAACTCGAAGCACCAAATGGAGAGGACGAGCCCATGAAGGCAGTGCGGTTCCACGAGGTGGGCGGACCCGAGGTGCTCCGGTACGAGGAGATGGCGCTGCCGATCCCGGCAGCGGGGCAGGTGCGGCTCCGGGTCGCGGCATCCGCCTTCAACGCGGCCGACGGCGGCATGCGGGGCGGCCTGCTGCCGATCCCGGTTGCACTGCCGCTCGTGCCCGGCTACGACGTCTCGGGCATCGTCGACGCGGTCGGCGACGGCGTCGACGGCGTCGCCGTCGGTGACGCGGTGATCGGATTCCTGCCGATGGATCGGGACGGCGGCGCGGCGGAGTACGTCGTCGCCGCCGCGGACGCGGTGGTGGCGGCGCCGACGAGCATCCCCCTCCCCGACGCGGCGGCGCTGCCGTCGGTGGCGCTGACGGCATGGCAGGCGCTCTTCGACGACGGCCGGCTGGAGGCGGGCCAGCGGGTGCTCGTCGTCGGCGCCGGCGGCGTCGTGGGCAAGTACGCCGTCCGGCTCGCGAAGCGGGCCGGTGCGCACGTCGTCGCGACTGCGAGCCCCCGGAGCACCGATGCGGTGCGCGCGGCGGGGGCGGACGAGATCGTCGACCGCACCGAGACGCGCGTGCTCGACGCGGTCGGCGAACGGGTGGACGTCCTGCTGAACCTCGCCCCCATCGACCCGGAGGAGTTCTCCGCGCTGGTCCCCCTCGTCCGCGACGGCGGCACGGTCGTCAGCACGACGGCCTGGATGCCCGCGCCCGGCGACGCGGATCGCGGCGTCCGATCCGCCGTCGTCTTCGTCCTGCCGAACCGCGCTCGGCTGGCCCAGCTGGTGGCCCTCGTCGACGAGGGCGCGCTCCACGTCGAGGTCAGCCGCCGGATCCGGCTGACCGAGCTGCCGGCCCTCCACGCCGAGGCCGCCGCGGGGCCCGTCCCGGGAAAGGTCGTGGTCGTCCCCGCCTGAGCCGACGGGCGTCGCCGCCATCCCTCGAGACCGCCCCTGCCGACCAGTCCGGTGACCGAGGGCGGGCGCGCCTGCGGGACGAGGGGATGAACGGGGCGCAGAGTGCGTCGCTATGTCCTCCCCATCGACGTCCGCGCTCCGCCGGCCGGGTCTCTCGGTGAACTGGTCCACGATCTGGGACGGCATCGCGCTCGCCGATCCGGATCGGACGGCCGTCGTCGTCGAGGAGCGGCGGATCTCGTTCGGTGCGCTGGAGGACCTCGCGGCGCGCCTGGCCGGCTGGTTGCAGCAGCACGGGGTGGAGCGCGGCGACCGGGTCGCGTGCTTGCTGCCCAACCGTCCGGAGTACGTCATCACCGTCTACGCCGCCATGAAGCTGGGCGCGGTCCCGGTCAATCTGAACCACCGGTACGGCAGCGCCGAGCTGCAGCACGTCCTGGGCATCACCCGTCCGAAGGTGGTCGTCGTGGCCTCCTCGCTGCGCGACCGGCTGCGGGAGGCGATGCCTGCGAGCACCCCGACGGCGATGCCGCTGGTCGTGCAGGACGACGTCGCGGCATCGCAGGACGCCCTGTTCGACGAGGCGGTGACGGCGCAGCGCGCCGACGGGGCGGGCCGCTCCGGAGACGATCTCGTGTTCCTGCTGACCGGTGGCACGACGGGGATGCCGCGGGCCGTCGTGTACCGGCACGCCGTCGTGCTCGACAGCCAGCTCACGTCCGCCTACGGCACGCTCGGGATCGAGTTCCCCCACGACGTCGCCGAAGCGGTCGCGGTGGCCACCGACAGCACGCTCGCGCATCCCGTGACGCTGCCGATCACCCCGCTCATGCACGCGATGGCCTTCTTCAACGCGATGAACACCCTGCTGACCGGCGGCTCGCTGGTGTTCCTGAACACGAGGCGGTTCGATCCGGCGCGCACGCTCGACGCGATCGTCGCGCACGGGGTCTCGCGCCTGATCATCGCGGGCGACGCGGTCGCGGTGCCGCTGGTGGAGGAGCTCGAACGACGGCCGGAGATCCGCCTCGACTCCCTCACCGCGATCATGAGCTCCGGGATGGCCTGGGGGGATCGCTCCAAGCGGGCGCTGATGGAGCGGTCGAGCGCCGAGCTGATCGACATCCTGGGCGCGAGCGAGGGGGGCCCGTTCGCGATGGCACGCTCGAAGCACGTCGACGACCTGCCGAGCCGACTCCGACTGCTGCCCGGGGCCGTCCTGCTCGACGAGGCCGGGCGGGAGCTGCCGGCGCGCCCGGGCACGGTGGGGCTGCTCGCCTACCGGGGTGCGACGCCGGACGGGTACTTCGAGGACCCGACTCGGACCGAGGCGGTGTACCGGCGGATCCGCGGGCAGCGCTACCTCGTCCCCGGGGACTGGGCGCGGTGGGAGGACGACGGCATCACGATGCTGGGGCGCGGTGACGCGGTCGTGAACTCCGGCGGCGAGAAGGTCTACCCCGCGGAGGTGGAGGGCGTGCTGGCCGAGCACCCCGCGGTCGCCGACTGCATCGTCTTCGGTCTGCCGGACGAGCGCTGGGGGGAGATCGTCGCGGCCGCCGTCGCGCTCCGCGTCGGTCGGACCGCGACCGCGGAGGAGCTGCAGGACCACGTCGGCGCCCGGCTCGCCGGGTACAAGAAGCCGCGCCACATCTCCATCGGGCCGATCGACCGGGGCGCGACCGGCAAGGTGCCCCTCGGCGTCCTGCGCGAGCGGGCCATCGAGGAGCGGGCCCCCGGGTCGGCGACCGCGGCGCGGGTCAGATGGTGACCGGGCCGAGTGCCTCCGACTCGAGGCGGTGGAACTCCAGCTCCGCCTCCGCGGCGTACTTCTCCAGCACCGCCAGCCGCACCGACTCCGCTCGCCGGGGCTGCGGTGCGAGCAGGCAGAACGTGCCGACCTTCCGCCCCTGCAGGTCGTGGATGGAAGCACCCGCGTAGAACGGCAGGTGCGACTGGGCGATGAACGGGTTGTCCCGGAACCGGTCGTCCTCCTTCGCGTCCGGCACGATCATCGCGCCCTCGCCCGGGACGTGCAGGTCGTACGACAGCGCGAGGGGGATGGCCACCGGGGTGTCGGCCGACGCCGCCGCGAACCACATCCGGTCCCCCTCCAGCAGGGTGACGACGGCGAGCGTGACGCCGAATTCGATCTTCGCGGCGTTGACGAGGCGCCGGAGCTCGGGTGTCCCGCGTTCGGCTGCGGCGTCGAGCAGCGCCGGCGCAGCGGGCCATCGCCACGCGCGGTCCTCGACCTTGGACCGACGGCGCCGTGAGCCGCGGGCGCGGTGCTCGTCCAGCAGGGGCGCAGTCGACGCGGACAACGTGTCCGCCCACGCACGGTAGGTGACCACCGAGCCGTACGGGCGGTCCGGCTCGAGCTCCGGCGCGTCGAGCGGCGCATACGCGCACCCCGACGTCGCAGCGACGATGCGGACGGTCGACGCGTTCATCGCGTCGGCACGACGCTGGCCGAGCAGCGCGATCGGCCCCTGGTAGTGCGGCACGGTGGCGACCGACTGGATCCCCGCCACCACGATCGGCGCGTCGTGCCGCAGGCCGCTCCGCACGTGCTCGAGCAGCCCCTGCAGGTTGCGCTCCCATGCCTTCACGGCCGTGAGCCGGACGGCGTCGTTCATGCCCATGACGATCACCACCGCGTCGTATCCCGAGAGATCGCGGTCCCCGAGCCACGCCACGGCCGACGCGGAGCTCATCAGCTCGGCTCCGACGTAGTCGACCTGGACCGCTCGCTCCGTCGCCTTCGCCAGCGCTTCGGCCAGCTGCCCGCAGAGCGCGAGCCGGTGCGACGACACACCCCAGCCGTGCGCGGGCCCGTTCCCGATCAGCAGGACGTGATCCGCCGGTCCTTCGCCGAAGCGCGCCGTCGGCTCGTCTCGGGCGTAGGGGAACGTCCCGCCTGCGGCGAGGTTCTTCGCGTACCAGAGCCGCGCGGCTCCGCGGATCCCGAAGTCGGTGAACATGGGCAGATCCATCCGCTCGATGACAGAGTGACCGCGACGATATGTCGCAAGCGCGGAAGCAAGGGGCCGCCCCAGCGCGTGTCGCTCCCGCACGGACCAGCTTGACGAAGTGGGGCGAGCCTGCTATCCGATCGGTCGGCGACCGCAGGACACGTTCCGGCGCCGCCGCAGATCAGGCCGACGCGGCCGTCCGTGCCCAGCGCGGAGCACGGGCGCGCACCGCACTGATAGATTCATTGCCGCACGGCAACGTTTTTCAGGAGGTCACGCGTGCTCTCGATGGTGCGGATGCTCGACGCCCGAGTTCGAGCGAGCGACGGGCACCTCCGGGGAGGGAGCCGCCTTGCGGTGGGCGCGCTGCAGCTGGCCGTCCCGGCCGTGCTGATCGGCGCGGGCGCGGGACTGGCAGCGGTGGCGTTCCGCTGGTTGATCACGGCCGCGACGATCGTCTTCACGGGCGTGACCGACTACTCGGGCGTCGCCGGACATCCGCCGAACCACTGGGTGCCCTGGCTCGGCGCCGGGTTCGTCTGCCTCGTCCCGGTGATCGGCGGCCTGCTCTACGGCCCGCTCGTGGCGTGGCTCGCGCCCGAGGCGCGAGGGCACGGCGTGCCCGAGGTGATGCTCGCGGTGGCGAAGCGGGGAGGGCGGATCCGACCTCGGGTCGCGGTCGTGAAGGCGCTGGCCTCCGCCGTGTGCATCGGTTCGGGCGGGTCCGTCGGCCGGGAGGGACCGATCATCCAGATCGGCTCCGCGCTGGGGTCGACCATCGCGCGGCTGACCAGGAGTCCGGAGGACCGGGTACGAGCACTGGTCGCGTGCGGCGCGGCAGGCGGGATCGCGGCGACGTTCAACGCTCCGATCGCCGGCGTGTTCTTCGCGTTGGAGCTGCTGCTGCGCGACTTCGCCGCCAGGTCGTTCGGCGCGGTCATGCTCGCGTCGATCACCGCCTCGATCGTCGGCCGCTCGATGCTGGGGAACGCGCCGTTCCTGCACCTCCCGACCATGGGGACGGCATCCCCGTGGGAGTACGCGCTCTTCGCGATCCTCGGCCTGCTCGCCGGCGCGCTCGGGATGGGGTTCACGCGCGTGCTCTACCTCATCGAGGACACGTGCGACCGCCTCTGGCGCGGCCCGGAGTGGCTGCGTCCGGTCGTCGGCGGCGTGCTGATCGGGGGGATCCTCCTGGTCCTGCCCCAGATGTACGGCGTCGGGTACCCGGTGCTGGACGCCGGCGTCCGGGGCCGGTACGCGATCGGATTCCTGCTGATCCTGCTGGTGGGGAAGGTGATCGCCACGAGCCTCACGCTGGGCGTGGGCGGCTCAGGTGGCGTGTTCGCGCCCTCGCTGTTCGTCGGAGCGATGTTCGGAGAGGCCTTCGGGCTGGTGGTGAGCCACATCGATCCGAGCCTCGCGGGCCAGGCGAGCGTGTTCGCGCTCGTGGGCATGGGCGCGGTCCTGGCCGGCACGACCCGCGCGCCGATCACGGCGGGGATCATGCTCTTCGAGCTCACGGGCGATTACAACGTCATCCTGCCGCTGCTGCTCGCGATCATCCTCGCCACGGCGACGTCCAGGCTGCTGGGGAAGGACACGATCTACACGCTCAAGCTGCGTCGGCGCGGCATCGACCTGGACGTGCCGGCCGGCGCCCCCGTCCTGCACACCTCGGTCCGGGAGCTGATGGAGCCGCCGCTGCCCGAGATCGCCGCGACGGAGCTGCCGCAGAGCGTCGCGACCGCGATGCTGCTGTCGGGGCGCCGGTCCCTCGCCGTGACCGGCGCCGGTGGGGAGCGCCTGGGGGTCGTGACGATGCGTTCGCTGTCCGAGGCCCTCGGGATGGACGACGACGCCGGGAGCCCCCGGGTAGCGGACCTGCTCGAGCGGACGGCCACCGTCGCCGAGTCGGACACCCTCGCGTCGGTCCTCGAGTCCATCCTCGACGCCGGCGAGCAGGACGGGCTCCCGGTGGCGGACGAGCACGGGAACTGGATCGGATGGCTCTCGCAGGAGGCCGTGCTGCGAGCCCTCGCCGAGCACACCGCGACGATCGGACGATGACCCGCCGACACGTCGCACGCCGAGCATCACCTCGGACCGATGTCCGGCTGGCACCATCGGTGTCCATGCCGTCGGATGAGGTCGAGTCGGTGCTGATCGCGTCGAGCGCGCTCCTGGGCGTCGTCGCCCGCTCCCTCGCGCCGGTGCTCGAGCGCATCTCGCTTCCGCAGTTCCGGGTGCTCGTCGTCCTCGTGCGGGCCGGCTCGCTGCGGCACGGGGCGCTCGCGGACCGACTGGCGATGGCGCCGCCGAGTGTCAGCCGGATGCTGGACCGGATGCAGGACCAGGGTTGGGTCACCCGAGTGCCGAACGCGGACAGCCGTCGAGAGGTGCTGATCGAAGCGACCGACAGCGGGCGGGCACTGGTGGACGAGGTCTGGCGGGCTCGACGTGGCGAGCTCGACGTCGTGCTGGCCCGCATCTCGCCGTCGGAGCGCGCGCAGGTGGCGGCCGCGTTCCGCCGCTTCTCCGACGCGGCCGGCGAGTCCGGAGCCGTCGACGCGCTCGTCCTCGGCGGCTGAGCCCCCCGACCGGACTGGCGAGCCGAGCGGGCAGCGCGGCCGCGATCGTGGGGTTCAGCTGGCCGTCGGGCTGCGCCGCCGCACCCAGGCGACGGTGCTGTCGAGCGTCTCCCGGAACGTCCGCCTCTGGCGCCACTCGCGCCAGGTCAGCCCGATGATGACGACGTCCAGGACCGTGAGGAGCGCGACACCGACCGAGGGGCGGGAGACCAGCTCGACGAGCTGGAACACGACGAACCCGATCAGCGCGGCGATCGCCCACGGGTAGATCCGGTGCGCGCCGACGACGAGCGAGATGACGATCGCGAGCTTCACCACCCCGTGCACGATCAGGTAGATCGCCGCGAACAGCGCCGTGCCGGAGGTGATGGCCGCCGCGCCGTGGAGGACGAGGTTGGCGATCAGGTCGTGCGGATCCTCGCGGAGCTCCTCCGCGGTGATGGCGCGCGCGAGCGAGCCGATCTGCCCGTGGGTGAAGAACGCGAGCGGGATCCCGGCGAGCAGCTCCACGAGGCCGTCGACGCCCTTGAGGATGAGTCCGACGAGGAACGCGAGGTCGAGCAGGTGGCCCCGAGGTCCCTCCCCCTGCTCGGTCACGCCGGTTCCGGGAGGAGGGGATCGCGGAGGACGGCCGCGCTGAGCCGCTGCACGACACCGAGGTCGGTGAGGGTCCAGACGACGAGCGCGGAGGTGGCGACGGTCAGCCAGCTGCCGAGCACATCGGTCGGGTAGTGGTCGCCGAGGTAGACACGGCTCGCACCGACCGCGAGCGCGAAGACCGTCGCTGCGAGGACGGCTGCGACCCGGACGCGGCCCGTGCCGCGGAGGACGAGGAACGCGACCACGATCATCGCGCACGCGGTCGTGTCGTGGCCGCTCGGGAAGCTGGGCGCCGAGTCGGGCGCGAGCAACCACAGCGCGGCCGGCGGCCGACCGCGATCGATCAGCGACTTCATCACGAGGCCGAGCGCCCACCCGCCACCCACCGCGGCGGCGAGAAGGGCAGCGTCCCATCGCCGCCGCCGCACCACCAGCACCACGAGGCCGACGAGGAGGAGCACCACCCCGACCACCTCTCCGGCACCGGCGGTCAGAGCGAGTGCGATGTCGGTGCCCACGGGGAAGCGGAATCCGGCGACCGTGCGATCGACGTGCAGGTCGTGCCGCGTGACGACCCGCGTCCTCGCCAGGATGCCCAGTCCGAGGAGCGCCAGAAGGCTGATCAGACTGAGGAGTGCCTTCACCCGAGAGGTCATCACGATGCGTCGCCTTCCGATGGACGCTACAGGATCACCGCGGGGCACGAAGAGCGCGCCAAGAATCGCCGGGAGCGCCGGTGATCGCGGGTGGGCACTGCTGGCGCTCATCCGGCGTGTTCCAGAGTCGACGGATGAGCGAGAACCGGGATGGCGCGTCCGCACTCGATCTGCGGGGGCGCCGCGGGGTGGTGACCGGCGGTGGCCGTGGGATCGGCCGGGCGATCGCGTTGGCCTTCGCGGCCCGGGGCGCCGACCTGCTGCTCGTGGGTCGTGACGCGGGGAACCTGGCCGCGACGGCCGTCGACGTGCGCATCGCGGGAGGCATCGCCCGCGAGCTCGCGATCGATCTCACCGAACCGGACGCGGCCGAGCGGGTGACCGAGGCGGCGCTGGAGGGCGGCGGCGTCGACCTGTTCGTCAACAACGCGGGCAACGTCCGCGCAGGGCGACTCGAGCGCATCGAGGAGGCCGATGTCCGGGCGATGCTCGAGCTGAACCTGGTCGCGCCGGTGCTGCTGACGAGGGCGGTGCTCCCGTCGCTGAAGGCATCGCCGAGGGGCGCGATCCTCCTCGGGATCTCGAGCGGCATCGGCCTGCTGCCGCTGCCGTTCTACACCGTCTACGCCGCGACGAAGACCGGTCTGGCCGGGTTCCACCACGCGCTCCGCCGCGAGCTGGTCGACACCGGGGTGCATGTCGCGACGCTGTACCCGGGGGCCACCGACACGGACATGATGGCGTCCTCGCAGGCCGGCGAGTCGCTGGGCTTCGGGCGGCGCCCGGTCCACGACGTCGTCGCCGACCTCATCGCGGCGCTCGAGCGCGGCGAGCACGAGATCAACACCGCGTTGCCGACCCGGCGCGGGATGCAGGAGCTGCACCGTTCCGACCCGGTGGCGGTCGACGCGCGCCTCGCGCCGAACCTGGCCGAGATGGAGCAGGCGGTGTCCGCTCACCGCAGCATCTGAGCGACGTCGGGCCCGCATCCCCGCGCCGGCTCGCTGCGGCACGCATCCGGCGTGCGGGCGCCGGGCCCGGACGACCGGGTCGACGGTTCAGGCGTTCCCGCTCCACGGGAGCGCACCGTCGGACAGCACGGGGTTCAGCGGCACCACCAGCACCGGTCTCGGCTGCCGGTGCGCCAGGTGCGCAGCGATCGAACCCGTGAACAGCTCCCGGGTCGACCGGAGGACCGACCTCGGGCTCGTGCCGATCACGATCATGAGCGCCGAGACCTCCGCGGCGACCCGGCTGAGCCCGTCCGCGGGATCACCGAAGGCGAGGCGCAGCTCCCAACGGTTCCCCAGCGGTTCGAGCACCGTGGCCAGGTGGTCACGGAGCGCGCGTTCAGCCGCCTCGAGGGCGTCCGGATCGTCGATCGCGTCCGGGTCGATCGGCCACCGGTTGACCGTGCCCCGTCCGTCCGTCTCGGCGAAGCGCTCCGGGTCGACCGTGACGCAGACGATCCTCGCGCCGAACTGGGTCGCGATCGCCGCGCCGACGAGCAGCACGGCGTCCGCCTGGTGATCGGCGATGCCGACGACCACCGCGGGCTCGAGCTCAGCCATCGGATGCATCCCTCCTGGAGTCCAGGCAGTACCGCTGCGTCCGGAGCATCCCGCGCCGGTCGACGATCGCCCTGCCCGGGGCCATGCTGCTCCCTTCCCGCCTCGATCGCACGGGGAAGGGCCGACGAGCGCGCGGTGAGACCGGTGCGCGGGCCGTGGGATCGGGGTCAGTCGTCGTCGACGTCGAGGTCGCTCCGCGTGCGGAGCGCGGTCACGACGTCGCGCAGCAGCCGTACCGCCCCGACGCCCACGACCAGTCCGATGAGTGCGCCGACGACGGGATCGAGCCAGTACAGACCGTGCGCGGCCAGCATCACACCTCCGACGATCGCGACCGCCGCGGATGACACGGCGTCGGACAGCGTGTCCAGCAGCACCGAGCGCATGTGCAGGTCCTCCGCCCCGGATCGCGTCCCCAGGATCAGGACACCGAGCAGCATCGCGATCGTGGACGCCGCAGCCACGACGAGGACGGGCAGCCCGTCGACCTCAGGTACGCCGGTGATGAGCCGGTGGAGCGATTCGACGACCACCCACAGCGTCACCACCAGCAGCAGCAGGCCGTTCACGAGCGCGACGAACACGGGAGCGCGTGCCAATCCGCCCACGTCGCGCAGCCGGACCGCGACGAGCCCGAGCACGATCGCGAGCGAGTCGGCGACGAAGTCGCCGGCCGCCGCCAGCACCGCCAGCGAACTCGTCGCGAGGCCGACGGCCACGAGCGCGCCGATCAGGATCAGGTTCAGGACGAGAAGCCGCCCGAGCCGTCGCGACTGCGACGTCGTCGACCTGTCGCGGCGCGTCGGCTCACCGGTCATGCCTGCCTCGGACCTCCTCGGCTTCCGCTCCTCAGCCGAACCTTATGGGGACGGAGCACGTCGAGTCCGAGCGAAGCGGCTCGGCCAGCGACCGCGCCCAGACGTCGTGCCGTTGGATGACGTCATTCCGAACCGTCCCGGGTTCCAGGCCCGGTCGTGGCGGCTTCTTCGTCGTTCCTGAGCGACGGGCATCGACCTTGGTCTCGTGAGCAATCCGACTCGAGCTGGTGGATCCGCTTTCGAGCGCGTCTATTCCTTGATCGTGGCAGGCAAGGGGATCTACGGGTGCCTCGAAACCCTCGCCGGTCTCGCACTGCTGGTGATCCCCACCGCGGCGGCCCAGCTCCTCACGTCCATCGCCGGTGAGCTCGGAGAGGGGACCTCGCCGCTCCGCGACGCTGCAGCACGTTCGCTCATGACGGCCGGCGGCGGCATCGCCACGGGTGCGCCGGCCTTCGCGCTGTTCCTCATGGTGCACGGGCTCGTGAACCTCCTGACCGTGTACGCGCTCCTGCGCCGCGCCGTGCGCTGGTATCCATGGGCGCTCGGCGCCCTGGTCGTGCTTCTGGGGGTGCAGGTCGTCGATCTCCTGACGGCTCCGGCGGTCAGCGGCTGGGTCCTCACAGCGTTGGACATCGCGGTGATCGTGATCGTCTCGTGGGAATACCGGCGTCTCCGGCGGGAACACTCGGATGCGACACTGTCGGCAACGCCGTCCCCAGCACTGTCGACGACGCTGCCGAGCCCGGGCGGCACTCCCGAGCCGTGACTCGGAGGTTCCTCCCACACCCGGACGAGCCGGATGAGATCGGCCGATCGCGGAGCTCATCAGATCCCACGAGACTCCACACCGTTGTGGGTGCTCGCGAGGGGGGTCCGGATCTCAAACAGCGGTCACCGATCCGGTCACCCCGAGGATGCGGGGCGGAACCGCCCGAGCGGCTCGGCCGATCGCGAGACCGGAGCAGCGCTCCGAGCTGTCACACCTCGGTGGAGGCCGCACCAGATGTCGCGACGGGATCCGCAAGCGCGGCGTCGATGGCCGCGACAGCGTCCTCGACACTGCCGAGCGTGAGGGCGATCTCCGACTCGAGGAGCTGGCGCGCCTTCTGCAGCATGTGCTTCTCGCCGGCGGAGACTCCGGTGAGGGCGTCTCTGCGCGACAGGTCCCGCACGACCTCGGCGACCCGGATGACGCTGCCGCTGCCCATCTTCTCCTGGTTCGACTTGAAGCGCCGCGACCAGTTGGCGGCCTCCTCCTCCGTGTCGGCGCGGAGCACGCTCAACACCTCTTCGAGGCCGGCGGAGTCGATGACGTCGCGCACACCGACGAGCTCGAAGTTCGCCGCGGGAAGGTCGATGGTCAGATCGCTGGCGTGCACCCGCATGGTCACGTAAGTCGCGTCCTCACCACGGACCCGGCGGACTCGCCGCTTCGTGACCGTCACGGCGCCGTGGTGCGGGTACACAAGAGTCGTTCCGACATCGGTGTTCATGCGTGCTCCTTCTGGTCGACGAGAGCAACATCTCCGCCAGGGACGGTGGGCTCCGAACAGTGCAGCGTTTGAGAGCGACCCTGGATTCCCCACAGCCGAACATCTGGACCTCTGCCCATGCCTTCGGGTCTCGCCGCCAGTTCGACCATGCAGGATCGGAACCCGGCTCAGCCCCCGCTTCGGGGTCGAACCGAATCACCGAAGATGCCGCCGATCGACACTTCCGACCACGGAGCCCTGTCCTCGATCACGAGGATCTCGCGTGCAGGTGCGGGCAGGACGTGGGCAGACGCTGGAACGCGAGGATCGGCACGTCGCAACCGGACCGCAAACGGTTGCGATCGCTTCAGTCGTTCGCTAGCGTACGAATATCGCTCGGTAGCAAACAGGGCTCAAGGAGACCATCGTGCCCGACCGCATCGCACTCATCACCGGAGCCAACCAGGGCGTCGGCAAGCAGGTCGCCAAGGAGCTCGCGGAGCACGGCGTGGCCGTGCTGGTCGGCTCCCGCGACCTCTCGCGCGGCGAGGCAGCCGCCGCCGAGATCGGGCTCGGCACCCGCGCCGTCCAGATCGACGTCACCGACCACGCCTCCATCGCCGGTGCCGCGGCGTTCATCGAGACCGAGTTCGGACGCCTCGATCTGCTCGTCAGCAACGCCGGCATCTCGAATGTCGGCGGCATCCGCTCGCCTGAGGAACGGGGCGCTCGATCCAGGGCGAGCACCGCGTCGCTCGACGAGATCCGTGCCGTGTGGGAGGTCAACGTCTTCGGCGTCCTCGCGGTCTACCAGGCGATGCTGCCACTGCTCCGCAAGGGGATCGATGCGCGCATCGTCAACGTGTCGAGCGGCGTCGGATCCCTGACCGCCAATGCCGACCCGAGCTACCCCTACCACTCGATGTTCGGCCCGGTGTATCCGGCGTCGAAGGCCGCCGAGAACGCGATGACACTGTCGATGATGGTCGAGCTGGAATCGACCGACATCAAGATCAACCTCGTCTCCCCGGGATACACGAGCACCGCGCTGAACAACTTCAGCGGGACCGAGTCGATCGAGGAGGGGTCCCGCGAGGTCGTCCGCGTCGCGCTGCTCGGCCCCGAGGGCCCCACCGGCACGTTCACCCGATGGGAGAACACCCCGATCCCGTGGTAACCATGACCCGTGCCTGACGGCTCCGAAGAGCGCAACGACTCCGTCGGGGCCTGGGCGAAGAAGTACTACCTCACGTCCCGGGCCCTCACCGAAGCGACCCTGCGGCCGTGGGGCATCGGGCGCACGCAATGGCTCGTCCTCTGGCAGCTCGTCCACGAAGGGCCCACACCCCAGCGCGAGATGGGCCGGCTGCTCGAAGTCGAACGCGCCACCCTCAGCGGAATCGTCAGCACGCTCGTCCGCAAGCGGCTCGTCACGCAGGAAGCCGACCCGCGCGACCAGCGCCAACGGATCCTCCGAATCACCGATGTCGGCAAGCAGCTCTGGGACGAGCTACCGGACCCGCTCGCCGTCGCTGCCGAGGTCGCCTTCAGCGGCATCGACTCCGCGGACCTCGCGACGGCTCGGCGAGTGCTGCAGGACGCCACGCGGCGCCTGAACGAGCACATCGGGTGAGTGCTGCTCGTCCTCGAAGCACATGGTCACCGATCGCGATCCGCTGGAGAGAAGGGCAAGCACTTCCCGTTCAGCATTTCCGGCGTGCGATCGCGTTCACCGGAATGGGCCGATCCGAGTCGCTCGCACTCCACTCGGGCGACGTCGACTTCGAGGGTGGCCGGCTCAGCATCCGCCGAGCCGCTGACCTCACCGCTCAGAACACAGTGAAGACGACGAAGTCCGGACGAAGCCGCGTTCTTGACCTCGATGAAACGGACGCTCGCCCTTCTCCGTAGCTGGCGCGCGACTCGGGGCTCGATCTTCCTGCCGCTCGCGCGGCCGGACGCGTACGTGTCCAGGAACACGGCCGGCGAGGTCCGCTCCCCCAATGAAGTCGGCCGGCGCTGGTCCCGGCGGGTCGCCGCGGCCAAGCGGTGATCCCGGAGTTGCCGCGGATCACTCTCAAGGGGTTGCGGCACTCGCACGCGACGCTGCCGCTCGAGGCGGGTGCGCACCCGAAGGTCGTCCAGGAACGCCCTGGCCACGCCGCCGTGATGATCACCCTGGACGTCCACTCGCGCGTCACGCCGACGGTGCAGAGGGCGGCGGTCGACCGCTTTTCAGCCCTGCTGGGAGGCGCGTGGCACAGGGTGCAGCACACG
>JABBOB010000043.1 GCA_019352055.1 Acidobacteriota bacterium
CTGCGGCAGGAGGCGGGTGACGGAGGACCCGAGGTGGCGAAGGAGCTGCGCGACTGGGTCGCGAAGCAGATCGGGAAGATCGCCCGACCCCGCCAGATCATGGTCGTCGCCGAGCTGCCGAAGACCCGCTCCGGGAAGATCATGCGGCGGCTCCTCCGCGACGTGGCGGAGAACCGCCCCGTCGGCGACGTCACGACCCTCGCCGACACCACGGTGATGGAGACGATCCGCTCGGGGATGGCCACCGCCGCACCCGAGGACTGACACGAGGTCCAGCACGACAGCGGGGCCCGGGGCGCACAGCGCCCGGGCCCCGCTGTCGTGCGGTGACCGATCGCCTACGGGCGGACCGGGTCGCCGATGCCGATCGTGGCGAGCTGCATGTTGTGGTCGGAGCCCTGGTACCGGGTGTCGAACCGGTTGCCCGAGACGGTGCGGACCAGGTTGCGGTACGAGTACACGTACGGCGAGTTCTTCACCATGATGTAGTCGATCCGGCTGGTCGGGTAGGGATGGGCGACCGCGTGCACCGGGTAGCCGGCGTCAGGGCCGTCCGATCCGTTCGACCCGTTCGACGTGCTGTACCGGAGGTTGGTCCGGTTCATGGTCGCGGCGGCGTCCGTGTAGCCGTCGGCGAGGAGCCGCAGGTTCCCGCCATGCGCGTCCCACGCGCCGAAGGCGTTGAAGTCGCCGACGAACACGATCGGCACCGACGTCCCGTCGGGGCGCTGGGCCTTCGCATCCATGAAGTGCGCGATCGCCGTCGCCTCCGCAGCCCGCACGCCGCCGTCGTTGCCCGCCGGCAGGTGGATCGACGCGGCGTAGAACGTGCGACCGGGCGTGCCCGACGGGTCCACCGTCGTGAACTCCGCCCACATCCCGGACTCGTTGGTGAAGGACGACGGCCAGGCGGAGCCCATGATCGCCTTCGGCGAGATGAAGCCGGAGTCGAGCATCTTCAGCTTCGTCGGGTTGTACATCAGGGCCGAGTCCACGTAGCCCGGGTTCGAGTAGACCCACGCGTTGCCGTCCGACCGGGCGATCCGGTACGGCACGGCAGCGCCGCTCAGGGCGCTCGCAAGCGTCTGGTACTGCTCGACGCAGTTGTAGGTGTTCGCGTGGTTGAGGCAGCCGCCCACGATCCGCGCGGTGGTGAGCTCCTGCAGCCCGATGAGGTCGGGGTGCACGTTCTCGATGTTCGCCACGACGCGCGGCAGGCGGTTCGCCCACCGGTCCTGGCTCGCGAAGCTCGCCGACGCGGAGACGCTCTGCACGTTCCAGGACGCGACGCTCAGTCGCGTCGCGCTGCCCGTGGCGGGTTCGTTGCCTGCCAGCGACCAGGTCCCGGAGTCCGTCAGCCGGTACTTGTCGTGCAGGTCGAAGCGAAGGTGCTTCGTCGGGTTGCGCTTGGTGGAGTCGGACAGCGCCACCTTCACGAAGACGACGTTGCCGGTCCCTGCGCCGAGCACGCCGCGCAGGGACGCCGGGACGGTGAGCACCGTCGAATGGACGGCGGCGGGCATCCAGCCGGTGGAGAAGAAGTGGGTGGTCATCATGCTGTCGGCGCCGGCGATCACCGCGACGTCGCGTGCGCGACTGCCGCCGGACCAGCTGACCCGGATCTGGTTCGGGCCCGCGGGCGCCGCATGGACGGACCGGATGGGCGTGGGCACCCACGGCTCGGTGCGCGCGGCGACCCTGGAGCTGCCCGCCGACACCCCGGTCGCGGTGACCCGCACGCTGTAGCTGGTGAGGTTCTTCACGGACGTCAGGCGGATCGAGGTGCTCCTCGTGTGGACCGTCCTGTTCGTCGCGGAGCCGGTGCCCCAGCGCACGACGTAGCCCGTCGCGCCGCGCACGGGGTTCCATGCGGCGCTGATCTGCCGATCGCCGCCGACCACGGTGAGCGGGATGCGCGTCGCTGCGGACGCGGGCGCGGCGGTCAGGCCGACGAGGGCCGACAGGGCCAACGAGCCGAGTACGAGCGAGGCGACCCCGGCACGGCGCCGACGAGCGGCCCGTCTCGGGTGCAGGACTGAGCTGTTCGAGCGCATGCGTTTCCCCCCAGAAGCTGATGCGATCCCCACCCTAGGGGCCAGCGCGGCGATCCGACCGCCCCAGAGTGCGGGTGGATCAGGCATCTCGCATCACGACACGCGCGCTTCCGCCGACGCTCCCGACGGGTGGGGGTCAGCCGGTCGGCCCGAAGCGCTCCGTGCGGATGCGATGCTCGGGATGGCCGAGCGCGACGAGCGCGTCCGCGACCGCCTCCACGAACCCGGTCGGCCCGCAGACGAAGACGGAGGGGTCCGCCTCCGGCGGCAGGATCAGCGCGCCGAGATCCGCCCGGCCGATGCGTCCAGGGGTCGCCGTGCTGCCCTCGGGCACGCGGCGGGAGTACCGGACGGCGACGGGCACCCCACCGCGCTCCACGAGGTCGGCGAGCTCCTCGGCGTAGTAGACCCTGTCGGGGTCCGTGACGCCGTACAGCAGTCGGAAGGGCACCCGTGAGCCGGTCGCCGCCCTGGTCCGCAGCATCGCCATCAGGGGCGCGACGCCCGAGCCGCCCGCGATCAGCTGCACGGGCCGAGAGTCCGGCTCGGGGCGCCAGACGAGCCAGCCGCCGACCGGGCCGCGCACCTCGATCGCATCCCCGATCTCGAGGTCGTCGACCAGGTAGGGCGAGACCTCCCCGTCCGCGAACCGCTCGACGGTCACCTCGATCGGATCGGCCCCGGCCGCCGACGAGAGGGAGTAGGACCGCTGCGCTGTGTAGCCGTCCGGCGCGGTCAGCCGGACGTCGATGTGCTGGCCGGCGAGCGCCGGACCGAGGTCGGGTGCCGAGAGGCGCAGGGTCCTGGCTGTCGCGGTCTCACCGTGGTCGCCGACGAGCGTCGCGGGCACCCAGGTGTTCCGGTCAGGAATAGCGCTCCTCCCGCCACGGGTCCCCGTGGGCGTGATAGCCGAGGCTCTCCCAGAACCCGGCCCTGTCGTGCTCCATCAGCGTCAGGGAGTTGACCCACTTCGCGCTCTTCCAGAAGTACAGGTGGGGCACCAGCAGTCGTGCGGGCCCGCCGTGCTCGGGGTGCAGGGGCTGCCCGTCGAACTCGAACGCGATCCAGGCGCGGGCGCCCACGACGTCCGCCTTCGGCAGGTTCGTGGTGTAGCCGCCGTAGCTGCCCGCCATGACGAAGCCGGCGTCGGAGGCGACGCCGTCGAGCAGCTTGTCGACGGAGACCCCGCGCCAGCGGGTGCCGAACTTCGACCAGCTCGTGACGCAGTGGATGTCGGTGTCGATCGTCTCCGGGCCCAGGTCCATCAGGTCCTGCCACGACCAGCTCCTCTGCTCACCCGTCTCCGTCGTGAGGGTGAACCGCCAGTCGTCCTGCCGCACGCGCTGGGTCGGTCCGGCGGACAGCACGGGGAATCCGTGCTCCTCGTACTGCCCGGGTGGCAGGCCAGGGTTGGTGCTGCGTCGGCGTCCGCGGAAGCCGGGGGAGAAGACCGCCATGAGGTGCCCCTTCGTGCTCCCGACCATGCTTCCACGCAGGAGCCCTGCGGGGCTGTGCGACATTTGTCCTGTGACGGCGATGAACATCGGGATCCCAGGCATTGCGCGGCCCGTCGTCGACACGACCGACCGCCCCGACGACGCGGGCCTGCTCGACCGGTTCGGCCGGACCGCGCACGACCTCCGGGTCTCCGTGACGGAGAAGTGCTCCCTCCGCTGCACGTACTGCATGCCGGAGGAGGGGCTGCCTGCGATCGCACGGCGCGACCTGCTCACCCCGGCGGAGATCGGCCGCCTCGTCGGCATCGCCGCACGGGACCTCGGCGTGCACGAGGTGCGCTTCACCGGCGGCGAGCCGCTCATGCGGGCCGACCTGGCCGACATCCTCGCCGCGACCCGCGCGGCGGCACCCGGCCTGCCGATGGCGCTGACGACGAACGGGATCGGGCTGGACAAGCGGCTCCCCGCGCTGCTCGCGGCAGGGCTGGACCGGGTGAACATCTCGCTGGACACCGTCGACCGCGAGCACTTCGCGCGGCTGACCCGGCGTGACAGGCTGCCCGCCGTGCTCGCGGGCATCGCCGCCGCGCGCGACGCCGGGCTCGAGCCGGTCAAGGTGAATGCCGTCCTGATGCGGGAGACGCTCGGTGACGCGGCGGACCTGCTCGGCTGGGCCGTCGGGGCCGGGGTGCACCTCCGGTTCATCGAGCAGATGCCGCTCGATGCGGACGGGGTGTGGAGCCGGGAGTCGCTCATCGACGCCGAGGAGCTCCTCGCGGCGCTGGGGACGCGGTTCGAGCTCGAGCCGATCGGGCGCGACGACCCCTCCTCGCCGGCCGAGCTCTGGCAGGTCGTCGGGACACCGGCGACGGTCGGGATCATCGCCTCCGTCACCCGATCGTTCTGCCGCGACTGCGACCGCACGCGCCTCACCGCCGAGGGCTCGGTGCGGTCATGCCTGTTCGGGGACGACGAGATGCCCCTGGCACCCCTGCTGCGCGGCGGTGCGGACGATGCGGCGATCGCCGACGCCTGGCGCGCGGCGATGTGGGGCAAGCAGGCGGGCCACGGGATGGACCGCTCGACCTTCCAGCGGCCGATCCGCTCCATGGGTGCGATCGGTGGCTGAGACGACGGTGCGGGTCCGTTACTTCGCGGCGGCCGCGGAGGCTGCGGGCCGCGAGGAGGAGCAGGTGACGGTCGAGGCGACCGCGGGCGCACTCCGCATCTGGCTCAGCGACCACTACGGCGCCCCCATGCAGCGCGTGCTCGACGCGGGCAGCCTGCTCGTGGACGGCACGGTCACTCGAGACCCGGCGCGCCCCCTCCGCGCCGCCGTGGACGTGCTTCCGCCGTTCGCCGGCGGCTGACTTTTCACCGATCAGGCTCTTTTCGCCGACACGCCGTTGAGGGCGCGGCGGCCCGCGGCGCGTCGCGAATCCAGCCTGATCCGTGCAACGTCAGCGGCCGCGGGCGACCACCGCGCAGATGACGTCGAGGACCCAGGGCAGGTCCTCGACCACCTGCCTGTAGCTGAAACGCAGCACGCGGTAGCCCCAGGCGGCGAACAGCGCGTCGCGCTCGCGGTCCGCCTCGAACTGCTCGTCACCGACGTGGTAGCGCCTGCCGTCCACCTCGATGATCAGCCAGCCTCCGACGAGGAAGTCGACGCGGTGGTACGGCAGCATCCACACCTGCAGGTCGAACGCGATGCCCAGCCGGACGAGGCCGAGCCGCACGATTGTCTCGATGGGGCTCTCGGATCGGCCGTCGGCGAGGTCACAGGCGCGCTGCAGCCGCTCCGGCAGCGCCGATCGCAGGCGCGTCCAGGAGCCGGGCGAGAGCAGCGCGGCTCCACCGCGCGGCACGTGCAGGGCGCTGTCCATGGCGACGACGAGCCAGTCGAACGGCACGCAGAGCGCCAGCTGCAGCAGCACGTCGACGACGGCGACGCGGTAGCCGCGGACCGCCTCCAGCCGGGGCTGCCAGTGCAGCCGGACGTCCGGCTCGTCGCCCGCCGTCACGTGCCGGGTCCGGTCGCGGCTGTGCCGGAGGCGCGACGCGTTGTCCTCGACACTCACCTGCAGCTCGTGCTCCGCTCCCTCGGGCACCGGCAGCCCGTAGGAGGCCGCAGCCGACGTGCCGCCCAGGACGCCGCCGATCCGGATCGCGCGGATCGCGTCGAACGGCAGCGCGGGATCCGCGTACCAGCCGATCCTGGGCCGAGCGAGGACGCCCTGCCGGAACAGCGCCGCCACCTGGTGGCGTGACATGCCCGCGGCGAGGAACGCGGAGATGTGCGCCACGCCATCCTGAAGCGCGAGCACCGTGCGCGCGGTCGATGCTGCTGCGGTCCAGTCGGTGGGAAGCACGCCGGAATGCTGTGCCGCGAAGGACGGCTGCCCGCACCTGAAGCCGTCTCCGGAGGCTCGGCGGTTGGAATCCGCTCTGGGGAGGAGCCGATTCCTCCCTCACCTTTCACCGATCAGGCTGGATTCGCGACACGCCGCCCGCGGAGGAGTGGATTACGGCGTGTCGCGAAACGGGCCTGATCCGTGAAAGGTCAGAGGCCGACCCATTCCGTGGTGCCGTCGGGGGAGTGCTGGCGTTTCCAGATCGGCACCTCCGACTTGATGGCGTCGACCAGGGCCGCGCAGGCGGTGAACGCGTCCGCGCGGTGCGGTGCGGCGACGGCGGCGACGAGTGCGACGTCGCCCACCTCGAGCGCGCCGATGCGGTGCACCGCAGCGACGACGAGGTCGCCGCCGATCTGTGCGCACGCCGCCAGGAGGAATGCCTCCGCGTCGGGGTGCGCGCTGTACTCGAGCCGCGTCACGGCGTGGCCCGAGTCGTGGTCCCGGATCACACCCCGGAAGGTGACGAGCGCGCCGTCCGCGCGGGACAGCACCGCGGCCTCCACCGTGGCCGCGTCGATCGCCTGATCGGTCACCACGGCCAGCGCGACGGTCACGATCCCTCGCGCGGCGTGGACTGGTGCGCGCCGTGGTCGTGGTCCGCATCGCCGCGGATCTGGTGCCGGAGGTGGGGGAGCAGGTCGGTGAGGACGGCCAGCCCGTCGTCGACGCCGCCGGTCGAGCCCGGCAGGTTCACGACGACGGTGCCGTTCGCCAGGCCCGCGATCCCGCGGCCGAGCGCGGCGGTCGGCGTGCCTGCCCGGGCGCGCAGCGCCTCCGCGACACCCGGCAGGACCCGGTCGATCACCGCCGCGGTCGCCTCGGGCGTGCGGTCGGTCGGGCTCGGGCCGGTGCCGCCGGTCGTGATCAGCACCTCCGGCCCCTCCTGGAGCGCCGCGCGCAGCCCGGTTGCGACCTCGGCATCGGCGACGACCGTCGCGTCCGGCGTCTCCAGCCCCTGCTCTCGCAGCCAGGCGACGATCCGGCCGCCCGTGGTGTCGACCCGTGACCCGGCCGCGGCGCCCGTCGAGACGACCAGCACGCGGGCCCCGCCGCGCCGGACCGCCTCGGGGGTGTCGCGGCCGAGCTCGCGGGTCCACCGGCCGTGCTTGCCGCCGGTCTTCTCGACGAGCTGCACGTCGGTCATCGTCGCGCCGGGGTCCACCGCCTTGACCATGTCGTGCAGGGCGAGGCCCGCGACGGCGACGGCCGTCAGCGCCTCCATCTCCACACCGGTCCTGCCTGTGGTCGACACCCTCGCCTCGACCAGCACCGTCTCGCCCGAGGCGATCAGGTCGATCGTGACCGCGTCGATCGGCAGCGGATGGCAGAGCGGGATCAGGTCGCTCGTGCGCTTCGCCCCGGCGATCCCCGCGATGCGCGCCGTGGCGAGGGCATCGGCCTTCGGCAGCCCGTCCGCGAGCAGCAGCCGCACCACCTCGGCGGTCGTCACCAACCGCCCGTGGGCGACGGCCTCCCGGCGGGTGGAGGGCTTGGCCCCGACATCGATCATGCGGGCGCGGCCCTGGTCGTCGAGGTGCGTCAAGGACATGGGTCCATTCTCGCCGTCCACGTCAGAGCGGCAGGACCGAGACCGTGCTGCCTGCGCCGATGAAGTCCGTGTCCGCGGGCACGTCGATCAGCACCTCCGCCGCCGCCATCGCCACGACCAGGTGGGAACCGGGACCACCGAGGGGGGAGACCGCGCCGTCCTTCACGACGCCGCGCAGCCACTGCCGCTTGCCCTGCGGCGAGTGCACCGCCGCTGCCAGGGGCATCGGGACGGCGTGGATCGGCGGCAGGCCGACGGCACCGCGGAGCAGCGGCCGGAGGAAGACTGCGAACGACACCTGCGCAGAGACCGGGTTGCCGGGGAGGCAGACGATCGGCACGCCGCGGACGGAGGCGGACCCCTGCGGACCGCCGGGCTGCATCGCGATCTCGGTGACGTCAGCACCGAGCGGTTCGAGCACCTGACGGACGACCTCGAAGTCGCCCTTCGAGACGCCGCCTGCGGTCAGGACGAGATCGGCCTCGGCGACGGCGCGGAGCAGCGCCTGCTCGAAGGCGGCGGCGTCGTCGGACGTGCGATCGACGAGCACGACCACCGCACCGGCCTCCTCCACGAGGGCGGCGAGCGTCACCCCGTTCACGTCGTGCACCTGGCCGAGCGAGAGCGGGGCGCCCGGCGCGACCACCTCGGCGCCCGTCGCGATCACGGCGACGCGGGGACGGCGGCGGACGGCGACCTCGGCGACGCCCGCGGCCGCCGCTGCGGCGATCCGCCGGGGCGCGAGATGGGTGTGCGCGGGGACCACGGCGGTACCGGGCAGCGCGTCGCTGCCCGCCTCCCGGACGAACGCGCCTGCCTCGACCCCGCGCAGGATCCGGACGCCGCCGTCCTCCTCGAGGGTCTGCTCGATGGGGACGACGCAGTCGGCCCCGTCGGGCACCGGGGCACCGGTCATGACCTTCAGCAGGTGGCCGGGCTCGAGCGACCGGGCCGTGGCGGCCGCGGCCGGGAGGACTCCGTCGACCGGCAGCACCACCGGCGTGCGGCGGAGGTCGGCCGCACGGGCGGCGTAACCGTCCATCTGCGCGTTGCGGAACGGCGGCATCGGGCCCGCCGTCACGATCGGTTCGGAGGTCACCCGGCCGAGCGCCGCGGCGAGCGGCACGACCTCGGTCTCGTAGCGGGCCAGGGTCGGCCCGACGAGCGCGGCGATGCGGCCGGCGTGCTCGTCGACGGTGCGACGGCGGACCACGGCTCAGTACCTCGGGAGGCCCGGGTCGACCGTGCGGCTCCAGCCGTCGATCCCCCCGGCCATCGACCTGGCCTGCAGCCCGGCGACCAGCAGCTGCCGTGCCGCGTGCATGCTGCGGACGCCGCCGTGGCAGTACGCGATCACCGGGCGGTCCGCGTCGAGCTCGCCGACCCGGTCGGCCAGCTCGCCCAACGGGATCAGCACCGCGCCCGGCAGTGCTGCGATCTCCGCCTCCCACGGCTCCCGCACGTCGAGCAGGGTGATGTCGGCGCCGCTCGCCAGCAGCTCCGCCGTCGCTGCGGGTGAGATCTCCTCGATGTCCGTCATGGTGTCCTCGTCCTCGTCGTCGTCGGTCCCGTGCTCGTCGGCTGCACCGTACGCGATCTCCCGCACGGTGGCGGCGCCCGCGTCGATCACGAGCAGGCGCCCGATCAGCGGCCGCCCGATGCCCGTCAGCAGCTTGAGCGCCTCGGTGGCCATCGCCCCGCCGACGGTGGTGCAGAGGCTCGGCAGCACACCGGCGGTCTCGCAGGTGTCCAGGGTGGCCGCATCCGGTCGCGCGGGGAAGAGGTCGCGCCAGCGCGGGCCGGGGGAGGCGGCGACGCCGACCTGCCCCGAGAAGCCGATCGCGGAGCCCCAGACCAGGGCGACCCCTGCTGCAGCGCAGGCGTCGTCGAGCGCGTAGCGGGCGTCGAGATCATCCGTCCCGTCGACGACGAGGGTCGCGCCCGCGATCAGCGCCGCCGCGTTCGCGGTCGTCACCCGATCGGTGACGGCGAGCGTCCGCGCGCCGAGGGCTCCGAGTCGCTCCGCCGCGACCTCCGCCTTCGGCCGCCCGACGTCCGCGGGCCCGTAGAGGGTCTGCCGATGCAGGTTCGAGGTCTCGACGCGATCGTCGTCGACCACGAGCAGCTCGCCGACGCCGCTCGCCGCGAGGACCGGAAGCACGGCGCAACCGAGACCGCCGGCCCCGACGACGACCACGCGAGCCGATCTCAGCGCCTGCTGCCCCGCCTCGCCGAACCCCGGGAGCCGCACCTGGCGGGCGAAGCGAGCATCGGCCACAGCACGATCCAACCACCGCGGTCACCCTGCCGCGGATGCGGTGGATACAGTTGCATCCGCACGCGGATGCGGTCGGAGGGGGAGATGGTCGAGCGGATCAAGGTCACCGATGCGGCAGCGCTGCTCGGTGTCAGCGACGACACCCTTCGCCGGTGGAGCGACTCGGGCCGGATCGACATCGACCGGTCGTCGGGCCCCGCGACCGTCGACGGTGCGGCGCTCGCGGCGCTCGCCGCGCACATCGCCGCGGAGTCCCCGCTCGCGCGCATGCTGCCGACGGGAGGCACCTCCTCGGCGCGAAACCGCGTGACCGGCCTCGTCACGCGCGTCGTCCGGGACACGGTCATGGCGCAGGTGGAGCTGCAGGCCGGTCCGTTCCGTTTCGTGTCGCTGATGAGCCGGGAAGCGGCCGACGAGCTGCACCTCGAGCCGGGAGCGATCGCGACCGCATCCGTCAAGGCGACGACCGTCGTGATCGAGCACGCCGACCCGAGGAAGGACTCACGATGAGCCGTCGGGCCGCGGTGGCGATCACGCTCGCCGCGCTGTCCGCCCTCGTGCTCGCCGGGTGCGCGCAGGACCCGCTGCCTTCGGCGGCCGCCCCGGCGACCCCCGCCACGTCCGCGCTGCGCGGCTCGATCACGGTCGACGCCGCCGCGAGCCTGAACACGGTGTTCCCCGCGCTGGCCGCGACCTTCCAGAAGGAGCATCCCGGCACGACGATCACGTTCGACTTCGGGGGCAGCTCCGCGCTCGCCGCCGCGATCGTCGCCGGCGCGCCGGTGGACGTGTTCGCCGCGGCGAGCACGACGACGATGCGGACCGTGTCGGACGCCTCCCTGGTCGCGGCGAAGCCGGTCATCGTGGCGCGGAACGAGCTCGAGATCGCCGTGCCGCCGGGGAACCCGGGCCGCATCACCGGGCTGCGGGACTTCGCCGACGCCGCGAAGACGATCGTGGTCTGCGACAAGGCGGTGCCCTGCGGTGCTGCAGCCACGACGGTGTTCGCCGCCGCGGGGATCACCCCGAAGCCCGACAGCTACGAGCCGGATGTGACGAGCGTGCTGACGAAGGTGGAGGCGAACGAGGCGGACGCGGGCCTCGTGTACAGCACCGACGTGCGGAACGCGGGGGCGAAGGTGGTCGGCATCCGCTTCCCCGGGGCGGCCCGAGCGGTCACCGCCTATCCGATCGCCGCGATCGCCGGCTCGCGGAACGCGGCGCTCGCGGAGGCGTGGGTCGCCTTCGTGCAGGCGCACGAGAGCGACCTGCAGGCGGCCGGCTTCCTTGCGCCGTAGGGATCCCCTCGCCCGTCTCCCGCGCCCCGTGCTGGTGCCGGCGGCGATCGCGTTCGTGCTCCTGGTCGGTCCGCTCGTCGCGTTGCTCGTCCGCGCACCGTGGGCGCGGCTCGGGGCCCTGCTCGGCGGCGACACGGTGCTGCCGGCACTCGGGCTGTCGCTCGGCACCGCGGCGGCATCGACGGGGTGCTGCGTCGTGCTCGGCGTCCCGCTCGCGGTGGTGCTCTCCGGGTCCGACGGGTGGCCCGCACCGGTGCGTCGGGTCGCGAGGGCCCTCGTGACCACGCCGCTTGTCCTGCCGCCGGTGGTCGGCGGCGTCGCGCTGCTGCTGCTGCTCGGCCGGGTCGGGCTGCTCGGCGGGCCCGTGTTCCGGGCGACCGGGTTCCAGCTCCCCTACACGACCGCATCGGTGGTCGTCGCACAGACGTTCGTGAGCCTGCCGTTCCTGGTGCTCGGTGTGGAGGGGGCGCTCCGCGGGGTCGACCGCCGGTTCGCGATCGCAGCGACGACGCTCGGGGCCGGGCCGTGGACCCGGTTCGTGCGGGTGACGCTCCCGCTCGCCGCGCCGGGCGTCGCCGCCGGGGCGGTGCTGTCGTTCGCCCGCGCCATCGGCGAGTTCGGTGCGACGGTCACCTTCGCAGGCAGCTTGCCGAAGGTCACGCAGACGCTGCCGATCGCCGCCTACCTCGCGCTGAACACCGATCCCGACGCGGCGATCGCGATCGCGGTCGTGCTGATGGTCGTGGCGCTCGTCGTGCTCGTCTCCCTCCGTGATCGCTGGCTGCAGGGGATCGGCCGGTGAGCGGCTTGGAGGCCGCCCTCCGCGTGGACCGCGGCGTGTTCGGGCTCGACGCGACGCTCACCGTGCCGCCGGGGCACGTCGTGGCGCTGATGGGGCGCAACGGAGCCGGGAAGTCGACCGCGGTCGCGGCCGTCGCCGGGCTCGTGCCGCTCGACGCGGGCCGCGTGCTGGTCGACGACGTCGTGCTGGAGGACACCGAGGCTCGCGTCTCGGTCCCGCCAGAGCACCGTCCGGTCGGCGTCGTGCAGCAGCAGGCGGCGCTGTTCCCGCACCTCTCCGTGCTCGACAACGTCGCGTTCGGCCTCCGGACCGGCGGGGCGCGCCGTGGCGCCGCACGCGACGTCGCGGACCGCCTCCTGACCGCCGCGGGCCTCGCCGGGCTGCGCGATCGCCGGCCGTCGGGGCTCTCCGGCGGTCAGGCGGCGCGCGTCGCACTCGTCCGCACGCTGGCGCGGGAGCCGAGGCTGGTGCTGCTCGACGAGCCGCTCGCGGCCGTCGACGCCGAGCTGCGTCCCGAGCTGCGCGAGGCGATCCGCGCGCAGCTCACCGCCTTCTCCGGCTCTGCGCTGCTCGTCACCCACGACGTCCGCGACGCGGAGGCGCTCGCGGACGACGTGGTCGTGCTCGACGCGGGTCGCGTGGTCCAACGTGGCCCGCTCGCGGCGCTCCGAGCGGCCCCCGCGGCCCCGATCGTGGCCAGCCTGCTCGCCTGAAGTCTCGTCGTCCAGGACGCCGCGTCCGACGAAGCGAAGGTTCAGGCCTCGATGAACTCGCCGGGCTTCAGCGGGAAGTACTCGCCGCCCTTCGCCTCCGTGACGGCCTTGAGCCGGTCGTGGACGAGGCCCAGCCCCGCCGCGGAGAGCACGCCGTCATGCGTGCCGAACACCCGCTTCGCGCCGACCTCCGTCACGTAGTCCATGCCCTCGGAGATCTTCATCCACGGGGCGCCGGCCGGTGCGGCGAGGGTCTCCACCTGCACGCCGAGCGGCACGTAGAAGGAGTCGCCCGGGTAGTAGAAGCGGCCGTTCACCAGCACACCGACGTTCTCGACGATCGGGATCGTCGGGTGGATCACGGCGTGGTTGCCGCCGAAGAACCGGAGGGTCCAGGCCGCGACCTCGACGGTCTCGCCCGGTGCGACGGTCGTGATGTCGACCCCCTCCGCCGCTCGGGCGACGCCGGAGGGGCCGTACACGGGGATGCCGGGGTTCGTGTCCGCGATCCGCGACAGCTGGTCGGGCGTCCAGTGGTCGGCGTGCTCGTGGGTGATCACGATCGCGTCGACGTCGGTGAGACCGAGGATGGGGTTGGTCAGGCCGCCCGGGTCGATGACGAGGCGATGCCCCGCCTCCTCCAGGATCAGCGCGGCATGCTCGAGCTTGGTGATGCGCATGGAGCGAGCCAACCACCGGGCCGCCGAACGTCCGCTGCGGGTCCATGCGGCGAGTGAGGAGCAGTCACGGCACGCGCGCGGTCGTCGGGATGGGAGGGGCGGGCCTCGCGAACGCGTCTCCGGCTGCACCGCGCGCTCGACTGGATCTGGCCGTCCTTCCCCACCTCGTGGCCGGAGGTGCCCGCGCGCCTCCGGCCGTCCGCGACCCAGATCGGCCGCCTCACGGTGGCCGGGGTCGTGGCCTACCTGGTGGCGGACGTCGTCTCGCCGGGGATCCTCGACCTCACGGCGCCCCTGACGGCGCTGCTCGTCGTGCAGGCCTCCACCGTCGGCACGCTCGTGATGGGCCTGGTGCGGGTCGGGGCGGTGCTCACCGGGGTGCTCGTCGCGGTGCTCGTCACGACGTGGACCGGCCTGTCCTGGTGGAGCCTCGCGCTCGTCATCGCCGTCTCCCTCACCCTGGCCAAGCTCTTCCGGCTCGGTGACCAGTCGCTCGAGACACCCATCAGCGCGATGCTGATCCTGGCGGTCTCGTCCCCGGACGTCGGAGCGGAGACGCGCCTCGTCAACACGCTGATCGGCACCGGCGTGGGCATCCTGTTCTCGCTGCTGGTGCCGGTCGCCATCCCGAACGCGCAGGCCGGGGAGGCGGTGCGTCGTGTCGCCCGCTCGCAGGCCGCGCTGCTGGCCGAGATGGCGCAGTCGCTCGGCACCCGGCCACCGGTCGGGGAGGAGCTCGCGGCGTGGCTCGAGTGGAGCGGGCACCTCGCCGGCGACATCGCGGAGGCGCAGGCGGCGGTCCGGGAGGTCGAGCAGACCCGGGTGCTGAACCCGCTCGCGCTGACGACGGACGCCGTCCACCCCGCGCTCAGAGGCGCGCTGGAGCGGCTCGAGCGCTGCCTCGCCGCGGAGCGTGCGCTCCTGGTCGTGCTGTCCAGGTCGGCGCCCCCGGACGCCTCGGCCGAGGATCCGGCCGCAGCCGAGCTGCGTCGCGCGTTCGCGGTCGTGCTCGATGCGTCCGCGAGCGGGCTGCGCGCGTTCGGCGACCTCGTCGGCGCCGAGTACGACGGCAGCGAGCCCGACCGCGTGCGGGCCAGGGAGCGGACGCTCGACGCGGTGGGGGAGGCCCGCGCGGTCCTCACGGAGCTGACGCTGCTCGATCTGGACCCGAGGCATCGCCCGGACCTCTGGATGCTGCAGGGCTCCGTGCTCGCCTCGGTCGACCACGTGCTCGAGCAGCTCGATCTCGAGCGCGAGGCGCCGGTGCACCTCCTGCGCGGCGACGTCACCGAGGCGATCGCGACCGTGCGTCCACCCGCGGTCGTGCGCTTCCGCCGTCGCTGGCGCCGGCTCCTCCGCCGACGCCCTCCGCGCCGCTAGGTAGGCCCTCCGCCGCTGATCGGCCGGTGCGCACCGCCGGATCAGCAGCGGAGGGCCCACCTGTCCGAGTCGGGGTGACGGGTGTGGCATACTTGCTGACCGCCGCGCTCGTTCGCGGCATGCGGCCCCATCGTTTAGCGGCCTAGGACGTCGCCCTCTCACGGCGGTAACGCGGGTTCAAATCCCGCTGGGGTCACGCAAGGCGAAACCCCCGGGTCATCCGGGGGTTTTGTCGTTTCTGGTGTCAGTGCGACACGCCGTCTGATGGGCTCCGTGGCAACAGAATGGCAACATTTGTCTGCATCGCCCGGTGATCGAGCGCGTCCGCAACCGCCGTCAGATCGTCATCGAACAGGTCGGCGTAGGTATCGAGGGTCATCGCGGCGGAGGCGTGGCCGAGCATCCGAGGTACGGCCTTGACGTCGGCGCCGGCGGATGCGGCGAGACCCGCGGCGATGTGCCGGAACTCGTGCGGCGTCCGCTCAGGCTGTCCGATCTGCTCGGCCGCCGGGTCGAACCAGCCATCGCGGAAGCTGCGGTTGCGCAGCCACGTGCGAGTGCGGACACCGAAGAGCACCGAGGCGTCGGGTGCCCGATCGACGACCTGCGCCCGAATCGGCTCGATCAGCCGCTGCGGGGTATGCGTGGCACCGCGTCCGCAGCCGGAGGAGTCGTCGATCCCGGTCCAGCAGGGGAGCCGAGCGACGTGCCGTTGTCCTTTCTGACCGACGAGCCGGCCGGGACCTTCGCCCCTCCCGGCAACGACGAACCCCGGCCAGGGTGGTCCGCACTACCCGAGGGGGAACGCACATGCTCGCGGATGTCGTCGTCGCATGGGATGGCTCAGTGCGGTCGAGGGAAGCGCTCCGATGGGCGGTGAGCCGTCCCACGACCCGTCGCGTCCGTCTCGTCAGGGTCCTCGGGGATGACGATGGCGATGCCCTGATCGAAGTCGGGCCGGCCCTGCTACTCGACCATGAGGTGCAGCAGTTGCACAAGCAGCGTCCGGATCTCGATGTCCACGGCGAGGTGATGCACGGCGACGTCGAGCAGATGCTCATGGCCGAGTCCGTCTCGGGCAGCATCCTGGCCCTCGGCACCGGGGGTGACGCGGCAGTCCGCCTGCCCCACCGTTCCGCGATGCTCGGTCGCCTCGCTCACCGAGCAGTCGGCCCGGTGGCGCTGGTACCCGTCGGTTGGGGAGCTCTCGCCGGACCGGTCGTCGCCGGTGTCGACGGCACGGAAGCGGGGGTCGCAGCCGCTCGCATCGCGGCCGCCGAAGCGCAGTCCGTCGACGCCTCGGTGATCATCGTGCACGTTCGGCTGATCGACAGCACCCCGCCGGACTGGCCGAACGGACCGATGGATGCGGTCGCTCGAGAGCTCGCGACCCACTACCCGCATCTGCTGGTCCGGCAGCGGGTGGTTCGCGGTGCTGTCCGTGAAGAGCTGCTCCGGTCGACGAAAACCGCGTCTCTCATGGTCCTCGGACGTCACGCGCGCAGCGGACCGGCATCGGATCTCGTCGAGGACGCGCTCGCTGCAACTTCGACGGTTCCCCTGCTGATCGTCAGCGAGACGGACCTGCTCGGGCTGTCCCAACCGGCCACGGCGATGTCCTCGACGATGCATCTCTGAACGGACGATGCATTCATATCCGGCAGACCAGGACTGGGGGTCCAGGGGGCGGAGGCCGCGACCATGCGGCCCGCGCACACGACCACGAAGCTCCGGGCCGACACCGCCTCGAGGGACGGCACCCCGAGGCGGCGGATCCGTCGGTCTCGTTCTGCGCTGCGGTCGGGAGTTCCGGCCGCGTCGTGGGGCGGGGCGGGGCGTCGTGGGGCGGGGCGGGTCCGCGCTGGGCCAGGTGAGCAGCCGCCCGGTCAGTCAGTGCGCCGTGGTCGGGAGCTGATCCTCGTGACCACGGCGCGGCGTGCTGATCTCGCTCGGCGTCAGAACGCCGCGGCGATGTCGACGACGTCGATGACCTTCTTGTTGATGAACTCCTGGATGCCGAGGTTGGTCAGCTCGTGCCCGTAGCCGGAGTGCTTGATCCCGCCGAACGGGATGTCGGCCTTCACCATGGTCGGGTGGTTCACATAGACCATGCCGGTGTCGATCTTCCTCGCCACCCGCTCGCCGTGAGCGCTGTCCTTGGTGAACACCGAGCCGCCGAGTCCGAAGGGGGAGTCGTTCGCGACCGTGATCGCCTCCGCTTCGTCCTTCACGCGGATCACGATCGAGACCGGTCCGAAGAACTCCTCGTAGTAGGACGGGTTCGTGGAGTCCATGCCGGTGAGGATCGTGGGCTGGAAGAACGCTCCGGTCGTGGGGACGGGGTCACCGAGCGTCTCCGCGGTCGCGCCGCCGGCGACCGCCTCCTCCACCTGCAGCGCCAGCTTGTCGGCCGCGCTCTGCGACGAGAGCGGTGCGAGCGTGGTCTTCGCGTCCAGGGGATCGCCGGCCCGGAGTGCGGTGACGCCGGCGCGGTACTTCTCGAGGAACTCGTCGAAGACCTCGTCGACCACGATCATCCGCTTGGCGGATACGCACACCTGTCCGGCGTTCCAGTGCCGCCCGAACACCGCCCACTCCGCGGTCCTGTCGATGTCCGCGTCGTCGAGCACCACGAACGCGTCAGCGCCACCGAGCTCGAGGGTGCTCTTCTTCACGGCCTTCGCGGCATAGGCCGCGATGATCGAACCGGCTTCTTCGCTGCCGGTGAGGGCGACACCGCGCACTCGCGGGTCATCGATGACGTACTCGGTGAGCTCGTGCGGGAGGTAGAGGTTCTTGAAGGCCCCGGCGGGCAGCCCGGCGCGGGCGAAGAGATCGTCGAACATCGCGGCGGCCTGAGGGACGTTGCTGGCGTGCTTGAGGAGGATGGTGTTGCCGACGAGGAGCTGCGGGGCCGCGACGCGGACGACCTGGTAGTAGGGGAAGTTCCAGGGTTCGATCGAGAGTAGGACGCCGAGGGGCTGGTTCACGATCTCGACCTGCCCCTCAGCCGCGTACGCGACGGGGACCTGCTCGGTCTCGATGAGCGACTCCCCGCGGTCGGCGTAGTACTGAAGGATGTCCGCCGAGAGATCGACCTCCGCCTCGGCCTCGGCGATGACCTTGCCCATCTCGAGGGTGAGGATCTCCGCGTACCGCCGCTTCTCGGCCCGCAGCAGTCTCGCCGCCTTGGCCAGCATCGCCGTCCGCTGGGAGAACGGGGTCTCCCGCCAGACGAGGAAGGCTCCGTGCGCGGCGGTGATCGCCTGGTCGACCTCGGCTTCGGTCGCATCCGGGAACGTCGCGACGATCTCGTTCGTGTACGGGTTGACTGTCTGGTAGGTCATGGGGGAAGCCCTTCGCGGCGTTCGATCGCCTTCGTCCTGAGTCTCATCGGGCCTCGTCGCCGCGCGCAGAGGAATTGGTCCTCCGCCTGCGGGGGGTCAGGCGGTCACGTACTCCTTCACTGCAGCGGTGATGGCGGCCAGGCCGACCTTGGCGTCAGCGAAGTACATGCCCGTCTTCGGGTCGGTGAACAGCGGGTTGCTGATGTTGGCGTAGCCGGGCCGCATCGAGCGTTTCAGGATCACGACCGACTTGGCGTGGTCGACGTCGAGGATCGGCATGCCGGAGACCGCGTTGCCGGGCTCGCGGGCATCGGGGTTGTAGACGTCGTTCGCGCCCACGACGAGCGCGACGTCGCAGTTGTCGAACGCGACGTTCGCCTCGTCGAGCTGCAGCATCTGGTCGTACGGCACGTTCGCTTCGGCAAGCAGCACGTTCATGTGTCCGGGCATGCGGCCGGCGACCGGATGGATGGCGTACCTGACGTCGATGCCGTTCGCCATCAGCAGCTTCGCGAGCTCGGCGACCTCGTGTTGCGCCTGGGCGGCGGCGAGGCCGTATCCCGGCACGATCATCACGTGCTGCGCGTACGCGAGCTGCACCGCCACATCGTCGGCGCTGACCGCGTGCACGGTGCTGAGGTCCTGGGCGTTTCCGGCGGCCGCCGACTTCACGTCGCCCGTACCGAACCCGCCGAGGACGATGGCCGGCACCGACCGGTTCATGGCCTTCGCCATCTGGAGCGTGAGGATCGTGCCCGCGGCACCCACCAGGGCACCGGCGATGATCAGTGCCTGGTTGTCGATCGCGAACCCCGCCATGGCGACGGCGAGTCCGGTGAGCGCGTTGAGCAGCGACACGATCACGGGGGCGTCCGCCCCGCCGATCGGCAGCACCATGAGCACGCCGAACAGCAGGGACGCCGCGAGCACGGCCACGAGGAGCAGCACGTTGTCGCCCACGACGATCGCGAACACCCCGGCCACGAGCGCGACGGCGATCGCCAGCACGTTCACGATCCGCGCGCCCGGGAAGGTGATCGGGCTTCCCGACACGATGCCCTGCAGCTTGCCAGCAGCGATCAGCGAGCCGGAGAACGTGATCGAACCGATCACGACGTCGAGCACGATCGGCACGGACGACGTCAGGCCCAGTGCGCTGTTCCGCTCGGCGTGCTGCAGGAAGTCCGCGAACGCGACCACTGCTGCTGCTCCGCCGCCCACGGCGTTGAAGACGCTGACCAGCTGCGGGATGTCGGTCATCTTGACCGTCCGCGCGCGGACGACCCCGAACGCGCCGCCGAGCGCGGCGCCGGCCACGAGAGCGAGCCAGCCGAGCCAGTGGCCTCCGGAGTCGACCACGGAGAACACGATCGTCGCGACGACCGCGATGGCCATGCCGGCCGCCGAGATGAGGTTGCCTCGCCGTGCGGTCGAGGGGAGGCGCATGAGATGCAGCCCCACCACGAAGAGGGTGGCGGCCGCCAGGAACACGACGCCGATGACGAAGTCGAAGAGCGTCATGAGGCCTCCTTCGCTGCGGCAGCGGTGACCGCTGCGGGCGATGAGTGCCGGGTGAACATCTGCAGCATCCGGTCGGTCACGACGTAGCCACCGAAGACGTTCGCGGCCGCGAGTGCCGCAGCCAGGAATGCGAGGACGTAGCCGGTCGGGCTGTCGGCCGCCGCGGCTGTGGCGACCGCGCCGGCGATGACGACGCCGTGGATCGCGTTGGAGCCCGACATCATCGGGGTGTGCAGGGTCGAGGGGATCTTGCCGATCACCTCGACGCCGACGAGCAGGCTGAGCACGAAGATCGCGAGGTTGGCGAACAGGGTGGCGATCACGCGACCTTCTCCTTGTGCCGATCGGCGACCGGTGCGGGCCCCACGGCGGGGAGGGGGGTGACGTCGGGAGGTGGTGTCACCTTCAGCGGGTCGAGGTGCAGCACGGCGCGCATCGCGGCGTTGGTGACCTGGCCGTCATGCCCCACGACGATCCCCCGGTGCACCTCGTCGGTCGCGTCGACGACGATGACGCCGTTCGGCGCGAGCGAGTCCAGCACCGCGACGACGTTGCGGGCGTACATCTGCGAGGCCGAGACGGGCAGGTCCGCCGCGAGCTCGCCACCGCCCACGACGGTGACCCCGTTGTCGGTGACGGTCGTGGTTCCCTCCACGGAGCCCGCGACGTTGCCGCCGAGCGTGCTGCAGCCGAGGTCGATGCAGACCGAACCGGCCCGGAGCGCAGCGAGCGTGGCCGCGGAGACGAGCTCGGGCGGCGCGTGCCCGGGGACCTTCGCGGTCGTGATGATCACGTCGAAGTCGGCGAGCGCGGTGTCGAGCTCCTGCTGCTGGGTCGCCTTCTCCGCGTCGGTCATGACGCGCGCGTACCCACCGGTCCCGCCCCCGCTCGCGATCGAGCTGGTGAGGAACTTCGCGCCGAGCGATTCGACCTCCTGCCGGGAGGCGTCGCGGACGTCGTACCCGGTGACGACCGCGCCGAGGCGCTTCGCCGTGGCGATCGCCTGCAGGCCGGCCACCCCCGCGCCGATCACGATGACCTTCGCGGGGGTGGCGGTGCCTGACGCGGTGATCATCATCGGCAGGTAGCGGCCGAACGCATCGGCCGCGACGATCGCGGCCCGGTAGCCGGCGGCGCTCGACTGCGAGCTCAGCGCGTCCATCGACTGCGCGCGGCTCAGGGTGCGTGGCACGAACTCGAACGCCACGGTCGTCACTCCGCGTCTCGTCAGGTCGGCGATCCGCGCAGGGTGATTCAGGGGGTCGAGCAGGCCGATCAGCGTCTGGCCGCTCGTGAGCGCTGCGGCGAGCTCCTCGTCCGGGCTGCGAACGACGGCGACCACGTCGCAGCTCGCAAGGGCGGTGGCCCGCTGGACGATGGTCGCTCCTGCGGCGACGTACGCGTCGTCGACGAACGTCGCGGCTTCGCCCGCGCCCGATTCCACGGCCACCGACCGCCCGGCCCGCACCAGCTTCCCGACCGACGGCGGGTCGAGCGCGACCCGATGCTCGCCCTCTGCGGTCTCGGTGAGCACGGCGATCCGGAGCGAGGGGGTGACCGGGGTCGGTGCGGCAGCCGTCATGGCTCGAGTCTCGGCTCGCAGGCTCGTGGGGGCACAGAGCAGAAGGTCACCGGAGGGGACGACGGTGACGTACCGGGGCGGATCGCGATCAGCCCAGGGAGACGACGATCGACCCTGAGGCGCGGCCGCTGCGCAGGTCCTCCAGTGCGGCGTCGACCCGGGCGAAGGGGTAGTCCGTGATCCTCGGCGCGAGCGACAGCGTGTGCGCGAGCCGCAGGAACGCGGTGCCGTCGGCGCGGGTGTTCGCGGTCACGGAACGGAGGTCGCGCTCGCCGAAGAGCAGCCGGTCGTAGTCCATCGCGGGGATCTCGGACATGTGGATCCCGGCGAGCACGACGGTGCCCCCGCGCGCCGTCGAGGCGAGTGCGACCGGGACGAGCTCGCCGGCCGGGGCGAAGACGATCGACGCGTCCACCGGCTGCGGGGGGACCGCCGTCGCGTCGCCGACGAAGGCGCTTCCCAGCTCGGTCGCGAGCGCCCGGTTGCGGCTTCCCCGGGTCATCGCGAACACCGTCGCGCCTCCGGCCATGGCCAGCTGGGCCGTGATGCTCGCCGAGGAGCCGAACCCGTAGATCCCGAGCACGCCGCCGGGCGGCAGCCCGGCGCGGGACAGCGCCCGGAAGCCGATGATGCCGGCGCAGAGCAGGGGTGCGGTCGCCCGTGGATCGGTGCCGGGCGGCAGCGGGAAGGCGAACGCCTCCGGGACGGTGGCGAACTCGGCGTACCCGCCGTCGGCGTCCCAGCCCGTGTACTGCGAGTCGGGGCAGAGGTTCTCCCGGCCGCTCCGGCACCAGGAGCAGACCCCGCACGTGTGCCGCAGCCAAGCGATGCCGACGAGGTCGCCGATCGCCGTCGCGTGGACGCCGTCGCCGAGCGCCTCGACCGTGCCGACGACCTGGTGGCCCGGCGTGACGCGGTGCCGGTGCACGGGCAGGTCGCCGTCCAGCACGTGCAGGTCGGTACGGCACACCCCGACGGCGACGACGCGCACCAGCAGCTCACCGGGCGCGGGGGTCGGGACCGGCTTGTCCACCAGCGCGATGCGGTGGTGCTCCTCGTCCACCGCCCACGCCCGCATCTGCTCAGGGATCACGGGTGCACGAGGATCTTGACCTCGGTGTCCTTGTGCTCGATGAGCGCGTCGAACCCGTCGCGGATGAGGTCGCCCAGGTCGATGCGGCCCGTGATGAACGGCTCGAGCCGGACCTTGCCGTCCTGCACCAGCTTGATCGTGGCCGGATGGTCGTTCGCGTAGGCGATCGTGCCGCGCAGGTCGATCTCCTTCAGGACGAGCTTCTGCATGTCGACGGCGGGCCGGTGCCCCCAGATGGAGACGTTGACCACGACACCCGCGGGCTTGACCGTCTCGAGCAGCATGTCGAGCACGGCGTCGACGCTGGAGCACTCGAAGCCGACGTCCGCACCGCGACCCTCCGTCAGCTTCCGGACCTCCGCGCCGACGTCGACGAGGGTCGGGTCGAGCACGTGATCGGCGACGCCGGTGCGCACGGCGATCGCCTTTCGGGCCTCACTGACCTCGGACACGATGACAGTGATGCCTTGCGCCTTGAGCACCGCGGCGAGCAGCAGGCCGATCGGGCCGGCCCCGCCCACGACCGCCGTGTCCCCGGCGACCGCGCCGCTGCGCACCCACGCGTGGTGGCCGACCGCGAGGGGCTCGATCAGCGCGGCCGCGTCGAGGGGAATGTCGCCGATCGGGTGCACCCAGCGCTGCTCGACCACGACCTTCTCGCTGAGACCGCCGCCTCGACCGCCGAGGCCGATGAAGTTCATGTCCGGCGAGAGCTGGTACTCGTGTCCGGGACCGGTATCCACCCCGGGCCCGATGATGTACGGCTCGATGACCACGTTCTCGCCGACGTGCAGCGCAGTCACGCCGTCGCCGACCGCCGTGATCGTGCCCGAGAACTCGTGCCCGAGGGTCACCGGTGCGTCCTCGTGCGAGATCGGTTGCGGGTGTCCGTGCGCGGGCACGAAGATCGGTCCGTCGAGGTACTCGTGCAGGTCGGTGCCGCAGATGCCGCACCACGCGACTTGGACCATGACGGTGCCGGGCAGGAGCACCGGTTCCGCGATGTCCTCGATCCGGATGTCGTGACGGGCGTAGTAGCGCGCTGCTCTCATCGGTGGATCCCTCTCGTCGGGTGCTGACCTCGGGCGTGCAGATGCTCGACCGCCGGGGAGCGCTCCGCAGCGTGCTCTCGGCGCCGGCGTCCTACCAGGGCCGAAGTGCTCGGGTCTCCGGCCTGATCCGCCGGGTCTCGACGGGGACCTTCTGCCCTGCTGGTCGAGCAGGGCGGGGCGTTGACTCCGGCCGGGTCAGCCGCCGCATCGGGGACTGATCCCCGACACGGAAAAGAGGTGCCTCATGAAGGCGCTCGTCTACGAGGGTCCCGGTCGTCGCTCCTGGAAGGACGTACCCGATCCCGTGATCCAGCAGCCGACGGACGTGCTCGTGCGGATGATCGCGACCACGATCTGCGGGACCGATCTGCACATCCTCCACGGTGACGTGCCGGAGGTCGCGCCGGGTCGCGTCCTCGGTCACGAGGGGATCGGCGAGATCACCTCCGTCGGAACCGCGGTGACCGAACTGGCCGTCGGCGACCGGGTGATCCTCTCCTGCGTCAGCGCATGCGGCCGGTGCGCGAACTGCCGGAGCGGGCTGCCGAGCCACTGCTCGAACCCGGAGGGCATGCCCGGGATCGGGTGGATCTTCGGCTACATGATCGACGGCACACAGGCCGAGCAGGTCCGAGTGCCGTTCGCCGAGAACTCGGTCTACAAGCTCCCGGCGGGGATGACTGAGGCGGAGGGGATCCTCCTGTCCGACATCCTGCCGACCGGTTTCGAGATCGGTGTGCAGTACGGACGGGTGCACCCGGGCGACGTCGTCGCGGTGGTCGGGTCGGGTCCCGTCGGGCTGGCGGCGGTGATGACCGCGCGCCTCTACGGCCCATCGAAGATCGTGGCGGTCGACCTCGACCCGGCTCGGCTCGCCCGCGCCCGGGAGTTCGGCGCAACAGCGACCGTCGACTCGCGGGATCCGGACTGGAAGGCGCAGGTGCTCGCGCTCACCGACGGAGCGGGTGTCGATGTGGCGATCGAGGCGGTCGGCCTGCCGGTCACATTCGCGATGGCGGTCGAACTGGTGCGGCCGGGCGGCCGGGTGGCGAACGTGGGTGTCCACGGCAAGCCCGTCGAGTTGGCGTTGAACGAGCTGTGGATCCGCAACATCACCATCTCGATGGGCCTCGTGAACACGAACACGCTCGGCATGCTGATGAAACTCGTGGCCACACACGTCCTTCCCGTCGACGGCTTCGTGACGCATACCTTCGACTTCGACCAGGTGGCGGAGGCTTACGACGTCTTCGAGCACGCAGCAGAGCACGACGCATTGAAGGTGCTCATCCACCGCACATGAGACCAGGGAGCGTCAGCCGTGCTCGGACGGCGCCGTGGTGGTGCCTGCAGATCGGACCCATCCGCGGCGTCGCCGACCACCACGATCGGCACCGAGAGCGAGACCCGGTGCCGATCGTGGGCGCACCAGCGACCGCTCGCGGCCGGCGATGGACGGAACTCGGTCGCGCGGAGCATCGATCCGGCCCGGACCATCGGGAAACGCGACGGTCCCACGCGGAGATGGATCATCGCCCCGCAGGGACCGGCCCATTCGGTACGACGTGCTCGATCGGCGCCGCCGTGCCCTCCGCCAGGCGCATGAGCGCATCGAGCGAGGTGGACGACGAGGTCTCCTTGGCGAGGAACGAACCCAGCTCGCTGATCGTGGACATGAGCGGAGCGGGGAACACGACCGTCGTGTTCTTGTCCACTCCGAGTTCGACGAGGGTCTGGAGGTTGCGGAGCTGCAGCGCCAAGGGGTGCGCCATCATCGTGTCGGA
>JABBOB010000044.1:0-19852 GCA_019352055.1 Acidobacteriota bacterium
CACTCGGCAACCCCACCGCCAACGCCATCACCACCACCGCCAACGGCGGCGGCACTTCGCAGACGTTCCAGAAGGGCATGATCGCGGTGTCCGGCTCCGGCTCCTACGCGGTCACCGGACCGGCGCTGACGGAGTACACGGCGCTCGGCGGACCCGCCGGATCGCTCGGCTGGCCGCGCATGGCCCCCGCGACCCGCACCGGGGCGCACGCCGGGATCGCGCAGGGGTTCCAGAAGGGCACGATCTACACCTCGTCCGCCGGCACCGCCGCGGTGCTCGCGCCGGTGTACGCGCAGTTCATGGCGAGCGGGCACGAGACCGGACAGCTCGGCTATCCCACCGGTGATGCGGTGCAGGACAGCGCCGCCGGCGGCGCCACGTGGCAGCCGTTCCAGGGCGGCCGCATCGTCGTCGCGGGCTCGAAGCGCACCGTCGTCTCCGGTTCGATGCTGGCGATCTGGCTGGCGCGCGGCGGCGGAGCGGGTTCGATGGGGTGGCCGACCGCGCCGGCGCGGACCCTCAGGGCGCAGGGCCGGACGGGGGCGCTCCAGACGTTCCAGACCGGCGTCGCCATCGCCCAGGGCTCGATGCGGACCGTCACCGGCCCGATCGCGAAGACCTACATGTTCCACGGCGGTCCGAGCGGGGTGCTCGGCTGGCCCACCTCGGTGGCGAACGGATCGGCCGCGAACGGCAGCGGCTGGGCGCAGCGGTTCACCGGCGGCACGATCTTCTGGAGCGGGAGCGCCGGCACGCACGCCCTCGCGGGTGGGAAGGTCCTCGACCTGTACAACGCGCGCGGCGGCGTGAACGGCACGCTCGGCTGGATGAGCGCGAGCGGCCACGACCGCAGCGGCATCGGCGGCACCTACGCCGTGTTCACCAACGGCCGGATCTACTCCTCGAACGCCGGCACCGCCGCGGTGCTCGGCGCGATCCTGCAGCGGTGGCTCTCGGCGGGCGGCACGCGCGGCGTGCTCGGGTGGCCGACCTCGAACGCGAGATCGGTGCACGGAGCGGTCGTGCAGCGCTTCCAGCACGGGACGATCTCCTGGACGCAGTCGAGGGGGGCGACGGTGCGTCGATCATGACGATCGACGTGACGCGGGACGACTCACCGCGCGTGATACCACCGCGCCCCGGGGATCCAGGGCATGGTTACACTCGTGCAGCCGTGCGCCACGGCGACGCAGACCCGCGAATAGAGGGCCAGGTGACCCCCACAGCGTTGACGGATCCGGAGCGGACACCCCCATCGGGCGTCCCCTCCGTCGTCGCCGTCGTCGTCGCCTACAACCGCCAGGAGCTGCTGCTCGAGGCGCTCGCCGCGCTCCGCGCGCAGACCGCACCGCTCACGGCCGTCGTCGTGGTCGACAACCACTCCGACGACGACTCCGCCGCGGTCGCCAGCGAGTTCTGGCCCGAGGTCGAGCTCATCCGCCTCACCCGCAACACCGGCGGCGCCGGCGGCTTCGCGACCGGCATCGCCGTCGCGATCGCCCGGCACGAGCCGGACTGGATCTGGGTCATGGACGACGACACCGTGCCGACCGAGAGCGCGCTCGAGGAGCTGCTGCACGCCGTCGACCGCCCCGACGTCGTGCTCGCGGGCAGCCGCGTCGTCTGGACCGACGGCTCCGACCACCCCATGAACACGCCCCGTGCGAACCCGTTCGCCCGCAAGGACGAGCTGCGCGCCGCCGCGGAGCGCGGGGTGACACCGGTGCGCTCCCTCTCCTTCGTCTCCATGCTCGTCTCCGCCCAGCGGGTGAAGGATGCGGGCCTGCCGATCGCGGACTACTTCATCTGGAACGACGACTTCGAGTTCTCGACCCGGATGCTGCGCCGCGGTCGCGGCCTCTACGTGCCGTCGAGCGTGGTCGTGCACAAGACGAAGGCGCGCGCCAACACCGACGCGGACCCGGGCCCGCGGTTCTTCTTCGAGGTGCGCAACAAGATCTGGCTGATGGTCTTCAGCCGCGGTCTCAACCCCTTCGAGAAGGCCGTCTACCTCGGATCGACGCTGCTGCGCTGGATGCGGACGTTCCGCGCCTCCCAGCAGCGGCGCTTCCTCCTCACGCAGCTGCGCCGCGGGCTCGTCGCCGGGTTCGGCAGCCGACCGCGCCTGAACGCGGACGTCCTCTGCGACCTCGGCCCCGTCACGGAGGCGGTCGTGAAGGTGGAGGCGCCGGCCCGGCGGGCCGCGTGACGTCCCCCTTCTCCCTGCTCCTGCCGGTCTACGGCCGGGACGACCCGGCGCAGCTGATCCGGGCCTTCCGGTCGGCGGTGGACGAGCAGACCCTCCGGCCCACCGAGGCGCTCATCGTCCGGGACGGGCCGGTCCCCGACGCGCTCGCCGCGGTGGTCGACGAGCTGGTCGCGACCTCCCCGGTGCCCACCAGGGTGCTCGCGCTGCCGGAGAACGTCGGTCTCGCGCACGCGCTCACCGCAGGGCTCGCTGCGTGCACTCACGACGTGGTCGCCCGGATGGACGCGGACGACGTCGCGATGCCGCAGCGGTTCGCGAAGCAGCTCGCCCTGCTCGACAGCGGGTACGACCTCGTGGGGTCGGGCCTGTACGAGTTCGAGGACGACGAGTCGGTGACGATCGGGGTCCGCACGCCGCCGACCGGCGTGGAGCACATCAAGCGCTATGCGCGCTTCCACGATCCCTTCAACCACCCGACCGTCGTCTACCGCCGCGGGGCGGTGCAGCGGGCGGGCGGGTACGTGCCCGTCGGGCTGATGGAGGACTACTGGCTGTTCGCGCGGATGCTCGCCTCGGGTGCGCGCGCCGAGAACCTCCCCGAGCCGCTGGTGAAGTACCGCGTCGGCGCGGGCGCCTACCGGCGCCGCGGCGGGTTCGGTCAGCTGCAGGCGGAGCTGCGGCTCCAGCGCCTCATGCGGCGCGCGGGGATGACGACGCCGGCCGAGACGGTGCGCAACGTCATCGTGCGCGGCGGCTACCGCCTCGTGCCCGAGTCGCTGCGGAAGGTCGCCTATCGTGCCCTGCTGCACCGGGGCTTCCGGCGCGGCGCCTCCTCCTGATCCCGCCGGGACCCGGACCCGGGCGGGCGCACCGCCCGGCGGGGTGGGCACCGGCCCGCGCCGGGGACCCCCGGTACGCTTGCCCCCCGATGACGGAGACGGTGCGGGCATGACGGATCTGCTGGTGGTCGGGTCGGGGTTCTTCGGGCTCACGGTGGCGGAGCGGATGGCCGAGACGTACGGCATCCACGTCACGGTGATCGACCGTCGCGACCACATCGGCGGCAACGCGTTCAGCGAGCGGGACCCGGAGACGGGGATCGAGGTGCACCGGTACGGGGCGCACCTGTTCCACACCTCCAACGAGCGGGTGTGGGAGTACGTCAACCGCTTCACGGCGTTCACCTCCTACGTGCACCGCGTGTACGCGAAGCACCGCGGCGAGGTCTTCCCGCTGCCGATCAACCTCGGGACCATCAACCAGTTCTTCCGGGCCGCCTACGGTCCGGACCAGGCGAGGGCCCTCGTCCTCGAGCAGGCCGCGGAGCTGGGCGGTGCGGCGCCGCGGAACCTCGAGGAGAAGGCGATCAGCCTCATCGGGCGGCCGCTGTACGAGGCGTTCATCCGCGACTACACCGCGAAGCAGTGGCAGACCGACCCGAAGGAGCTGCCCGCGGACGTGATCTCGCGCCTCCCGGTCCGCTCCACCTACGACAACCGGTACTTCAACGACGCCCACGAGGGGCTGCCGGTCGACGGGTACACCGCCTGGATCGAGCGGATGGCGGACCACCCGCGGATCTCGGTGCACCTCGGCACCGACTTCTTCACCTCGGACGAGTTCGGGAAGGCGAAGACGGTCGGGAACGTGCCGATCGTCTACACCGGCCCGGTCGACGAGTACTTCGGATCGAGCCTCGGATCGTTGTCGTGGCGCACGCTCGACTTCGAGCGGGAGGTGCTGCCGGTCGGCGACTTCCAGGGCACCTCCGTCATGAACTACTCGGACCTCGACGTGCCGTACACGCGGATCCACGAGTTCAAGCACTTCCACCCCGAGCGGGAGAGCCCGAAGGACGCGACGGTGATCATGCGCGAGTTCTCGCGGTTCGCCGAGCCCGAGGACGAGCCCTACTACCCGGTGAACCGGCCGGCGGACCGCGACCGCCTCCTCCGGTACCGGGAGTTCATGCAGGACGAGACCGACGTGTTCTTCGGCGGTCGGCTCGGGACCTACCAGTACCTCGACATGCACATGGCGATCGGCTCCGCCCTCTCGATGGTCGAGAACAAGCTCGCTCCGCGGTTCGGGAGCCCATCCGCGTGAGCCGCCGGTCAGCCGTCCCGGCGGTCCGGTTCGGGCAGGACTCGAGCGACGTCGTCGACCTCGCGCTCGTCGGGCTCGCCGTGCTCGCGGCGGTCGTGGCGCTGCTGCTCGGGCACTGGGGCGTCGCCGTGCTCGGAGCCGTCCCGAGCCTGCTCTCGGACATCCTCCGCGGGGAGCGGCCCGCGGCGCTGCGGCGACTGCGGCGCGTGCTGCTGGACCGGCCGGAGCGGTCCCTGGTCCGCAACGGCGCGGTCGCCGTCGCGGTCGCCGCGACGCCCCCCGTGACGGAGTTCCCCAGCCTCGCGTTCCTGCTCGTCACCGTGATGGGCCTCCACCTCGCACTGACCGGCTACACCACGCTCGGCATGCGGCGGCTGCTGCGCGAGCAGGCCACGATGACCTGGCGGCACCTCGACGTCGGCGGCGAGCAGGAGGGCCCCGGCGCGCTGCCCGACCCGGTGCAGGACACGCTGCCGCTCGACGGGCTGCGGCTGATCACCGCCTCCGAGCTGCTCGTGCTCGGCGGGTTCGCGCTCGCCGCCGCCGGAGTGCACGTGCTGCCGCCCGCGCTCGCCGTCATCGTGCTGGCCCTCACCGCCTGGATCGGCTGGACCGCGTGGCGCGCCTGGGGTCCGCACGCCGGCCATCGGGTGCGGGACACCGACGTCACCGTCGCGCAGGCCGTCGCGGACCTCGCGCCGGAGGTCGTGTTCTACTTCTCCTCCCCAGCCGACGGCACCTACGCGCTCGGGGTCTGGGCGAGCGTGATCAACGCGCTCGAGCGTCCCGTCCTCGTCGTCCTCCGTGAGGCGGTGCACCTCGACGGGGTGGAGACGATCCGCAAGCCGACCGTCGTCGCGCCGACCGTCAGCGACCTGATCGCCGTGACCCCCGCCTCCGTCCGCGTCGTCCTCTACCCGACGAACGTGGTGCGCAACGACGAGATGATCCGCATCGCCGGCCCGATGCACTGCTTCATCGGGCACGGCGACAGCGACAAGGTCGGCAGCTTCAGCCCGCTGAACCGGATGTACGACGAGATCTGGGTCGCCGGGCGGGCGGCCATCGACCGCTACGCGGCCGTCGACGAGGGCATCGACCTGCGCGTGCTTCGGGCAGTCGGCCGGGCGCAGCTGGCGGACATCCGCCGAGCCGCTCCCGACACGGAGCCCGGCCATCGGCTGACGGTGCTGTACGCGCCGACCTGGGAGGGGTTCTTCGACGAGGCCGACTACTCCTCCGTCGCGACGATGGGGGAGCGGATCGTGGCCGGCTGCCTCGACGCGGGCGCCGACGTGCTGTTCAAGCCCCACCCCCTCACCGGGCACCGACTGCCGGAGGCGGCCCGCGCGCGGCAGGCGATCGACGACCTCGTGCGCAAGGCCGGCGGCGGCAGCGAGATCGTCGCCCCCTCCCCGAACTCGCTCTACGAGGCCTTCAACCGGGCGGACCTCCTCATCAGCGACATCTCCAGCGTGATCACCGACTTCCTCGCCTCCCGCAAGCCGTACGCGGTGAGCAACCGGCGGGACGTGCCCGACGCCCGGTTCCGGGCGATGTTCCCCTCCTCGTCGGCGGCGGAGCTGCTCGGCAGCGATCTCGCGACGCTGCCGGTCGCGCTCACGGACGCGGCCGGAGCGGATCCGCGCCGCGCGCAGCGGGAGACGCTCGCCGAGTACCTGCTGGGGCCCGAGGGCGACCCGATGGTCCTCTTCCTCGCCGAGATCGACGCGTTCATCGCCCGCGCGGACGCGCGGCTGACCCGGGCGTCCGGCGCATGATGCGCCGGTCGAGGCGCGTCGCGATCACGCTGGCGCTGGCGCTCGCCTACCTCCTGCTGCTCGTCTCCGCGGTGGTGCCGCTGCCGATCCTGTTCCTGATCGCGGCGGCGGCGGCGGTCACGATCGAGCAGGTGCTGTCCCGGCGGGCGCCCCTCCTGCTGCCCGATGTGCTCACCACCGGACTCGGGATCCGGTTCCGAATGCTGTCCGTCGATGTGCTCACCGCGATCCTCGCCGCGAGGCTGCTGCCCGACGCCGGTGCCATCGTGGCGCTCGCGGTCGTCGCCGTGCTGCTGCTCGCCGCAGGACGGGAGGCCGCGGGCATCTTCGCGCGGCGCCTCCAGTGGCGGCGCGCCGGTGGACCGGTCGGCTGGCGCGACCTCGAGGTGCCCGGCCTGCCCGTGCCCCGCCGTGCGGTCGCCGTCCCGGAGCTCGACCTGCCGTTCACGCTGCTGGGACTGCTGATCCCGCTCGGCTACGCGATCGGCTCGCTCACCGACCGGTTCGGCGCCGCGATCGTCGCGCAGTGGCTGGCCATCGGCGTGGTGCTCCTCTTCCTCGCCGCGCGATTCGTGCAGTACCGCGTCCTGGACCGGCCGGACGCGGAGGTGCGGGAGGCGGTGCGCGCCGCGATCGAGCGGCACGCCCCTGAGGTGGTGCTGCACCATGCCGGGCGTCCAGGGACGGTCGGGCAGGTGCTGCTCTGGGTGCCGGCGCTGCGGGCGCTGGAGCGGCCGTGCCTGATCGTGGTGCGCGAGGCCCACCACCTCGACGCGCTCGCCGGGTGCGGCGTCCCGGTGGTCTGGGCGCCCCGCAGCCAGGACGTCGAGCTGTTCATGACCGCCTCCGTCGACCTCGCGCTCTACCCGTCCGACTCGACGAACATCAACAACCACCTCCTCCGCGTCCCGGGCATCTACGACGTGCTGGTCGGCCACGGCGACTCGGACGAGCCCGAGTCGCGCAGCCCGCTGGCCCGCATGTACGACGAGGTGTGGGTCGCCGGGCCGGCGGGCCGGGAGCGGTACGCGTACCCGGTGAGCGGGGTCCAGGACGGCAAGGTGAAGGAGATCGGCCCGGTGCGGCCGCCCGCCGCGGCAGCGCGTGAGGCCGCCTCGCGGCCGACCGTCGTCTACGCGCCGACGTGGGAGAACGTCGTCGACGCGGTCGACCTCAGCTCGGTGGTCACGCAGGGGCGGCGGATCGTGGACGCCCTGATCGCCCGGCAGGACGTGCGCACCCTCTTCGTGCCCGCGGCGCCGACGGGGACCCGCGTCCCGCGCACCCAGGTCGCCGTGGACGCCATCCGCGCCCGCGTCGCAGCGGTCGGCGGCGACAACGCGACCTGGCCCGCCGAGCGGTTGCAGGAGGCGCTGGCGCTCGCATCCTTCGTCGTCGTCGACGTCTCCCCGGCGCTCGCGGAGGCGGTGCGGCACGACGTCCCGTACGCCGTCCCCGCCGTCGGGAGGATGAGCGACGCGGCGATGCTGGAGGAGTTCCCCTCCCTCGCGGCCGGCGCCGTGCTGCGCGAGTACCCGAAGGACGTCTTCGCGGCCCTCGACGACGCGCTGGGCGACGACGTCCACGCTGCCGCGCGACTCGCGCTCGGGCGCCGCATCGACGCCACCGGCGACTTCACCGCCCGCTTCCGGAGCGCCGTGGACGAGGCGATCGCGGTCCAGCGCCGCCGCCGCGCCTTCGCCCGCCCCACCGCCTGACGCTTCTGAGCCCCTCCGCGGCATCTGAGCCCGCGCGCGCGGGCTCAGATGCCGCTCAGAGGCTCAGACGGCGGCGATGGCCGTCCGCCGCGGCGGCGACGGCGGCATAGTCGGCCATGGTGGGGCGATGCTGCTCGGGCAGCAGGCCCACCCGCAGGAGGATCGGGCGCAGCAGCGCGGGACTGCTCGCCTCGGCGTAGCCGAACCGGGCCAACCCGTCGACCTCGAGCCGGAGGAGGTCCTCCCGCTTCTTCTCCGCGATGACCGCGCGCCCAGCGCCCCGCGGCGCCATCACGGGGTTCAGGTACTTCTCGTCCCCGTCCGCCTCGCAGGCGATCCGCCGGCGCTCGTCCCAGGTGTCCACCCGTGCCACGAGCCGGCCGCGATGCCGCACCTCGTGCTGCAGCTCCTGCGGCGCGATCCCGAGCCGGAACTGGCTCACCCGGGTCTGCGACTCGGCCGGCGACTCCGCACCGGGATGGGCGAACCCCACCGCGTCGCGGATCCGGCGCGCCGACCTCCTCGGTCCGGCGAGCTCGATCGCGGCGTCGAGCAGCGCTCGCGGCAGCCCGCGGTGCAGGGCCGCATCGGCCGTCATCACGCCGCCCGACAACGGGGACGCCCCGGCGACGTCGACGACCGTCCGTGCCGGAGTCGTGACGAGCAGCGAGCGGACCGCGGTCACCTCCTCCGGTCGCAGGGCGAAGAGGTGCGCGGACACGCCGGCGATCCCGCGCAGCCGTTCGTCGGGCACCGTGCTGTGCACCCGATCGAGGTGGCCGCCATGGATCGGCAGCTCGTGCAGGACGCACGCCGACCAGTGCGAGAACACCGGGCGTCGGGCCGAGACCGCATCGAGTGCTCGCAGCTCCACGATGTGCCGTTGCCGAGCGCCCTCCCATCCCGTCGCCCCGTCCCAGGCGGCCCGGTCGACGAAGACACCCTGCCGGACTCGTCGGAAGCGGCCGCGCTCGGTGTCGCGCGAGACCGCCCGGCGTTCGCCTCCGGTCATGCCCGACTTGCTGACCACGGTGAGCTCGACGGTCCACGGATCCATCCCCGCACCCTGCCCGCAGCAGGAGGTCCTCGGGTGGTGCGGGCCTGGGGAGGAGCCGATCGCCCCCCGGAGCAGCAGGCGGTCCGGTCGTGAGCCCCTCCGCGGCATCTGAGCCCGCGCGCGCGCGCGGGCCCGGATGCCGCGGGCGGGCTCAGAAGCGACTCAGGCGGGCTCGGGCGCCTGAGCGCGGCGGCGGACGTCGACGATCTGACCGGTGATCGGGGAGAGGAGCGTGTCGATCGACGCCATCGCCACCGTCTCGGCGGCGAGCAGCGTGCCCGCCGGCTCCTCGCCGAACGCCTTCGTGCGCATCGGGGTGCCCGTGCGCTCCGGGTTGATGCAGTTCACCCGGACGCCGATCTCGGTCCACTCCTCCGACAGCGACTGGGTGAGGTTCACCGTCGCCGCCTTCGTCGCGGAGTACATCCCGTAGTTCGCGCGGCCCCGCGTGTAGGAGGAGGAGGTGAAGAACAGCAGCTGCCCCTTCGTCTCCTTGAGGTGCGGGAGCGCCTCCTGCGCGATGATGATGGGGCCGAGCAGGTTCACCTGGATCGTCTTCTTCACCGCCTCGTGGCTGAAGGTCTCGAGGCCGCCCATCTCGAGGATCCCGGCGGAGTTCACGACGTAGTCGATCCGCCCCGACGCGGTCCTCGCCTCCTCCAGCGCCGCCTTCACCCGCTTGCGCTTGCGGATGTCGGTGCCGGTGGAGGAGCGCGAGAAGGAGAACACGGAGGCGCCGAACCGCCGCGCCGCGTCCGCGATCGCCGCGCCGATGCCCTCGCTGCCGCCGAACACGACGACGGTCTTCCCGGTGAGGGCCGCCTCGCGCTCGGCGCTCGACATCCCCTCCGCCTCCGCGGTCTTCAGCTGGAACAGCTTGTCCGCGATGAAGACGTCGATCGACTCGGTGATCTTCATGTTCTCGTCCGATCCCGCGACGACGGCGATCGGCACGTCCGGGGTGTACTTCAGCACGACCGTGCAGTCGTCGGTCGCGACGAAGTTGCGGTCCTTGCCCGCCCGCTCGTAGGCCTTCCGGATCGTGGAGCTGAGGAACGCCTGCGGCGTCTGGCCGCGGCGGAGGAGGGCGCGCGGCGGCACGTCGACGAGCACGTTCGTCTCGGTGTTGATCTGGATGATCGTGTCCGCGGAGGGGATCGCGACGTCGACGGCGCCGTAGTGGTCGAGCGCGTCGACGCAGTCCTGCAGGATCCGCTCGTCGACGAACGGGCGCACCGCGTCGTGGAAGAGGACCTTGCACTCGTCGTCGCCGAGCTGCTCGAGCGCGAGCCGGGTGGTGTCGTTGCGGGTCGCGCCGCCCGGGTGCACGCCCGTGAGCTTCGGGTACCGGCCGGAGGCGATGAGGTCCTCGACGGCCGACATGTGGTTCGGCTCCATCATCACGAAGATCTCGTCGATGCACTTCGCGGCATCGACCGCCGCGATGGTGTGCTCGATGATCGGCTTCCCTGCGATGCGGGCCAGCTGCTTCGGCATCCCCAGCCCTGCCCGCACGCCGACGCCACCGGCGAGGATCACCGCGACCGTCCGCAACCGCTGCCCCGTCGTAGCCATGCGCGGAAGCCTAGGCGAGGTTCCTTTCCGGCCCTCTGCGCGACGGAGCCCCTCCGGAGGGCCTCCTCCTGTGCACGATCCGAGCGGGAATCCCCGCATCGGCCGCGTCGTGCGGGCGGACGCGGACGTGGGGTGCATAGTGTTCACCCGGTGACCACCCTGGCCCGCGAGCACGTCACCGCTGCCCGCGACGGCGCTCCGGAGGGGGCGCGCCGCGCGGTGACCCTCCTCGCGGTCGGGGCGATCCTGCTGACGACCCCGTCGCTCTGGGCGGCGGCGACGTCGGTGGCGCCCCCCTCGCAGCACGGGGGCGCCGCCGACCCGCGTCTGCACGGGGCGCTGCTCGTCCTGACGGCCCTCAGCAGCGCGCTGCTGCTCGCAGCCGGGATCGTCGCCACGGCGACCCGCTCCGCCCGCGTGCTCCGCATCGTCGACGCCGTCGTGCTGGCGGTGGGCTCCGCGGTGCTGACCGGGATCGTGCTCCTGCTGAACGGGATCAGCGACGAGGGGGTGCTCACGGATCGCGCCGCCACGGCGTTCCTGCAGGGCCAGCCCGTGTACGGCGTCGCCTGGAAGTCCCTGTTCGCCGGCGGCAAGATCGCCCTGACCCCGACCATGTCGGGAGGCGCCGACTACAGCTACGGCTACCCGCCGGGAGCGCTGCTGCTCGTGGCCGGGTTCCGTGCCGTCGTGGGTCATGCGGCGGCCGCCCCGGCGCTGATCGGCGTCGGCGCGCTGATCGTGGCGGTCGTCGCCGCGTGGCTGCTGACCCCGGGCCCGTGGCGTTCGCTCGTGACGACCGCAGGGTTCGGCGCGTCGATGCTGCCGAACGACGCGCGCGCCGGGTACCCGGCCGTGATCGCGCTCGCGCTGCTCGTCCCGGTGATCGCCGCCTGGCACCGCACGGGCAGGGACGGCGTGCTGGGTCGTGCGGGGCTGCTGCGCGCCGCAGCCCTGGGGGCGGCGTGCGCGGTGCACCAGACGGCCTGGTTCTACGTCCCGTTCCTGGTGGTCGGGGTGTGGGCGCTCCGCCGGCCGGAGGTGGGCGGTCGCCGTGCGCTGCTCGTCGCGGCGCGGTACGCGCTCGTGGGTGCCGCGGTGTGGATCCTCATCGACCTCCCGTTCGCCGTCCGGCAGCCCCTGCAGTGGTTCGAGGGCATCCTGCTGCCGATCACGCAGCACGCGATCGTGCACGGCCAGGGGCTCATCGCGGTCACCGAGTACCTCATGCCCGGTTCCGGAGCGATCGCCTGGTTCGGCGCCGCCCAGGCCGCGCTCCTGCTCGCGCTCGTGGTGCTGCTCGCGCTCCATCCGCGCCGCCTCGCGGTCGCGCTGCCGATCCTGCCCGCGCTGCCCTACCTCCTCGGCACCCGCTCGTCCGCCGACTACCTCGTGCTCTTCCTCCCGCTCTGGCTGCTCGCCGCGCTGACCGTGCCGATCGGGCTCGCGGCACCGGAGGGGAGCACCGCGGTGGCCACCTGGGGTGCGCCGCGGCCCACCCAACGCACGAGGGCGATCGTCGCCGTGGCGCTGCTCGTGCCCGCCCTCGTCTGCGCCGTCGTGGCCGTCGCGACCCCGTCGCCGCTCGCCGTCCGGGTCGTCGCGGTGGCGACGTCGAACGGAGCGGTGCAGAGCGCGACCGTGACCGCGAGCAACACGGGCGGAGTGCCGATCCGGCCGCACTTCCTCTCCCGGGCCGGCACCCATCCGTCGTTCTGGTGGCACGTCCGGTCCGGGGCGGCGGTGATCCCAGCGGGCGGTTCGGTCCGGTACGTCATCACGCCCGCCGCGCGCGGCACCGCCCGGCTCATCGCGCAGTCGCGCGATCGGGCCGTGCTCATGGTGCTCTCCGACGCCCCGCAGACGCTGACGACGGTGCCCTTCCCGGGCTGACCCCGCGGACTGCGCCGGATCGCAACAGGCGGAGCCGGTCCTGCCCCTCCGTCGTGGGGAGGCAATACGCTGTCCGCCGTCCGCCGACGGGAGGGTCTCGCATGCCACCACGGATCTCCGTCGTGATCGCCGCCTACCGGCCGGGCGACGGCTTCGACCGGGTGATGGACTCCCTCGACGCCCAGACGCTGCCGCAGGGCGAGTTCGAGACGATCGTCGTGGACGACGGCTCCCCGGACGACACCTTCGAGCGGCTGTCCGCCCTCGCCGCGACCCGCCCGAACATGCGGGTCGAGCGGATCGAGAACTCCGGCTGGCCGAGCCGCCCCCGCAACATCGCCACCGGGCTCGCCCAGGGCGAGTACGTGCTCTTCATGGATCACGACGACTCCCTCTACCCAGACGCACTCCGGCGGATGGCGGAGTACGCGAGCGAGACCCGGGCCGACCTGCTCAGCCCGAAGGAGTCGAAGACCTCCGACGCCTGGTGGGGGATGCCGGCGCTCGTCGACGGCAACGTGCCGAACGCGCTCACCGACGGCGGCATCGACCGGCTGCTGCCGATGGTGCCGCACAAGCTGTACCGGCGGGAGTTCCTGCTGGAGCAGGGGATCGCGTTCCCGGAGGGGCGCCGGCAGCTCTGGGAGGACATCTACGTCAACGTGGCGGCGTGGCGGAAGGCCGAGCGCGTGGCCGTGCTCGCGGACACCCCCGTCTACCTCTGGCACTCGAGCGCGACCAACAACTCCAAGACCTACGGGCCCCGGACGGAGGAGTTCTGGGACCGTCTCGACGAGCTCCTCGCGTTCATCGACACGACCCTGGACGGCGAGGCGTTCGCCGAGGCCCGGCGCTCGGCGCTCCTGCACCAGTACCGCTCGCGGGTGCTGCTCCGCCTCAGCCGCGACCTGACGAAGGCGAGCGCGGAGGAGACCGCGATGGCGATGGGCCGTGCTCGCGCGATCCAGGAGCGGTACATCCCGGAGGCGTGGGACGCCGGTCTGGCGAAGCAGGTCCGGGCGCGGTCGATCCTCCTCCGCGCCGGTCGCGTCGATCTGCTCGCCGCGTTGTGGGCGGTCGACGTCGACACCTCCTGCCGGGTCACGGCGACGGAGGTCGTCTGGCGGGAGGGGCGGCTGCACCTCACGCTCACCGCGCGCTGGCTCGACCGGAGCGGCGGCCCCGTCGGGCTGATCCGCGAGGGCGACCGGCTGTACCGCGCGCTGTCGCCGGAGCTCCGGGCGGCCCTCCCCGACGACGTCGTGGAGTTCTCGGACACGCTCGACCGGTTCCGCCTCGACGTCGCCGTGCGCGACCGGCCCGCCTCCGTCACGTGGCAGCTGCGGCTCGAGCAGGAGTCGCACTGGATCGATCTCGACGACGGTCGCGTCGCGCCGGAGCTCACCGCCACGGCGGTGCTCGATCCCGGCACCGTCGCCCTCGGCGCACCGCTCGCCACCAGCGTGCACGACCTGGTCGCGTCGCTGCAGTGGGACGGCGCCCAGCGGGCCGGCTCGGTGCGCTACAGCGGTCCGGCGGCCCCCGCGGTGCTGCACGGCGGCACGGCGGTCGCGTACCGCTCGCAGAAGGGCGCGCTCGCGCTCGACACCTCCGCGAGGCTCCGGAACGTCATCGCGGATGGGGGAGTGTCCGTGGGCCTCGTCCCCGGAGCCCTGACGGCCCTCCGCCTGCCCCTGCCGAGGATCGCGGTCTTCGCTCCCGCCGAGCTGCCGGCGGCCGCGAAGCTGACCTCCGCCCGCCGCGGCGGTGCCGAGGTCCTGCTGCACGGTGCGCTGGTGGCGGAGGCCGGCGGGGTGCACCTCGATCTCGCCGCCTCCGGCCAGGTCCCGGAGGGGGAGTACCTGCTGACGTTCCGGCTCGGGGACGGCGAGTTCCTCGGCCCGCGCCCGGTCGGGGTGTCCGCCGACGGGCTCACGATCCTGCCCCGGACGCCGGCCGCCCCGGCCTCGGGCCTGCTCGGCCGGGTGCGGGCACGGCTGGTGCGAGCCGTTCGCGGCCGCGCCTGAGCGGTCGCTTCGGTCGCCCCGGTCAGGGGCGGTGCGTGGCGTGGATCACGAACCGCCCGCGGCGGAACAGCACCGCGCCGCTGTCGACGACCTGCTTCGACGCGGCGCTCAGGCCGGTCGCCGGACGTGTGCGGATGGTGGCGTCCCCCGACTCGAGGAAGGCGACCACATCGCGCTGCCAGCGGGTGTTCAGCGCTCGCGGCTGCAGACCGCCGCCCGGCTTCCGGGCGAGGTCCTTCGGGTCGTACGTCCAGCCGGTGACATCCGGCCACACGGCGCACGTCGGGTCGCGCAGGTCACGGCTCAGCACGTTCAGCTCGATGAGGGCGCCCGGGTCGTCGGCCGTGATGCAGCCCGGCACGGCCGCTGCGGCGGCGGTCAGGCCTGCTGGCATCCGGGTGCCGAAGTGGGACCGGTCGTTCGCCTCGTTCGCGCCGACGACGCCGAGCACGACCACGGCGACGAGCGCGATGCGGAGCCCCCGTCGGGGCAGCACGGCAGCGAGGCGGGCCGTCCCGACCCCGAGGCAGAGCGCCAGCGGGGGAGCGGTGAGGGCGCTGTAGTGCGCGAACCAGGAGGGGGACAGCAGCAGGACCACGAGCGTCGCGATCGCCAGGGCCCCGAAGGTGCGAGCGCCGGGGGTGATCAGCGCGGCGACCACGGCGGCTGCGAAGACCACCGCCAGGACCGCGGCGATGACCGCGGCCGGGACGCCGACGGTCGAGTGCGCGCCGACGATCCCTTCGATCCGATGCAGTGGCGGCGTCGTGGCGCTGCCGCCTCGACCGAGCTGGTTCAGGATCACCTGCTGCACCATGCGCTGCGGGGCGAACGCGAGGAACGGCAGGTAGATCGCGCACCCGCCGATGGCGATGCCGATCAGGTAGCGCAGGCGGACCCGGTGCGCCATCAGCAGCAGGAGCAGGACGGGCACGATGTACCAGATCTTCGCGCCGGTGGCGAGGCCGCCCGCGACGCCCGCCAGGATCGCGAGCCGCGGGTGGATCGCCGAGCGCTGCAGCAGCAGGATCGCGAGCAGCACTCCGAAGGTGCCGAGCGGCTCGAGCAGCACGGACCGTTCGGAGTACACCGCCGGGTTGAAGATGGCGTAGCCGAACCCGCCCACGATGACCGCCGACCAGCCGAAGCGGCGGAGGATCACGCCGCACAGCACGGCGTTCGCGGCGCCGATCGCCATGAAGACGATGCGCGCGATCGCGAACCCGACCGGGTCGGACACGAGCGTGCCCAGCGCGGCGAACGGCGCGGCGATCACGGCGATGAGCGGCGGCTGGATGAAGAGGAAGTCGCGGTACGGCAGCCTGCCGTGCACGAGCGCGTCGGCGGCGGCGTAGTAGACGCCGTCGTCGTAGCCGCCGAGACCGGTCAGCCCCCCTCCGCGGACCATGATGCCCAGCCGCACGAGGAAGGCGACGAGGGCGATCGCGGCGAGCAGTGCGACCAGCGGGAGCCGCCGACCTCCGGTACGCCTGACGTCCTCCTGCTCTCCCCGCGGTGCCGCTTCGGCCCCGTCCGCCGTCCGGAGCTGGGGCACCTCAGCCTCGCGAGATCGGGTGGTGACGCGGGCGCAGCTGCACGACCGGGGTACCCATCCGGGCCGCCAGCCAGCGGCCGGGGCGCCCGAGCACGCGGGCGAGGCCCCAGACGGTGACCATGGTCATCGCCTCGACCACGATCGAGCCGCTCATCTTGGAGACGCCGAGCTCGCGATCGCGGAAGACGATCGGCACCTCCACGATTCGCCCGCCCGCCTGCAGCGTGCGCACCGTGAGGTCGATCTGGAAGCAGTAGCCGCGGCTCCGCACCGTGCCGAGGTCGAGCTGTTCGAGGATCCCGGCCCGGTAGAGGCGGAACCCGGCCGTGGCGTCGTGCACGCCGAGCCCGAGCGCGAGCCGCGCGTAGAGGTTCGCGCCGCGGCTCAGCGCCTCCCGCCGCTTCGGCCAGTCGACGACGCGCCCGCCGCGCACCCAGCGCGAGCCGATCGCGAGCGAGACGCCGGGGTGCTCGACGAGCGCGGCGCGCATCGCGGGGAGCGCGGAGGCGGGGTGCGACCCGTCCGCGTCGAACTCGCCCACGAGCTCGTAGCCGTGCTCGAGCGCCCAGGCGAATCCCGCGAGGTACGCGCCGCCGAGGCCGTTCTTGACGGTGCGGTGCAGCACGTGCACCCGCTGATCCCGGGCCGCCATCTGGTCGGCGAGGTCGCCGGTCCCGTCGGGACTCGCGTCGTCCACGACGAGCACGTGCGCGTCCGGCAGCGCGGTGAGGACGCCGTCGACGGCGGTGTCGATGTTCTCCCGCTCGTTGTAGGTCGGGATGATCACGAGGGTGGGTGCGGAGGTCATCGCTCGATTCCGATCGCGGCGGTCGTGGTGGGGACGGGGACCGCGACGACGACGGGACGGCGGCGCGTGGCGCCCCAGACCCACCAGCGCGAGAGCGTGAAGCGCACGACCGTGCCGAGCCCGAGGCCGACGACGTTCTTGGCGATGTTGTCCGCGGCGATGGAGTGCAGGCCGAGCAGGTAGTGGCTCACCGCGAGGCAGAGCAGCCCGACACCGAGGCCGAGCATCGCCACCGCGCCGTACTCGAGCAGCTCCCGCCCGACGTCCGCGCGGCGCTGCTTCCGGAACGTCCAGAACCGGTTGCCGATCCAGTTGAAGACGATCGCGAGGCTCGCGCTGATCACGGCTGCGGTCAGCGGCTTGTCGATCAGTGCGCCGTGACCGAACACGCCGAGGCGGAGGGCGTTGAAGACGCCGACGTCGATGACCATTCCGCCGAGCCCCACGATGCCGAAGGACAGCACCGTTCGCAGGCCGTTGCTCCAGCGGGACCGGAGTCGGGCGACCCACCCGGCGTTCGGACGCCGGGGCGCGCTCGTGACACTCATGCCCCCAGCAAACGCCATCATCGCCAAGAATCCACGACAGAACCGCCCGCTTCGTCGATTTTCCTCCGCTGGACGAACCCCTCGTTCAGACTGGGTCAAGACGGCAGGCGGAGTTCGCACCACTCCATCAGCCTTGCGCGGGCCCGATGCGGGTGTGCAGACGGTGCGCCAGCTCGTTCGTCGCGAGGTAGCCCTGCTGCACCTCGCGGAGCAGCGAGAAGATCTCGTTGTCGCTGAACTGCACCGACTTGCCGTTCAGCTCGAGGAACACGTTCGTCGCGAGCCAGGCGAGCCGCTTGTTCCCGTCGAACAGGGCGTTGCTGCGGGCGAGGCTCTCCATGAACGCCGCGGCCTTCATGGCGAGCGGCGTGTAGACGTCCATCCCGCGGTACTTCAGCGACGGGCGGTCCACCGCCCCGATGAGCAGTCCGAGGTCGCGCACTGCCTCCCGCAGGGGGGACTCGCTGAACATCTCCACGATCTGGACGACGTCGTCGATCGACAGGTACTCCGTCTGCGCGACGCGGGGCGCGTACGGATCGGACACACGACTCCTGACGGGCCGGCGCGCGTGGCGCGGGAAAGGGGAAGAGCGCGTCCGACCGGGCGCGCGGAACCAGGTTACCCAGCAGCGGGGTCGGGCAGGATCGGACGATGGATCGGTCGGGGGACTGGAAGCGGCTGTGCGCGCTCATCGACGACGACGAAGCGGTCTGGCACGCCGTGGAAGCCGCGCTCGAGGCGGGGGACGACCCGTGGGACGCCCTGATCGGCGGCCTCGACGACGCCGGCGCGCTGGCCTACCTCCAGGTCGACGACACCGGGATGGAGCTCTCGGACGCGCTGGCCCAGCTGCCCCGCGTCTTCGCGCTGCAACCCGATCTGGACGAGGTGACCGACACCGACGACCTGGTGGCGGCGACGGCCGCTGCCGATCGGATCCTCGCCGCCGCGGCCCTGCGCGTGGTCCGACTCGTGGAGGAGGAGGACGCGTGGCCCGTGGTCGTCGTGCCTGCCACGGGTGCGAGCGACATCGCCGGCCTGGTGACCGAGCTCGGTCACCAGGCGGTCGTCGGGGGCTGAGCGGCGCTCAGACCTCGGCGAGCCGCTCCATCAGTCCGCTGTAGCGGGCCAGCAGGCGGGTGGTCGAGCGGTGCACGAACTCGGCGTGGTCGCGCTTCGGTGCGGCGAGGTCGATCGCCTGCGCGGCTGCCTGGTTCTTGCTCATCCGGAACTGGCGAGCCAGGCGGGCGAGGGTCTCGTCCTCGGTCGGGCTGAGGCGGAGCGTCATGGCCATACCCTCAACCTAGGGTTGAAGTAGAGGGTTCGCGCGGAGGTTCGACGGCGGGTCCGTGTACCCAGTTCGGGGGACATTCCACGTCCCTCGGTCGTATCCGGCCCCCTTGCACTTCCCTGTCCCGCGTTCAGGGGCCTACATTGACCCCACCCGAACCGGCTTACCCGAGCCGTTCTCTTGCTCCACCCAAGCGAGGCATACCCATGGGTTCTTCCCGACCCGCATTCCGTGCTGCCGTTGCGGCGGCGTCCGTCATCGCACTCTCCGCCACCGGACTGGCGTTCGCGTCCTCCGCGTCTGCCGATCCCGCGAACCCGACTCCGGTCTCCAGCACGGCGCTCCCGACGGCGCAGGTGAACGGTGTCGTGTGGACCCAAGCGGTCGCCAACGGCATCGACTACGTCGGCGGATCGTTCACGCAGTCGCAGCCGGCCGGCGCGGCAGCGGGCGTCGACGTGACGTCGCGTTCGAACCTCTTCGCGTACGACGTCAGCACCGGCGCGGCCCTTGCGGGTTTCACCGCGACCACCAACGCGCAGGTCCGCGGGATCGCCGCCTCGGCCGACGGATCCCGCATCTACATCGCGGGAGATTTCACGACGGTCGACGGACAGCCACGGAGCCACGTCGCGGCGCTGGATTCGAGCGGCAACCTCATCGCGGGCTTCGCGCCTGACGTCAACGGCATGGTCGCTGCAGTCGCGACGCGCGGGGACGTCGTGTACCTCGGCGGGACGTTCACCTCGGTCGACGGGGCGGCCCGGTCGCACTCGGGCGCCGTCTCCACGTCCGGGGCGTTGCTCCCGTTCGCTCCGGCCGTGGACAACGGCGCGGTGCGCGCGCTCGCGCTGTCCCCGGACGGCGCGCAGGTTCTCCTCGGTGGCAACTTCGACACGGTCGGCGGTATCACGAACCGCGGTATGGCTGCGGTCGACGCCGCCAGCGGGCGGGTCGAGAGCTGGGCGGCGGACGCGGTCATCTCGGACGCCGGAACGAATTCCGCGATCTACAGTCTGTCCACACGCGGCGGCGTCGTGTACGCGACCGGCTACGTGTACGGCCTGGGGGGCAACCTCGAGGGCGCCGTCGCGATGAACTGGGGCGACGGATCGATCAAATGGATCGAGGACTGCCACGGTGATTCGTACTCGTCCGTCCCGTTCAACGACGCCCTCTATGTGGTGAGCCACGCCCACGACTGCAGCAACGTCGTGGGTGGCTGGAGCAGCCCGGGCACGCCCACCCAGTGGCGACGCGCTCAGGCCTTCTCGCAGTCCG
>JABBOB010000044.1:19862-23078 GCA_019352055.1 Acidobacteriota bacterium
CAGTCCGCGGTCGGCACGCTCAAGCCGAACACCGCGCCCGGGTACACCGACTTCGCGAATCGGCCGTCACCGACCCTCGTCGCCGGATGGAGTCCGGAGATCAACGTCGGCACCTACACCGGGTTGAGCCAGGGCGCATGGAGCGCAGCCGCGGGAAGCAGCTACCTCGTGCTCGGCGGCGAGTTCACCCAGGTGAACGGGCAGCGTCAAGCCGGGCTAGTGCGGTTCCAGGGTTCGCCGGAGTCGCCCGACAGCGGGCTCGCACCCCCCGCCACGGCGCCGACCCCGACTCCGTCGACGGGCAGCACCACGACGCCCACCTCCCCGGTGACCAGCGTGCCGAACCGGGTGTCGAAGCCCGGTGTGGCGGTCCTCGGCCCGACGGCGATCGCCGTCAAGTGGTCGGCACCGAAGGCCGCCGCGGCCGACAACGTGACCGGCTACGTCGTGAAGGCGTACAAGGGGTCGAAGGTGGTCAAGACGGTCGCCGTGAACGCCACGAAGCGGCTCGCGACCATCAGCGGTCTCAAGCGTTCGACCACCTACCGGATCGGCGTCGCTGCCAAGAACGCCCAGGGCACCGGGAAGATCTCGAGCTTCGTGTCCGCGAAGACGAAGGCGAGGGGCAGGAACGTCTCAGCGACGAAGCACCCGGGCAAGGTGAACCGGCCGTCCACCGCGGTCGCGATGACCCGGGTCCGCGCCAGGCGGTCCACCGCATCGAGCTCCGGCGCGGTCGGCGTCTCGGGCTACCAGATCCGTCTGATGCTGCACGGCAAGGTCGTGAAGACCGTCACGGTCAGTTCGAGGACGCGCACGACCGTCGTCGCCGGACTGCACCGGCGGACCACCTACCAGGTGTCCGTTCGGGCGGAGAACTGGGCGGGTTGGGGCTCGTGGTCCTCGGCGAGAAGCGCCCGTACGCGATGAGGCCCGTCCGGGAGGGGCATCCGCCGCGCGGTGGGTGCCCCTCCATCGGCATCAACCTCGGAGGTAGGCGGCGAGGGACCGCAGCTGATCGACCGGCTCGAATCCGGTGGCCGTGATCTTGGTCAGGTCGAGTGTCGAACGGAGCGGCCTCGGGGCCACCTGCTTGCCGGCGAAGTACTCGGCGGTGGTGGTCCCGGTGACTCGCGCGGGGTCGTGCCCGGTCAGCCGGAACGTCTCGGCCGCGAGATCGGCCCAGCTGGTCGGCGCCCCTGAGCCGGAGACGTTGTAGATCCCGGCGGCCGCCGCAGCCGAGAGAAGGTGCTGGATCGCCTTCGCGATGTCGTCCGCGAAGGTGAGCCGCCCGACCTGGTCGTCCACCACCGACGGGTCCGCTCCACGCTCCGCGAGCGACGCCATCGTCCGGACGAAGTTGTTCCCTTCGCCGATGACCCAGCTCGTGCGGAGGATGTAGTGCTGCGGCACCGTCGCGACGAGCGCATCCCCGGCCGCCTTCGTCTGACCGTAGACGCCGAGGGGGCTGACGGGTTCGTCCTCGACGTGCACCTCGACGGTGCCGTCGAACACGTAGTCGCTGGAGACGTGGACGAGCGTGATGCCGTTGGCGGTCGCGACCCTGGCCAGCTCAGCGACCGCGGCGACGTTCGCAGCCCAGGCATCCCGCCGTCCGTCGGGCGTCTCCGCCGCGTCGACGGCGGTGTAGGCCGCCGCGTTGATGATGACGCCGTAGTCCTTCCAGTGCTTCGACGTCCACGAGGCGGGATCCGTGATGTCGAAGTCGGCGCGGGTCGTGAACTCGGCTTCCGGGAACTCGGACCGAAGGGCGCGCCCGAGCTGGCCGTTGCCGCCGAGGACGAGCGTCTTCCGTGGCTTCATCGGCACGACGTCGGCAAGGCGCGGATGCGCGAGGTCCTTCGCGGAGATCTCGACCTGGTCGAGGGGGATCGGCCACTCGATCGCTGCGGTCTCGTCAGCGAGGTTGAGGAAGGTGTACTCGGCGTCGGGTGACCAGTGAGCGTTGACGAGGTAGGTGTAGGCGGTGTCCGCCTCGAGCGTCTGGTAGCTGTTCCCGACGCCCCGGGGCACCAGGATCGCCCTGCTCGGGTCGAGCTCCGCGGTGACCACCGCTCCGAAGGTGGGGCCCTCGCGCAGGTCGACCCACGCGCCGAAGATCCGCCCTGTCGCGACTGACACGTACTTGTCCCACGGTTCCGCGTGGATGCCGCGGGTGGTGCCGACGGCGTCGTTGAACGAGATGTTGTTCTGCACCGGCCCCAGATCGGGCAGGCCGAGCGCGAGCAGCTTCTCGCGCTGCCAGTTCTCCTTGAACCAGCCGCGATTGTCGCCGGGCACCGGCAGGTCGACGAGCACGAGGCCGGGGATGGAGGTCCGTGTCGCTCCGAGGATGCGGTCGTGCCGAATGGTCACCGCTCCACCGTACCGACGCGCTGCGACCGAGGACGGACGTCGACGGCCGCTCGTTCCGCCAGCCCCGGCGTTTCCCGTCCCCCGAAGCGGGGGACTCGGCGACCATTGCGGTCGCCTTCGAAAGGTTCGGATATGACCACGCAGACCATCGGTGCCCCGTCGGCGGTCATCGGACTTCGCTTGTCGAGACCGGTGGCGGAGCCGCTCCTGGCCGGGATTGCAGCGACCCTGCTCACCATGGCGGGCACATGGACCCCGTCATCCTCCGGAGACGAGGCAGCGACCGCATCCGCAGTCTCGCGCTCGCTTCCCGATCTGGTCCGGATGGGGACCGGTACCGTCGACGCGGTCCACGCGCTGTACTACGTCGTTCTCCAGGCGTGGGCCCAGGTCTTCGGACACTCCCCTTTTGGCATGAGGTCGTTCAGTGCGATCGGCGTGGGATTCGGGGCGGCCGCGACCGTGATGCTGGCCCGCCGGATCGGAGGTGCGCGTCTCGTCCCAGTCGTGGGTGCGCTGTACATCACCATTCCCATGACGACGTGGGCTGCCTCCGAAGCGAGGTCCTACGCCTGGGTCATCGCCCTCAACGCGTGGTCGGCCGTGGCGCTCCTGCGCGCTCGGGAACGAGGTGGGCGGGCCTGGATGGCCTATGCGCTCGTTGCCGCGCTCTCGATGGCCGTCTTCATCTACTCGGCGCTGGTGGTCCTCGTGCACGCGGCGACCGTGCTCACGTCGAGAGCGCTCAGCCGGCGGCAGCGGACCGTCGGGCTATCGAGCATCGCGCTCGCCGCCGCGGCGGCGTCGCCGGTGGTCTACCTCGCGGTGCTTCAGAAGGCG
>JABBOB010000044.1:23088-24902 GCA_019352055.1 Acidobacteriota bacterium
CTCGTGGATCGGCCCGTTCTCGACGGTGATGGTCCGGTCGGCGATGCTGCAGTGGTTCGGAGACTCACCCCTGTACGCCGTTCCCGCATGGACCGGGGTCGCGATCGGTGCGGTCGCCGTGTGGACCCGTCGTTCGCTGATCGGAGCGGACGCGCGACCTCTCGTGTTCAACCTCGTGCTGCCTTGGTTGATCGTCCCCACGGCGCTGCTGTTGATCGCGACCGCGGTGGGGCAGCCGTCGTACGTCGCCCGATACGCCGCGATCTCGCTCCCCGCATTGGCGCTCATGGTGGGCGTCGGGGCGACCGCGTTCGGCCGTCGTGGTCTGGCAGCGGTCGTGCTCCTGGGCGTCCTCTCGGTTCCGACCTACCTGGCGCAGCGTCTGCCGCTCGCCAACGGCACCGACTGGAAGGACTCGGCATCGGTTGTCGCGCGATGGGGCACGCCCGGGGAGGCCTTCTACTTCGCACAGACGGGTGCCGCCACCGACCCGCGACTGATGCTCTCGATGTACCGGCCCGATTTCATCGGCCTCCGCGACATCGCTCAGCAGTGGACAGCCGCCTCCCTTGGAGGCTTGTGGGACACGGTCGTCCCTGCGGAGGAAGCGATCAAGCGAGCCGGCTACCCAACGAAGGTGATCGTGATCGCCGACAATGTCGCACCGTGGTGGCACAGTTTGGAGGAGCAGTCGTTCGCCAAAAACGGTTACACCACCGTCGATTCGAGTATCGGCCCGACGACATCGGTCATATTGGTCGAGCGGAAGCAGTGAGTGGAGTGCTCGTGCTTTGGAGCGCCGTGTGGTGACGGTCGTTCGGCCGCGATCTCGACGGACTTCCACTCACGTCACTTCTGGACGGTGATTCGAGCGAGTGCGCTCGCGAGCCGACCTCCGTAGTACGCGTGCCCGGCCGTGCTCGGGTGCTGGCTCGCCTGGTCGATGAGCGTCTTCACGTTGCGCGTGTTGAACCAGTGCTCTTCGAGCGGGGAGATGTAAGGGATACCCGCTTTCGACGCGAACGCTGACTCCTCCTGGTCGACCGCAGTGAGGCCCTCCGGGACTGCGCCATCGAACGTGGCCGGTCCGACCATCACGATGGGAGTGTCGCCGGACCTCGCTCGGAGCGTCTTCACGGTCTTGGTCATCGCAGCCCAGAACTGGGATAGGGGGCCCGGTGCGTCGTTGAGTCCTCCCACGACGACGATCAGATCGGCGTCGATGCGGTGCACGGATGCCACGGCGACCGGGAAGACGGGGTGAGAGGGTTCGAAGGTGTTCACGTACCCGGCGCCGCCGCTGTCCGGACCGAGCTGCACCGACCAGCCGGGTGCCGCACCGACGACGTAGGGGAATCCCCGACCGGGAGCAGCAGCGATTCCCGACGTCCACGAGTCACCGAAGAAGTAGACGCGCGGATTCGCAGGCAGGCTGATCGCTGCGTTGCGCGTCGCTGATACCTCTGGCTGTGAGGAGCGCGACAGCGACCGGGGGTTTCCAGAGGACGCGGCCGCGCACCCGGTCATCGTCGAAGCGATAAGAAGTCCTGAAGCCCCAAGGGCGACCAAGGAAGACCTCCGCGTCGAGGTGATCATCGGACGCCCCCACTCCGCCGGTTCGGGGCAGACGCCCCGATAACGACCCATTCGCATGTCGCCGACCGAACGCTAAGCGGCGGAAGGCCACCCGAAGCGTCGCCGCGTACGTGTCCCAGAAATCGATCGTCGTCATGCCGTCCTCATGCGTGACGGCCGGTCTCTGATCCCCGGTACTTGGTGCGCCCCGCTACGGGGTCGCTTCGGCCGCTGCCGGG
>JABBOB010000108.1 GCA_019352055.1 Acidobacteriota bacterium
GAGCACGATGGCGACGCCGAGTGCGAACGCCTGGCTCCCGAGATCGATGATCCCGAGGGCCCGGAACCGGGAGCGGCGGTTCAGCTCGACCTTGAACTGCACCGCGGCACCGTTCAGCACGAAGACCGAGCCGAGCGAGACCGTCACCGGGACGAGTCGCGGTTCGCCGTAGAAACCGGCGATCAGGGGTGAGGACGCGGCGACGAGGAGACCGACCAGCGCACCGATGCCGGTGTTGAGCCAGAAGAGGTTGGCCTTCTGCTGCTGCGACAGATGAGGCGCCTGGATCGCGGCGAGCGAGAGGCCGAAGTCTCCGATCACCGCAGCGACACCGATGACCGCGGCGGCCATCGTGATCAGGCCGTAGTCCGCAGGCAGCAGGAGACGGGCGAGCACCACCAGGGAGGCGAGTTGCAGCACATAGGTCCCCCACTGGAAGACCAGGGCCGTCAGCGCGCTCCGCCGAACGGTCGCCACCGTCAGTGCGTGCGCGCGCGACGTCTGCGCACGGGCGCCGCCCGGAGCTCGCTGAGCACGAAGTGCGCCTCGACGCCGACCGCCACGATCCCGCGCATCACCGGACCCCGCACGACGTTCTTCGTCGCGTAGACCTTCATCGCGTCGTGGAAGGCGCGATTGGACCGGCGAGAACGCGGACGCCCGCTCGAGACCCCCTTGACGTGGACCGATGGAGCGACCTCCGCCATCAGCACCCGCCGACCGGCAACGGCGGCGTCGGCGCAGAGCTGCAGGTCCTCTCCGTACATCCAGTAGTCGCGATCGAAGATGCCCTCGTCGAGGGTCCGGAAGTCGGACGGCACGAGCATGACCGCGCCGGTGGTCGCCTGGAGCACGCTGACCGAACGGCCGTCGATCGTGCGCAGCGTCGCCACGGCGTCCTCTTCGCGCCGGTTGTAGCGGAACGCGGGCGGGGTGAGGCGCCCGAGCACCGAGTAGAGCATCGACGCGCCGAGGGTCGGCAGCCGCCGCCTGCTCGCCGTGTCCGGGGTCCCGTCGTTCTCCACGAGGGGGACTGTGACGACGGCCGCGTCCGGGAACGACGCGATGACGTCGAGCATCGCCTCCACCGCGCCTGCTGCGAGCACGACGTCCGGATTCAGGCAGAGCACCGGGATGCCGCGCGGCACGCCGCTTCGGGCAGCGGCCACGTAGCCGCCCGCGAAGCCCGTGTTCTCGTTCTCGATGATCTCGACGGGCACGGATACTCGAGGGCTCGCCGCGCGCACGCGGGCGATCGTGTCGTCGGTGCTCGCGTTGTCGACCACCGTGACCCCGGCGATCTGGCCGCTGCACGACGCGATGCCGGCGAAGTAGTCGTCCACCGTGGATGCGCTGTTGTGCGTCACGGTGACGACGTGCACCGAGCCGGTGCGTGCCGCGGCTCCCGCGGACGCGCGATCGAGGGCTGCGGAACTGCTGGTCATCGGGCCCCCCGGGACTGCAGAACCGTCTTCACGGTCCAGAGCAGGATCACGAAGTCGTCGAGCAACGACCAGTTCTCCGCGTAGTAGAGGTCGAGGCGGATCGTGTCCTCCCACGACAGGTCGCTTCGGCCGCTGACCTGCCAGAGCCCGGTGATGCCCGGCTTCACCAGCAGGCGACGGCCGGCGGCGTTGTCGTAGAGCGCGACCTCCTCGGCCCGCTGCGGGCGCGGCCCGACGATGCTCATCTCACCGCGCACCACGTTGAAGAACTGCGGGAGCTCGTCGAGCGAGTACTTCCGGATGAACGCCCCGAACCGGGTGATCCGCGGATCGTTGTCGACCTTGAACAGGGGCGTCCCGTCGGTGCCCTGCTCCCGCAGCAGCGCCGCCAGCTCGGCATCCGCGCCGATGCGCATGGAGCGGAACTTGTAGACGTCGAACGCCTTGCCGTTCAGACCGATCCGCTGCTGGCGGAAGAGCACCGGGCCCGGGGAGGTGAGCCTCACGCCGATGGCCGTCGCGATCATCAGCGGCGACGTGACGATGATCGCGAACCACGCCAGACCGAAGTCGAGCACCGCCTTCGCAGTCCTCTTCCCGCCTTCGTAGGACGGCGAGTCGACGTACATGAGCGGGAGACCGCCCACAGGGCGGGTGTGGATGCGTGTACCGGCGACCTCCGTGATCGCGGGGGCGACCATCAGGTCGACACCGGTCGACTCGAGCCGCCAGCCGATGCGGCGCACCGCCTCCGGCGGCAGCTCCTCCGACCCGGCGAGCGCGACCGCATGGACCCGCTCACGACGCGCGACCGCTGCGACGTCCTCGAACGCACCCAGTCGGTCGACCGGCAGGTCCAGGGGGGAATCGGAGGTGCGCTTCGGGAGGCAGGCGCCGACGATCTCGAAACCGAGGTAGGCACGCCGGCCGAACTCCTCGTACAGGTGTTCCACGGAGGAGGGGGAGCCGACGAGGAGCACACGGATGAGGTACCGGCCGCTGCGGCGCTGCTTCCGCAGCCACTGACGCCAGGCCCAGCGCGATCCGATGAGCAGCACGACGCCGATCGGGAACGCGGTGATGATGTATCCGCGCGCGGGAAGGAACTGCAGCATCAGCGCGACGATCGCGACGAGACCGAACAGTCGGAAGCTCGCACCTGCGATCCGGCTGTACTCGGTGAACCCGGAGCCGATCACTCGCGGGCTGCGCGAGCCCAGGAACTTCAGGAACAGCATCCAGAGCACCAGCAGGGCGACCGTCGCGGCGGAGTAGGGCACCGGGAGCGGGAGGTTGGTCGCGACCCGCAGCGACGTGTCGATGCCGAGCCAGACCGCCTGCGTGCCGAACAGCGTCACCGTCAGGATGAGCGCGTCCGAGATGACGAGGCGCCGTTGGAACGCCCTCTCCCACGTGGGGTTGGTGCGCCGGATCGGGAGCCCGATGGGCTGCTCGTCGCGGACCCTCCGCACGCTGCGGGGCCGAGCGGGCTCACTCGCGAGTCGTGGTCGTTCCGTGGTCACCGCCACCGTCTCCCCCAGATCGATCGGTCGGACTGGTCCCCATAGGTTCTATTCGGAAGCCCGTAACCCGTTCGAGGCACGCCGACATCGAGCACATCGCGGATGACCGATGTGTCGCGGGAGAGGACCGCGGAGCGGACGGCGATCGCGAGAACGCACCCGATGACGGCTCCGCTCGAATTCGCCAGGACGTCGCCGAGGCTGGAGACCCCGGCCGGCGTGCTTCGCGGCCCACGGTGCCAGAACAGAGGGTCGGCTTCAACCGCTCGACAGGCGCCCACCCGCGAAGTCCGGAATAGTGGTCCCAATGCGCGGCATCATCCTGGCTGGCGGCTCCGGCACCCGGCTGCACCCCATCACGTTGGGGATCTCGAAGCAGCTCGTCCCGGTCTACGACAAGCCGATGATCTACTACCCGCTCTCGACCCTGATGCTCGCGGGGATCGACGAGGTGCTCGTCATCACGACCCCGCACGACGCGGACCAGTTCCGCCGCCTGCTCGGCGACGGGTCCCAGTTCGGCATCTCGATCAGCTGGGCGGTGCAGGCCGAACCGAACGGCCTTGCGCAGGCCTTCGTCATCGGCGCCGACTTCATCGGCGACGAGTCCGTGGCGCTGGTGCTCGGCGACAACATCTTCTACGGCGACGGGCTCGGCACCCAGCTGCGTCGGTACACCGACCTGGACGGCGGCGCGATCTTCGCGTACTGGGTCGCCGACCCCACCGCCTACGGCGTCGTCGAGTTCGACGCTGCGGGGAAGGCGATCTCGCTCGAGGAGAAGCCCGAGCACCCGAAGAGCAACTTCGCCGTCCCCGGCCTGTACTTCTACGACAACGACGTGAAGGCGATCGCCCGGGACCTCGAACCGTCCCCCCGTGGCGAGTACGAGATCACCGATGTGAACAAGGCCTACCTCGCGGCCGGCAAGCTGCAGGTCGAGGTCCTCCGGCGCGGCACCGCCTGGCTCGACACCGGCACGCACGACTCCCTCCACGACGCCGGGGAGTACGTCCGCACCATCGAGCACCGCCAGGGCATGAAGATCGGCGCCCCCGAGGAGGTTGCCTGGCGCCTCGGGTTCCTCAACGACGACGAGCTCCGGCAGCGCGCCGAGAAGCTCACCAAGTCCGGCTACGGCCAGTACCTGCT
>JABBOB010000109.1 GCA_019352055.1 Acidobacteriota bacterium
AGGCTCCGACCGGTCGCGAGCTCGCCGAGGTCCGACGCGATCCACCAGTCGACGGATCCTGCCACGTCGGACGCGGCATAGGGGCGGAGGTCGACCGCCGCGCTGACGGCGTCGTCAGGGGCGGCCCCGGCCGCGACCACGATCCCGAGCCTCGTGGCGCCCGCCGTCCCGGCGGCCGGGAGCGCGGCGTCCAGCGCCCGGCGGGTCACGTCGCGACCGAGGACGAACGCGCGCACGAGGGTGCTGCACCGATCCGCACCTGCCGGCCCCGACGGATCCGTGGCACGGAGAGCGGGAACCGACTCCTCGCGGTGCAGCGCAGCCGACGCGAGCGGCCCGAGCAGCCCCTCGACGCCGGCGACCGTGTAGTCGGCGCTCTCGAGGTCGTCGCGCAGGCGCCGCAGCAGCTCGACGTCGTTCCGGAGATCGTTCACCTGCCGCATCTTTCCGCAGTTTCCTCCTGCGGAAAGATGCGGCCCGCGCCGCGCCGGACGTCGTCCCCGCCGCGGCTCCTCAGACGAGCTCGAGCTCGTGCTCGAGCTGGCTCTCCCGGTCCACCCTCGCCGCACGCAGCCGTGACACGATCACCGCACCGAAGGCGACCGCGGCCGCCCCGGTCGCGATGGACAGCCGCACCCCCACGTTGGCACCGGCGCCGACGCTCACCTGCACGACGGCCGGCGCGACCAGCACCGCCACGAGGTTCATCACCTTGATGAGCGGGTTGATCGCGGGCCCTGCGGTGTCCTTGAACGGGTCTCCCACGGTGTCGCCGATCACGACCGCGGCGTGCGCGTCCGAGTACTTGCCTCCGTGGTTGCCGTCCTCGACGATCTTCTTCGCGTTGTCCCAGGTGCCCCCGGCGTTCGCGAGGAACACGGCCATGAGCACCCCGGTGGCGATCGCGCCCGCGAGGAACCCGGCGAGCGGGCCGACCCCCAGGCCGAATCCCACCGCGATCGGCGCGAAGGCCGCGAGCAGCCCGGGCGTCGCCAGCTCGCGCAACGAGTCGCGCGTGCAGATGTCGACGACCCTGCCGTACTCCGGTCGGGTCTCGCCCGTCATGATCCCGGGATTTTCCCGGAACTGACGGCGGACCTCGAACACGATCGCTCCGGCCGCCCGCGTGACCGCGTCGATCGCGAGCCCGGAGAACAGGAACACGGTCGCCCCGCCGAGGATCACGCCGACCAGGGTGATCGGCGAGATGATCTCGTAGCTGGTCATCGCGGTCTGGATGTCGCCGACGGCACTTCCTCCCGCCGCACTGAGCGCCGTCCGCACCGCGTCGGCGTACGAGCCGAACAGCGCCGTGGCTGCGAGCACCGCAGTGGCGATCGCGATCCCCTTGGTGATGGCCTTGGTGGTGTTGCCCACCGCGTCGAGGTCCGTGAGGATCCGCGCACCGGCCTCGTCGACGTCTCCGGACATCTCCGCGATGCCCTGGGCGTTGTCGCTGACCGGTCCGAACGTGTCCATCGCGACGATCACGCCGACGGTCGTGAGCAGACCGCATCCTGCGAGGGCGATGAGGAACAGTGCGAGCCACACCGAGCCGCCGGCGATCAGGAACACCGCGCAGATCGCGGCGGCGATGATGCCCGCCGTGTAGACGGCCGACTCGAAACCGACCCCGATGCCGGACAGCACCACCGTCGCCGCGCCGGTCAGCGAGGTCCGCGCGACGTGCAGCGTCGGCTTGGACGTCGTGCCCGTGAAGTACCCGGTGACCCAGAGGATCACGCCGGCGAGCAGCACGCCAATCGCGACGGCCGCCGCGGCGACGAAGCGCGGGTCGCCGGGGTGGGTCGTGAGGCCGGCCGTCGAGCTGGTGAGGTCGGCGAAGCTCGACGGGAGGTAGATGAACGCGGCCGCGCCGGCGAGCAGCACACCGACCAGCGCCGAGATGTAGAAGCCCCGGTTGATCGCGGCGAGGCCGCTCTCGGTACCGCGCACCTTCGTGATGACGACGCCGAGCACGGCGACGATGGCGCCGATCGCCGTGACGATCAGCGGGAACACGAGGCCGCGCTCCCCGAAGGCCGCCTTGCCGAGGATCAGCGCCGCGACCAGGGTCACCGCGTAGGACTCGAACAGGTCTGCGGCCATGCCCGCGCAGTCGCCGACGTTGTCCCCGACGTTGTCCGCGATCGTCGCCGCGTTGCGCGCGTCGTCCTCCGGGATCCCCTGCTCGACCTTGCCGACCAGGTCCGCGCCGACGTCGGCCGCCTTGGTGAAGATCCCGCCACCGACGCGCATGAACATCGCGAGGAGCGCGGCACCGAAACCGAAGCCCTCGAGCACGGCCGGCGCATCGGCGCGGTACACGAGCACCACGGTCGCGGCACCGAGCAGCCCGAGGCCGACGACGCTCATCCCGACCACGCCACCGGTCCGGAACGCGATGCGTGCCCCCTCGGCGCGCCCGTTCGGCCGGTTGGCCGCTGCCGCGACCCGCACGTTCGCCCGCGTCGCGAGCCACATGCCGAGGTAGCCGATCGAGGCCGAGAATCCGGCCCCGAGCAGGAAGAACAGCGACCGCCCGAGCTTGATGGCACCATCCCCGGGGAGCAGGAACAGCAGCCCGCACACGACGACGGCGAACAGGACGAGAGTACGGAACTGACGGTTGAGGTACGCCGCAGCGCCCTCCTGGACCGCGGTGGCGATCTCCTGCATCTTCGCCGTGCCCTCACCGGCGGCGAGCACCTGCCGACGCAGCACGACCGCGAACACGAGCGCGGCCACGGCGACTGCGGCGATGACGCCGACGATGGTGAGGCTCGTGTTCCCGAGCGTGAGCATGCATCCTCCTCGACGACGGCTGCGGACCCCCCGAGCGCGCCAGCCCGGCGGCTCCATTGCCCTCCGGTCCGCCGAAGTCTACGCAGCAGACCTGCCGATGTCGGCCCCCGCCTCGAACACTCCCGAGACCTGCACTGTGGGCCGACCTGCGCTGCCGCCCGACGTGTGCCCTCGGCGGAGCGGAATGCCTCCCGGGAGCCGTCAGACGGCGAGGGCGTCGTCGAGGGTCTCGTGGATCGTGAAGACCTGTGTCAGCGCGGTGATGCGGAAGACCTTGAGCAGTCGCTCGGAGTCGATCACGAGCTGGAGCCTGCCGCCGAAGCCGCGGACCTTCTTGAGCGCTCCGACGAGGACGCCGAGGCCCGTGGAGTCCATGAACCGCACATCCGTGAGGTCCACGACCACGTCGTGGTGCCCGTCCTCGATCAACGTTCCGAGCTGCTCCCGCAGGACGGCCGCTGTGTAGACATCGATCTCGCCGGACACCGAGACGACCGTCCGGTCGCCGACGTCGCGGCTGGTCACTTGCACGTCCACAGCGGCCCTCTTTCCACTCGCCCCGAGGAGGCCATTCAACCAGGGCACACGGCGCACGAGGGCACGCGTGCGACCCGACTCTCCGACGAGTCCGCCACGCCGCGCCCGTCGCGGCCCCTCACGCGCGCACGGCCGCCAGCGCCTCCTGATACGCGGGCGTCGTCCCGAGGCTCCTGACCTCCTGGCGCACGTGGTCCTGGACGCCGAGGTGCCGCAGCACCCGGACGAGACGCGCCACGTCCTCCTCCTCGAGGACGGTCGGGTCGACCGTCGTCCGCACCTGTACCGGGACGCCGGAGTCGAGCACCAGGCGCAGGCTCTCGAACGCGGCATGCGCGCTGCGACCCACGCCGGTGATCGCCTCGTACAGATCGGCGGGTGCCTTGATGTCGAGACCGACCCAGTCGACCAGGCCCAGCACCGACGCGAGGCGTCGCGGGTAGGCGCCCGAGGTGTGGAGACCGACGCCGAAGCCGGCCTCCTTGACCTCGCGCATGGCCGCACCGAGCATCGGCTGACGCGTCGGCTCCCCGCCGGAGAACACCAGGCCGTCGAGCAGTCCGACACGACGTGAGAGCAGGCTGCGGACCTGGGACCACGGGACCACGCCGGGCGTACGCGGGTCGATCAGCTCGGGGTTGTGGCAGTAGGTGCACG
>JABBOB010000110.1 GCA_019352055.1 Acidobacteriota bacterium
ATCATCGGCCTGCGACCGAGGGGCGGTGCCGAGGGAGCGCGAGCGGTGGTCGCCGCCGTCCGCCTCTGGGTCCCCGCGACGAGCCTGGGAGGCGTCGAGTCGAGCCTCGAGCGGCGGCGACGCTTCGCGAGCGAGTCGATCACCGTCCCGGACGACCTGCTGCGGCTCTCGGTCGGCATCGAGGACGTCGAGGACCTCTGGAACGACCTCGACCAGGCTCTGCGCTCACTCCTGTAGCCGGGTCGCGCTCGGCTCCTGCGTCGGCGTCGGCAGGTGAGCGCTCCCCCGGCCGCCGGGCGGGCCCAGCGGCGGTCGGCTAGACCCCTTCGGCCTTGTGCGGGCGGGCGAGCAGGAGAGCGGCGAGCTGGTCGACGGCGAGACCCTCGTGCAGCACGGCGACGACTGCCTCGGTGATCGGCATCTCGACACCGATCGAGCGCGCGAGCTCGAGCACGGAGCGCGAGCTCTTCACGCCCTCGGCGGTCCCGCCGGTGGCCGCGGTCGCCTCGGCGAGAGTCAGCCCCTGGCCGATGTGCAACCCGAGCGTGTGGTTGCGCGACAACGGCGAGGCGCACGTCGCGACCAGGTCACCCATGCCCGCCAGTCCCGGGAACGTCTCGGCGTCCGCCCCGAGGGCGAGCCCGAGCCGCGTGATCTCGACGAGCCCGCGGGTGATCACGGTCGCCATCGTGTTGAAGCCCAGGCCGCGTCCCTGGGAGATGCCGACAGCGAGCGCGATGATGTTCTTCACCGCGCCGCAGAGCTCGACGCCGACCACGTCGGTGTTCGTGTAGGGCCGGAAGTACGCGGACGCGCACGCGCGCGCCACGAGCTGCGCGGTGCGCTCGCTGATCGAGGCGATGACGGTCGCGGTGGGTTGCCGCTCAGCGATCTCGCGCGCGAGGTTCGGGCCGGAGACGACCGCCACGCGGTCCGCCGGTATCGCGAACGCCTCGGCCACGACCTCGCTCATCCGGCGGTCGGTGCTGAGCTCGACCCCCTTCATGAGGGAGACCGCGACTGCGTTCGGCGGCAGCAGGTCACGCATGGGCTCGAGCGTGCGACGGGCCTCCTGCGCCGGCATGGCGATCGCAACCAGATCGACGCCGTCGAGAGCGACCGCCGGGTCCGTCCCCGCGGTGATCGTCCCCGGAAGCACGATGCCCGGCAGGTATGCCTCGTTCCGGTGGTCCTCGGTGATCTCGCGGCACACCGTCGGACTGCGACCCCACAGGCGCACCTCGCAGCCGGCGTCCGCGAGGACCACGGCGAACGTCGTCCCCCAGCTGCCGGTGCCGAGCACTGCAGCACGCAACGGTCGCGTCCCGGGCCGGGCAGGCGCGGCGGGCGACGAGGGCCGCGGCGACGTCGTCACGCAGGGCCTTCCGGCGGGCCGTCACTGGGCGGCGTGGCGGTGTCGTCGACGGTGCTGTCCGCCGTGCGATTCGACGGGCCGGAGCCGCCTGCCGGGCCAGGACCGTCCGTGACGCGGTCGGGTCCCGTCTTGGCCGCAGACCGCATGTCGAACCGGACGGCCGGCGCCTTCTCGGCACGGATGCCCTCGAGCAGCGCCGTGATCGCGTCCATGACCCGATCGGTGGCTTCCCGCAGCGTCGCCGAGTCCTGCGGGCGGCCGTACAGGTCCGAGAGGTCCACGGGAGGACCGGCTACCACCGTGATCTTCTTGGGCGGGATCGGCTTGAGGAGCTTCTTGTACCTGCCGAGGATCCGGTGGGCTCCCCACTGGGCGATCGGGATCACCGGCGCCCGGGTGGTCAGCGCGAGCCGCGCGACGCCGGTCTTCCCGACCATCGGCCACAGATCAGGGTCACGCGTCAGGGTGCCCTCGGGGAACACCGCGACGCACTCGCCGGATCGCAGCGCCTCCACCGCTGCCGACAGCGATGACGCCGCCGCCGCGGAGTTGCGTTGCACCGGGATCATCCCGGTGCGTCGGAGGAGCCCGCCCAGCACCGGCACCGCGAACAGCGACGCCTTGGCGAGGATCTTCGGTGCACGGCCGTTGTCGTACAGGAAGTGCGCGAATGTCAGCGGGTCGACGTTGGTCATGTGGTTGCCGGCCGCGATGAAGCCACCGCTCGCTGGGAGGTTCTCCTGACCTCGCCAATCACGTCGGGTGATCGCGAGCAGGACCGGCCGGACCACCGCGGCGACGCGACGGTACGTGCGGTTGTCAGGCGGGACGAGTGGCACGATCGACGATGCTACCGGTGCGGAGGCAGGATCGACCGCCGCGACGACCGGTCCGCCCGTGCCGGGCTAGCGGCCCCACCGGCACCGGTACGGCCGAGGCACCCACGCCGTCAGGCCCGGGTGAACTCGGCGCCGAGCGCGCCGAGCTTGTCCGTGAAGTGCTCGTAGCCACGGTCGATCAGTGCGATGCCCCGCACGGTGGAGGTCCCGGTCGCCGTGAGCGCGGCGATCAGGTGGGAGAACCCGCCGCGCAGGTCGGGGACCTCGACGTCGGCAGCCCGCAGCGGCGTCGGCCCGGAGACGACGGCCGAGTGGAAGAAGTTCCGCTGGCCGAACCGACACGGATGCCCACCGAGGCACTCCCGGTAGACCTGGATCGTCGCTCCCATGCGGCGGAGCGCGTCGGTGAACCCGAACCGGTTCTCGTAGACCGTCTCGTGCACGATCGAGAGCCCGGTCGCCTGGGTCAGCGCGACGACGAGCGGCTGCTGCCAGTCGGTCATGAATCCCGGATGGACGTCCGTCTCGAGCACGATCGACCTGAGCTCGCCGCCGGGGTGGTAGAAGCGGATGCCGACGTCGTCGATCTCGAACTCGCCACCGACCTTTCGGAACGTGTTGAGGAAGGTCGTCATCTCCGGCTGGGTCGCACCGCGGACCATGATGTCGCCCCCGGTGGCGAGCGCGGCCGACGCCCAGGACGCGGCCTCGATCCGGTCGGCAAGGGCCGTGTGGCGGTACCCGGACAGGCGGTCGACGCCCTCGATCCGGATCACCCGGTCGGTGTCGACCGAGATGATCGCCCCCATCTTCTGCAGGACGGCGATCAGGTCGAGGATCTCCGGCTCGATCGCCGCGTTCACCAGCTCGGTCAATCCCTCGGCGCGGACCGCCGTCAACAACAGCTGCTCGGTCGCCCCGACGCTCGGGTACGGCAGGGCGATCTTGGTGCCGCGGAGCCGCTGCGGGGCGTGGATGTAGATCCCCTGTTCCCGCTTCTCGACGACCGCTCCGAACTGCCGCAGGATGTCGAGGTGGTAGTTGATCGGGCGGTCGCCGATCCGGCAGCCACCGAGGTCCGGGATGAACGCCTCGCCGAGCCGGTGCAGGAGCGGGCCGCAGAACAGGATCGGGATCCGGCTGGATCCCGCGTGGGTGTCGATGTCGGCGACGTGGGCGACCTCGACCCGGCTCGGGTCGAGCCGGAGAACGCCCGCCTCCTGATCCAGGTCGACGCCGACGCCGTGCAGCTCGAGAAGCCCGCTCACGACGGCCACGTCGCGGATCGCAGGGACGTTGCGCAGTTCGCTCGGGCTCTCGCCCAGCAACGACGCGACCATGGCCTTCGACACGAAGTTCTTCGCCCCGCGGACGGTGATCTCCCCGGTGAGCGGATGACCTCCGTCGACACGGAGCAGGTCGGACGGGTTCATCTGATCACTCACTCGCCGTGCTCCTGCCTGGTTGCGTGGCCGCGCGCCACGAAGAACGGCGCAGCACGAAGGGTTCGGTCCCAGCGGCGCTAGCGGCCCTTTCCCGCGCCCTTCTTGGCAGCAGGCTTGGTGCCGGCGCTCGCCTTGCCAGCACCCTTCTTGCCGGCGGAAGCCTTCTTGGCGGTGCTCGCTTTGAGAGCGCCCTTCCCGTCGGCGGCAGCCTTCTTCGCGGCAGCCTTCGTGGCGGTGCCCTTCTTGGCGGGGCCCTTCCCGCCCGACGACTTCCCGCCTGACGACTGCCGGCCCGAACTCGTGCTG
>JABBOB010000111.1 GCA_019352055.1 Acidobacteriota bacterium
GCGCAAGGACCGCGAGAGCCACGAGACGACGCATGAAGCTCCAGTTCTGCGAGGACGGTGCGCATGGCGCGGTGCCAGGCGGATGTTCGGGGCGGATGCGGATCCGGTAAAGATCGAGCCGCTCGGTGACTCCCGTTCTCCCACCCACAGCAGCGAGCCCGCAGGCTCGCTGCTTGCGATGGACGCAGCGGAGCCTCCTCTGCCCGACGTACAGCACCGAACCTTGGGCGGGCGTCGAACGGCTTCTGCATGCTGGTACTCCGCGACCAGCTGGGCTACGCTCCGCCCGTTGCCTGGACCCTGCGACAGCCGAGTTCTCTCGAGCTGAGGAGTGCGGAACCGGTGTGCTCCGAACGCGATCGTCCTGACGGTGACCGGGCTCCGTCCGTGCTGTGCGCTCCGTTCCTCCTCGGGCTCCCTGTCGGCGGCGTCTCGATATCGGTCGTCGGTGACTCGGGCGAGCACTCGACCGTGACCTCCAGCGATCCGCTGGCCGCCCGCCTCGAGTCGATGCAGTTCGAGCTGGGCGAGGGACCGCACTGGGACGCGCTGAGATCAGGCCGGCCGGCGCTCCACAACGACCTCGGCACCGAGGCGACCCTGAGCGCCTGGCCCGTGTTCGGGCCCGCGGCATGGCATGAGGGCGCTCGTGCGCTCTACTCGTTCCCGCTGTACCTCGGACCGCTCGCGGTGGGCGTGATCGACCTCTACAGCAGCGAAGCCGGTGAACCGTGGCACGAGGCGCTCGTCGGGAAGGGGCTCGAGCTCGCGTCCGCGGCCGCCGCACCCGCGGTGGAGCTCGCAACCAGGTCCGCGGCGTCCGAGACCCCGCTGAACGCGGTCGTGGCCGAGATGCGGCGCGAGGTGCATCAGGCAAGCGGCATGGTGCTCGTGCAGCTCGATACGAGCGTCGAAATCGCGATGTCACGTCTTCGTGCGTTCGCGTTCGCGAGCGGCAAGAGCCTCGACACCGTCGCTGCGGACGTCGTCGCCGGTCGGCTCGACTTCTCAGAGCTCGGCGATCACTACACCGCCTGACGACCTACTGAACACATTGGAGACCACGGTGTCGGAGACCGATGCTTCATCCCGCGAGGCCAGGCTCTCGGCCGCGTTCGTCACGCTGGCGGACACTCTCACGTCGAGGTTCGATCTGGTCGACCTGCTCCATACGCTGGTCGACACGTGCACGAGCCTCCTGAACGTCGCCGCCGGAGGCCTGATCCTGGCGGATGCGCGAAGCGGCGAACTGCACGTCATGGCCTCCTCGAGCGAGGACGCCGCACTGCTCGAGGTGGTGCAGCTCGGCGCAGCCGACGGGCCGTGCCTCGAGTGCTTCCGCACGGGGAGAGCCGTCACCGTCGGCGATCTCGACCAGACGGACGGCCGGTGGCCCGCGTTCTCCGCTGCGGCGCTGGATCGCGGCTTCCGGTCGATGCACGCCACGCCGATGCGGCTGCGCGACCGGGTCATCGGCACGATGAACCTCTTCGGCCGTGAGGTGGGTGAGCTGAACGCGCCCGACATCGCGGTGGCGCAGGCGCTCACCGACGTCGCCACGATCGGCATCCTGCAGGAACGGCTACTGCGCGAGTCGAAGGTCGTCGGCGACCAGCTGCAGCACGCGCTGGAGAGCCGGATCGTCATCGAGCAGGCGAAAGGGGTGCTCGCGCAGAGCGCGGCGCTCTCGATGGACGACTCGTTCAGGAGCATGCGCGCCTACGCGCGGGGCCAGGGGCTGCCGCTCCAGGCGGTCGCCGCACAGGTCGTCGCGCGCACGATCGACATCTTCGAGCTCACGGACAAGAGCGGAGGCCAGGGGCCGGCGACTTAACCCCGTCCACCGTCCGCGGAGTGAACCGCGCGGCGGACCGCTCGGCGCAGCTCCATCTCGTGCACCACGGTCGCTGCGAGCTGTGCGATGGAGCGCCCCTCGTCCGTCGTGGCTGTTCGCGAGTCGTCGGCGAGGACGCGCAGCGTGCCGAGCGCTGCGCGGTCGTCCGTGATCAGCGGCACGGTGAGCAGGACGCTGAGCCCGAGCCGGGCCGCGACCGCCGCATCGGTCAGATCGCGCGGATCGATGTCAGCGAGGAGCGGTGGGAGTGCTCGTCGATCGACCGCGAACGAGGTCGACCCTCCGACGGACGTCGAGCGGCCATCGGGCGGGGCGGCCTCGTCGTCCTGCTGGACGATCCGGATGATGGCGATCGGTGCGTGACACAGGCGCACCGCGAGCGCCGCGATGTTCCCGAACGAGCCGTCCGGAGGCGTGTCGAACAGGTCGTACCGACGCGCCGCGGACCCGGGCCGGCCGGCCGTCGTCGTGTCCGTCGAGCGGTCCCCGATGCTGAACTGGCGGAGCGCCACGATCACCTCGTCGAGACTCGCCCGGAGCAACGGATCCCGCTCGACCATCGCGCGGATGGTCCGTGCGATCGCCGGCGGAGCCGACGCGGGGATCGCGGGGTCGCGTTCGAGGCGCGCGAGCGCGGAGACCTCGGCCGTGCCCGGGTACTCCACGTGCCCGGTCAGCGCTTCGAGCAGCACGAGACCGAGCTGGTAGACGTCCGACTCCGGCCCGACGTGCTCGCCGAGCACCTGCTCCGGGCTGAGATAGGCGGGAGTACCGAGGATCTGGTCCTCGTCGGGCAGATCCTCGTCCTGGAGCGTCGCCAGGCCGAAGTCCGCGAGCTTGGCGCGGAGGCGCCCACCCTCATCGCCGGAGGAGACCAGCAGCACGTTCGCGGGCTTCACATCCCGGTGCACGATCCCGATGTCGTGCACGTATTCGAGGGCCTCGGCGAGTGTGACGCCGAGGTCCGCCACCTGTTCGGCGGACAGCCGCTTGCCCGAGAGACGATCGCGGAGGCTGAGGCCACGGACGAGCTCCATGACGAGGTACACCTGGGCGAACTCGGGGTCGATCAGCACGACGCCGGCATCGAAGATCGCCGCGAGGCCGTGATGCTGCTGCGAGGCCAGCAGGCGCGCTTCCGACTCCTGGACGCGAAGACCCGCTCGATCCTTGACGTGCGAGGTGAACATCTTGATGGCGACGTCCCTGCCGAGCAGCTGATCATGGCCTCGGTAGACCCGAGCGAGGCCGCCGACGCCCAGAAGCGGTCCGACCGCGTACCGCTCACGGAGCAGCGCTGGCACGCTCGGACCGCCGTCACGCCTCGAAGCTCGGACGGGGGCGCGCGTTTCCATCCGCTCCGACCGTCGCCGGTCGAGCAGGACACGCTGCGCGACAGCGATGATCCAGTCAAAGGGATCGTCACCGTCCTGCTCGAAGTAACCAGGAGCAGCGAGAAGGATCTCGGCGAACACCTGCGTGACGAACTCGTCCGAATCGCTGAGATGCGGCAGCAGCACCGCGATCAAGCCATGGACCCGCGGAACCATCCGCCGCCGCAACTCGTCGAACGCCCACCGATCGCCATCGACCACCTGCGTCATCATGCGCCGGGAGATCACCGGCTCCTGGTCCTCAGGGGCCGCACTCGTCGGCAGACCGCCGACGGAGCGCGTCCGCCCGAGCTGCATCCCCGTCGCCGGGACCTCGGAGACGGGCGATCTCGACTCGGCGGAGGTGCCATCGCGCCCGTGTTGAGGCATACGTCCCCGGTTCGCCTGCAGATCGGCCGTCACCGGGTCCTGGGCGACGCCGTCAAGCTACCACCGGGGATGCTTGTGCACACGAGAATCTGAGCGGGTACCGGACGAATCGGGCCCGACTCCTGACCCGTGGCCACAGTCGCTGAGAGAGGTCCTCGGAAACTCTGGGGGAGGTCCTCGGAACGCATCCGCGCCGTCGGCGTCGCCTTCGAGCTGCTCCGCGGTCAGCGCTTCGACTCCGCACCCGCGTCTCTCGATCGGGTGCTGAACTCGATCG
>JABBOB010000112.1 GCA_019352055.1 Acidobacteriota bacterium
CCGACATCACCTACGGCACCAACAACGAGTTCGGCTTCGACTACCTCCGCGACAACATGGCCTGGACGCCGGCGGAGCTGGTGCAGCGGGGGCACTACTTCGCGATCGTCGACGAGGTCGACTCGATCCTCATCGACGAGGCGCGCACCCCGCTCATCATCTCCGGCGCCGCGAGCGGGGAGGCGAACCGCTGGTTCGCCGAGTTCGCGCAGCTGGCGAAGCAGCTGAAGCCCGGCACCGACTTCGAGGTCGACGAGAAGAAGCGCACCGTCGGCGTGCTCGAGCCCGGCATCGAGAAGGTCGAGGACTACCTCGGCATCGACAACCTCTACGAGTCCGCGAACACCCCCCTCATCTCCTTCCTGAACAACGCGATCAAGGCGAAGGCCCTGTTCAAGCGCGACAAGGACTACGTCGTGATGAACGGCGAGGTGCTCATCGTCGACGAGCACACCGGTCGCATCCTCGTCGGCCGCCGCTACAACGAGGGCATCCACCAGGCCATCGAGGCCAAGGAGAACGTCCAGGTCAAGGCGGAGAACCAGACCTACGCGACCGTCACCCTCCAGAACTACTTCCGCCTCTACAAGAAGCTGTCCGGGATGACCGGCACGGCCGAGACCGAGGCCGCCGAGTTCATGGCGACGTACAAGCTCGGCGTCGTCGCGATCCCGACGAACAAGCCGATGCGGCGCATCGACCAGTCGGACCTCATCTACAAGAACGAGCAGTCGAAGTTCGCGCAGGTCGTCGAGGACATCGCCGAGCGCAGCCGCAACGGTCAGCCCGTGCTCGTGGGGACGACGAGCGTCGAGAAGAGCGAGTACCTCTCGAAGCTCCTCGCGCGCAAGGGCGTCAAGCACGAGGTGCTGAACGCGAAGAACCACGCCCGCGAGGCGGCGATCGTCGCCCAAGCCGGCCGGTACGGCTCCGTCACCGTCGCCACGAACATGGCCGGTCGCGGCACCGACATCATGCTCGGCGGCAACGCCGAGTTCCTCGCGGTCTCCGCGATGACCGCGCGCGGGCTGTCCCCCTCCGACACGCCCGACGAGTACGAGGCCCAGTGGGACGCGGTGTTCAGCGCGGTGAAGGCCGAGGTCGATCAGGAGGCGGAGCGCGTCGTCGAGGCCGGCGGCCTGTACGTGCTCGGCACCGAGCGGCACGAGTCGCGCCGCATCGACAACCAGCTGCGCGGCCGGTCGGGCCGCCAGGGGGACCCCGGCGAGTCCCGCTTCTACCTCTCGCTCACCGACGACCTGATGCGCCTCTTCAACGCAGGCGCCGCCGAGGCGCTCATGGGCCGCAGCGGGGTCCCGGACGACCTCGCCATCGAGTCGAAGGTCGTCTCGCGGGCGATCCGGTCCGCGCAGTCGCAGGTGGAGGCGCGCAACGCGGAGATCCGCAAGAACGTCCTCAAGTACGACGACGTCCTGAACCGCCAGCGCGAAGCGATCTACGGCGACCGCCACCACATCCTCGAAGGCGACGACATCCACCTCCGGGTGCAGTCGTTCCTCGAAGCCGTCATCGAGGACGTCATCGACTCCCACACGGGCGAGGGCTCGGGCGACGACTGGGACTTCGACGCCCTGTGGGCCGAGCTGAAGACCCTCTACCCGATCTCGATCACGATCGAGGAGGTGCTCGCGGAGGCGGGCAGCCGCGGGCGGGTCAACCGCGACTTCGTGAAGCGCGAGGTGCTGTCCGACGCGAAGATCGCCTACCGCGACCGTGAGGCGCAGCTCGGCGAGGAGGCGATGCGGGAGCTCGAACGTCGCGTCGTCCTGTCGGTGATCGACCGCCGCTGGCGCGACCACCTCTACGAGATGGACTACCTGAAGGACGGCATCGGCCTGCGGGCCATGGCGCAGCGCGACCCGCTGGTCGAGTACCAGCGCGAGGGCTTCGGCATGTTCCAGACCATGATGGGCGCGATCCGGGAGGAGTCCGTCGGGTTCCTCTTCAACCTGGAGGTCGAGGTGAACCCGGGCGGTGTCGCCGCCCGCGGGCTCGAGGCCGGCCAGCCGAACGAGACCCTCCGCTTCACCGCGCCGTCCGACGACGGCGGTGTGGAGGTGCGCAACCAGCGCGGGCTGCTCGAGCGCGCCGCGACCGCGAAGGCGCAGCTCGCCGCGGCGCAGCAGGCCACCCAGTTCGGTGGCGAGCTGCCCGGCGACGAGCAGCCGGGCCGGGGTCCGAGCGGACCCCAGCGCGGCGGACCGCAGCGTCCCGCCCCGCAGCGGCCAGCCGGGCCGGCCCAGCGCGGCGCATTCGGTCAGCAGCAGCCGGGAGACGCTCCGCAGAACCGCCAGCAGCGCCGCGCCGCCGAGCGCGGGCAGTAGCTCACAGCACCGCGAGGGCGGTGGCCCGCCACCGGCTGTCCAGGCCTTCCAGGCGGATCGCCACCGCCCGGGTGCGCGCGGCGCCGTGCAGCAGCACCGTCGCCTCGACGACGTTGCCCGCCGGGAACGTGAGCCGTGTGGCGGCGACCGCGGCGATCGGTCGCGCCGGGACCTGCCCGCGCGCCGCCCGGCCGCGGGCGGCGATGATCGAGCGCTTCAGCAGGTGGCGGTAGACCCCCTCCGACAGCCATCTGCCGAGCTGCTCGAGATCCCGCACGCCGCCGAGCACCTCGACGACGCCGGTGGCCAGGTTCTCGATGAGCACCGAAGGGTCGGGCAGGTCGGCACGATCGGTGGCCTGCCGATCGAAGTACTCCTCGGTGCGGACCGGCAGGAGGTGCCGGCGTCCTGGTGGTGGGGGTGGGACGGCGCTCAACGGGAACTCCGATGCGAATGGGTGGCTTCGCTCCCCACCCGGGGTGGGGCGGAGGGAGGCGGGTGGCCATACCCAAGCAAACGGTTCGCGCTCGCGTCCAGCGTTCCCCGCGATCTGTGGATAACTGGGGCTGCCCTGCCCTCGATCCCGGGTACCGTCCGGCCGGTGCGCTGGGACGAGCTGTTCGCCGACCTCGAGGGTCAGCTCGAGCACGGGCTCGGCGCAGAGGAGCGGGAGGCTGAGCTCGAGGAGGAGCGGCTGCGGGTGGGCCGCGCCTCCCTCCGCGACCGCGTCGCGGCCATCGCGAGGGCACCGGGCCCGCTGCGGGTGCGGCTCGTCGACGGCAGCACGGCGGACCTGGTCCTGCGCACCGTCGGGCGCGACTGGGTGTCCGGCGACCTCGCTGGGACCGCAGCGCAGGCGGTGCTGCCGCTGCACGCCGTCGCCGCCCTCCTGCCGACGTCGGAGCAGCTGCTGGCCGGCCTCGAGCCCGTCTCCCTCGGTACCGTCACCGACCGGATCGGACTGGCGTTCGTGCTGCGCGACCTCGCGCGCCGGCGGAGGACGGTGCAGCTGACGACACCGGGCGGCGTCCTCGCCGGCACCGTCGACCGCGTCGGGAAGGACCACCTCGATCTCGCGGTCCACCCGGCCGACGGGTGGCGGCGCGCGTCCGCAGTGAGCCGGGTGGAGGTGCTGGCCCTCAGCCAGCTGCTCCTGGTCCGCGTCGACTGACTCTCCGTTTATTGGCTATCCATGTGACTGCCGTGATGTCGGGGGTCGTGGGTAGCGTCTGGGCGTGATTGGGAGGCCTGTTCAGGGCGTTCACTATCCGGGATCGCTTCCGGAGGTGCGTCGTTGGTTCGCGTCGGACGAGGACTGCGTCGACTATCTCGACTGGTTGCGCTGGCCGGACGGGTTCGTCTGTCCGTGGTGTGCGGGAGTCGCGGACTGGGTCGGTTCGGATGGGCTGCATCGTTGCGGCGACTGCGGTCGCCGGGTCTCACCGTTGGCCGGCAC
>JABBOB010000006.1 GCA_019352055.1 Acidobacteriota bacterium
GGTCATGGGACCGAGGACCCGGGGCCCGGCGGCCGCATCCCCGGGGAGGGCTCCTCGAACCCGGGGCCCGCCGAGCCGGAGGAGAAGGAGGAGCCCACCCGCGGCTCCCAGAACCCCGGTCCCGAGGAGGACTGAGGCCGAAGTCGGGGTCGGGGTCCTACGCCTCCCGCGTGATCTCGACCTCGACGAAGAGCCTGCTGCCGTTCGGGCCGGCGTAGATGCCGCGCAGCGGCGCGACGTCGGAGTAGTCCCGTCCGCGCCCGACCTCCACGTGACGCTCACCGATCTCGAGCATGTTCGTCGGGTCGAAGCCGTGCCACGAGCCGCAGAACCACTCGACCCAGGCGTGCGACTCGCCCTTCACGGTCGACCCGACCGGGAACGCAGGATCGGGGTGCAGGTACCCCGACACGTAGCGGGCGGGCACGCCGATCGACCGCAGCGCACCGATCGCGATGTGCGCGATGTCCTGGCAGACGCCTCGGCCGTGCTCCCACGACTCGTGCGCGGTGGACTGCACCCCGGTCACGCCCGCCATGTAGGTGACGCGCTCGTGGATCTCGCGGCACACCGCGAGCGCCGCCGCGCACGGGTCGAGGTCGGCGGCCGTGGCGCGCGCGATCGCCCGCACCTCGTCTGGCGGGTCGGTCAGCGCGGTCTGCTGCAGCTGCTCGACCGTGTCGACGGACGCCTGCGCGGCGGGAGCGAGCTCCTCCCACGGGAGTCCCGGGGTGCCGTGCCGGTCGCGCCGGACCTCGACGAGGCTGGTCGCCGTCAACGACAGCTCCTCATGGGGAGTGAGGATCTCGAACGAGTTGACCCGGGTTCCCCAGTAGTCGACGTACCCGTGCGACGAGGACATCGGCGAGATCTCGAGATTGGAGGCGAGCACGAACTGCCCGTCGCTCGACCCGGGCAGCATCCGGGCCTCGTTGTACGACTGGGTGACCTTGCCGCCGTAGTGGTAGCCGGTCACATGCCGCACCCTGAGCCGGCTCATGCCGCACCCCGCATGATCTCCTCGTGTCCTGTCGATGTCACGTCGCGAACTCCCCCACCCAGACCGGCGTCGCATTCGTCGGGAAGTACCGCTGCCGGATCGCCTCGGACGCGTTCGACGTCGCCGCCTGCACCGCCTCCATCTGCGGCCCGAGCTCGCCGAGGATCTCGTCGATCGGCCGGTACTCCAGCTCGGCCCGCATCTGCCCCAGCACGCGGAGCGCGCGGTCGGAGGTCCCGACGCGCTCGCTCCGCGGCTCGAGCTGCCGGAGGCAGGACTCCGCGCGCTCGATCGAGAACAGGATCGAGCGCGGGAACAGGCGGTCCACGGCGAGGAACTCCGCCGCGTTCTGCGCCGACGGATTGCCACGATAGGTCCGCAGGTAGGCCTCGTACCCACCGCAGGACCTGAGCAGCGTCGTCCAGCTCGGGCCGTTGTTGCCGGTCAGCGCATGGGTCGCGAGCAGGCGGGCCGTCATGTCCGCGCGCTCGATGCTCCGCCCGAGGGTGAAGAACTGCCAGACGTCGTCGCGGCTCGTCGCGCTGTCGATGATCCCCACGGCGAGCGCCGTGCGCTCGCGCACCCAGGCGAAGAACTCGGCGACGTGGGCGGAGGAGACCTGCCTCGGCATCCGCGCCCTGGTCGTGTTCAGGCACTCCCACAGCTCGGTGCTGACGATCTCGCGAGCGCGCCGCGCGTTCTCCCGCGCGGCGGTGAGCGAGTACGCGATCGACGCGGGGTGGGTGCGATCGATGCCCAGGATGGCGAGCACGTCACCGCGCTTCAGCGGACCGTCGTCCGGTGGCGTCGAGCCCATCACGGACAGGAGGGCGCGGCACGCGGTGTCCTCGTCGACCCACGGGTCCTCGAGCAGCAGCTGGAGGTGGACGTCGAGGATGCGAGCGGTGCCGTCGCCGCGCTCGATGTACCGCCCGATCCAGAACAGGCTCTCGGCGATGCGGCTCAGCATGTTCCACCCCTCGGGCCCGCTGCTCGGCGCACCGCAGGATCGGCGCGGTCGGACGGTGGGTCCGGAACCGGGCTCGACCCGTGCACCTGCTGCTGCTGGTGCTGCTGCTCGGCGGTGTCGTCGACGACGTCGAGCGGGGAGTGGTCGGGCTCGTGAGAGGGCGCCGCCGTGCGGTCGACGCGGTCGTGCGCTGCCTGACCGCGGACGATCGTCGACACCGACCGCTCCGTCGGGGGAGGATCGGATCCGATGACCCAGGTGTCCTTCGAGCCGCCGCCCTGGCTGGAGTTGACCACCAGCTGCCCTTCCGGCAGCGCGACGCGCGTGAGGCCGCCGGGCAGCACCCAGACGTCACGGCCGTCGTTCACCGCGAACGGCCGGAGGTCGGCGTGCCTCGGCCGGACACCGTCCTCGACGAGGGTCGGGATCGTCGACAGCTGTACGACCGGCTGCGCGATCCAGCCGCGCGGATCCGCGATCAGACGTCGACGGAGCTCCTCGAGCTCGGACCTCGTCGCCTTCGGTCCGACGACGAGCCCTTTGCCTCCCGAGCCGTCGACGGGCTTCACCACGAGCTCGTCGAGCCGGTCGAGCACCTCCTCGAGCGCGCCCGGGTCCTCGAGCCGCCAGGTGTCGACGTTCCTCAGCTTGGGCTCCTCGCCGAGGTAGTAGCGGATGAGCTCGGGCAGGTACGTGTAGACGAGCTTGTCGTCCGCGACGCCGTTCCCCACCGCGTTGGCGATCGTGACGTTCCCGAGCCGGGCCGCGAGCATCAGGCCGGGTGAGCCGAGCAGCGAGTCGGCACGGAACTGCAGCGGGTCCAGGAACTCGTCGTCGACCCGGCGGTAGATCACGTCGACCCGCGTCGGTCCCGCGGTGGTCCGCATCCAGACGCGGCCCCCGGAGCAGAACAGGTCCCGCCCCTCCACCAGCTCGACGCCCATCAGACGGGCGAGCAGGGTGTGCTCGAAGTACGCGGAGTTGTAGACACCGGGGGTGAGCACGACGACCGTCGGATCGTCGATCCCGGGAGGTGCGGCCGCCCGCAGTGCCTGCAGCAGCCGGTGCGGGTACTCCCCCACGGGGCGGATACGCATCCGCACGAACAGCTCGGGCAGCGTCTGCGCCATCACCCGGCGGTTCGACACGACGTAGCTGACGCCGGAGGGGACGCGCACGTTGTCCTCGAGCACCCGCCAGTCGCCCTGCTCGTCGCGGATCAGGTCGATGCCCGAGACCTGGATCCGCACCCCGTTCGCGGGCACGACACCCGCGGCCTGGCGGTGGAAGTGGGAGGAGGAGCTGATGAGACCGGCCGGGATCACCCCGTCGCGGACGGCGGCCTGGGGGCCGTACACGTCGGCGAGGAAGGCTTCGAGAGCGGTGACGCGCTGCTTGACCCCCGCCTCGACGAACGCCCAGTCGTCCGCCTCGATGACGCGCGGAACGGCGTCGAGGGGGAACGGGCGCTCCTCGCCGGCGAAGTCGAACGTGACACCCTGCGCCAGGTAGGAGTCGGCGAGAGCCACGGTGCGCCCGCGCAGCTCGGCCTGCGTCATCGACGCGAGCGCCGAGTGCACCTCGCGGTACGGCTCCCGCGGCACCGCACCGGCCGTGGTCATCGGCGGATCGGCGAACATCTCGTCGAAGGGCGCAGCGGCACCCGGCGCGAGCGGGGCTGCCGACCGCGCGTACCCGTCGAAGAGGTCCGCCATCCACGCAGCGTAACCAGAGCGGTGTTCCGGGCTTGTTACGGAGCGATGACCGCGCGCGGCAGCGCCGGCGGGAGGGCCGGCCCGTACGATCGCGCCATGTCGGGCCCCCTGCGGACCGCGCGCCGCGCGCTGTCCGACGGGCTGCGCGCCGCTGGGCTCTGGTACGGCACGGGCGTCCTCGTCCTCGCCTGGGCGACCACCGCGCTCGCCGACGGCACGATGCCGGGCCTGGGCCTGCTCGCGGTCACCGCGGCGGTGATCGCGGCCGGCGGACTGGTGTTCGTGCTCCCCGTCCCCCGCCGGTTCGGAGCCCTGGCGGTGCTCGCCGCGATCGTCGTCATGACAGCGGGGTACGCGGCGACCCTGGTCGTCCTCGCGAGGTCGCCGATGCCGCCCGGAACGACCGCCGCGTTCCCGCTCTCCCCCGTCAAGACCGCGATGCTCGCGTTCGCGGTCAACGCCGGCCGTCGCCGTGCGCCGCTGCTCGCAGGGGCCGCGATCGTCGCCGTGACGGAGGCGTGCTCGGCGACGATCGGTCCGGCGCTCGGGGCGCACTGGGCGTTCGACCTGCCGGAGGCCGCCACGCTCGCGCTCATCGCGCTGGCGTCGTCCGGCTTCCTGATCGGGGGGATGCGCACGGAGCAGCCGCGCCGCGCCTCCATGGCCGCCGCCGGGGAGGAGTCACTCGCCCGGACCCGGTCCATCGCGAGATCGAGGGCGGCCGCCGTGGTGCACGACACCGTGCTCGGCGACCTGACGGTCGTCGCGCTCACGGGACCTGGACGGCTCACGGCCCCGGGGGTCGAGCGGCTGCACCGCACCCTCGAGCTGCTCGCCTCCCCCGGCTGGGCCGCGCCTGCGGAGGAGCCGGCCGCCATGGGCGGGCCGGTCCTCACCGCGATCGCACGGACCGAGGCGGCGGGGCTCGCGGTCCGGCTCGACGGCGAGCTCGCGGAGCTGCGCGGGCTCGCGCCCGAGGTGGAACGGGCGCTGGCCGCGGCGGTCGAGCAGTGCCTCGTGAACACGGCGCAGCACGCCGGCACCGACGTCGCGGACGTGACGGTGCTCGCGGACCGTGACGGCCTCACGGTCATGGTCGCGGACTCCGGCGCCGGGTTCGAGCCGGATTCGGTGGACCGGAACCGCCTGGGCATCAGCACGGCGGTCCGCGCCCGGATCGAGGAGGTCGGCGGGACGGTCCGCGTGTTCGCGCAGCCCGGCATCGGCACGACCGTGCTCCTCAGCGTGCCGAAGGAGCGCACGACGTGAGCAGCGCCGACCGGACGAGCCGGGTGAGCCTCGCCGCCCGGGAGCCCCTCCTGCTCGGGGCACCGGCACCGGTGCTCGCCGCGGGCGGTGCAGCGCTGGCCGTCGCGACCGCGATCGTGGAGACGGTCATCGCCCGATCCCAGATCGCGTCCTGGCCGGCCGAGACGGGCGCCTTCGTCGCGCTCGTCGCCGCGGGCGTGGCCGTCGTGCTGCTCGCGAGCCCGTTCCGCGCCCCGTTCCGCGCCCGGTCGCACGCGGCGGTGCTCGGCCTGGTGCTGCTCGCCGCCGTGCTCGACGAGGTCGCGCAGCTGGGCCGCGACGTCCGCCTCCACGACGACTGGGGGCTCGCGGTCGTGCCGGTGTTCCTCCTCGTGCTGGCGACCCTGCGACCGCCGCGGGAGGTGCTGGCCGGAGGGGTCGTCGCCGTGGTCGTGATCGCGGTGACCGAGCTGGGGCTCTCCCCGTCCTTCGTCACCCCGCTGCCGGCCCCGGTGCGCGTCATGATCGGGATCACCCAGGTGCTGCCACCCGCGCTGGCGTCGGCGGCGCTCGCCAGGACGACCCTGCGCGGGCTCGAGGCGCGCAGGGCCGCACCGGCGGCGCAACCGACGGTGGACGCGGCCCTGACCGTGCAGCAGGAGGCGATCGCCCGGCTCGAGGCGGAGGCGATCCCCCTGCTCACCACCGTCGCGGTGGCGGGATCGGTGACCGCGGCCCAGGCGGACCGCGCCCGGGCGATCATGGCCGAGCTGCGTGCGGCGCTGATCGCCGACCTGGCTCGGGGCTGGCTCGCCGAGGCTGGCTTCGGTGTCGACGATCCGGACGGCTACACCGAGCGGATGACACCGGAGCAGCGGACGGCGCTGCGCACGACCGTCGCCAGCCTCCCGCTCGCCGACTTCGAGCGACCGGGCACCGCCTCCGCGTACGGGCAGGACCGCGAGGCCACGCTCGTCCTCGACCTCCCCGTCGCGGCGCGCCCGCGGCGGAACCGCGTCGCGCCGCTGGTGCCGCTGCTCCGCGCCGTGTTCCCACGGGCCGATGTGCGGATCGACGCCGACCGCGTGCAGGTGCGGGTCGACTACTCCGTGCCGCGGTGAGCGCTACCGGGCCCTGACCGGCTCGGTCGACGGGAGGAGGCGCGGCTCCGCGGCGGCCACGAGCGGGAGGCGGAGGAGGAGGACCGCGCCCGGCAGGTCGCCCGCCACGGGGTCGACGCACGCCAGCGACCCGCCGTGCGCCGCGAGCAGGCCGCGCGCGATCGGCAGGCCCAGCCCCGCGCCCCCGCCCGCGGCCGACCGCGCCGGATCGAGGCGCACCATCCGGTCGAACACCACCGAGCGGGCTGCGACCGGGATGCCGGGCCCGTCGTCCGACACACGCACCGCGACCTCGGCGCCGTCGAGCACGGCGTGGAGGCGCACCCGGCGCGCCCCCGCCGCCGCCGCGTTGGCGATGAGGTTCGCCAGCACCTGGTCGATCCGGCCTGCATCGACAGCGACCGTCGCGTCATCGCCCGACACCGACACGGTCGGCCCGTCACGCCGCGGCGCCACCCGGTCGGCGGCCTCCTGCAGCAGGCAGCGGAGGGACCGCTCGCGCGTGTCGACCGTCAGCTCGCCGAGCCGCGAGACCAGCAGCAGGTCGTCGACGAGCCTGCCGGCGCGCCGCGTCTCGCGGACGACCTGCACGAGCACGCGATCGCGGTCCGCGTCGTCGAGCGGCTCGCGGATCAGCCGCTCCGCCCCCGCCGACACCGCGGCGAGCGGGGTGCGGAGCTCGTGCGAGGCATCGGAGAGGAACCGTCCGAGCCGATCGGCGGCCTCCTCGGCGCGGTGCTCGGCACCCTCGAGCTCCTCCAGCATCGCGTCGAACTGCGTCGCGGCACGGCCCAGGTCGCTGGCGGGGTTCCGCGGGGCCAGCCTCCTGCCACGTCCGCCGGCCGCGGTCTCCCGCGCAGCGCGGGTGAGCTCGCCGAGGGGGCGCATCGCGCGCCGCAGCACCAGCGGCAGCAGCACGGCGGCGAGCGCCACGGCGGCCGCGCTCGCGATCGCCATGATCGCGCGGAACCGCGCCAGCTCGGCCTCGGTCTGGCCGCTGTCCGCCGTGAGCACGAGGGTGACGCCCGGCCGGAGCGCCTCCGTCGCGATCAGGCTGCCGCCCACCTCCGTCACCGTGGCGTCCGGGGCGCTCGAGCGGCCGGCGGGCGGCCGGGGCGCACGGCCGGGCTCCCGCGGCTGCGGGGTGCCGACCACCGCGCCACCGCCCGACCGGTAGGTGATGCGCGCCTCGATCCCCGGCATGCTCAACCGGTCGGCCAGGGACTGGTCGGACAGCCCGGTGAGCGCATCCGCGAGCGACGCGACGGACTCCAGCCGCTGCCGCTGCTCCGCCTTCAGGACCGCGCCGAGGGCGAGGTCGACGCCCACCCCGACCACGAGCAGCAGCAGCGCCAGCACGCCCACGGACCAGAGCACCACCCTTCGCCGGAGGGAGGGGGTCCTCATGCGGCCTGCGCCCCGTCGATCGGGCGCAGCACGTACCCGAACCCGCGCACCGTGTGCAGGATGCGCGGGCCGTGCTCCTCGAGCTTGCGGCGCAGCGCGCTCACGTGCACCTCGACGAGGTTCGCGTCGTAGTCGTCGTAGCCCCACACCTGGGTCAGCAGCTGCGTCTTCGACAGGATCCGGCCGCGTTCGTGGGCGAGGTAGGCGAGCAGGCGGTACTCGGTCGCGGTGAGCTCGAGCCCGGCGCCCGCGCGGACGACCTCGGCGCTCTGCTCGTCGATCTTCAGATCCCCCAGGTCCAGGGTCGCCGGCAGCCGCCCGAGCCGCCGGAGCACCGCGCGCACCCGGGCGACCAGCTCCTCCACGATGAACGGCTTCACGACGTAGTCGTCAGCCCCGGCGCCGAAGCCGGCGAGCCGGTCCGCCGCGCCGTCCCTGGCCGTGAGGAAGATCACCGGCAGGTCCCGGTCGCGGCGGAGCGCGCGGGCGAGCCCGAAGCCGTCCGCCGGCCCCGGCAGCGTCACGTCGAGCAGCGCCAGATCGGGCCGGAACTCCGCGGCGACGGCGGGGAGCTGCGACCCGTCCGCGACGGCGCACGTGGCGAAGCCGGCGCGGTCGAGCGCAGCGGTGACCGACTCGCGGATCAGGACGTCGTCCTCGACGACGAGCACACGGGCGGAGGAGGGCATGCGTCCGACCATCGCCGCGGGTGCTGAAGCGGACCTGAAGCGGACCTGATGGATCCGCCCAGAACCGGGTGGACGGCTGAGGAGCACCTGAAGACGTCCTCCGCTTCAGCGCCGCTTCAGGGCCACCGCCTGGTCTGGACCCACGCCGCCGAACCGCGGCGCAGCACGCAAGGAGACCTGTCATGCAGTCGTTCATCAGACGTTCCTCCCGCCGAGCGGCGATCATCACCGCTGCCGCCGGTCTCGCCGTCGCCGGGGCCGTCGGCGTCGGCACCGCCGCGTTCGCCGATGGGACGACGCCCTCGCCGGGCACGTCCCAGTCGGCGGCCCCCGCGCCCTCTGGGGCACCCTCGGGAGCACCGGGCGTCCACGGCCCCGGCCGGACGCACGCGCCGCACATCGGCGGCACGGTGCAGTCGGTCGAGGGTGCGACGGTGACGGTCCGGGACCGCGACGGGTTCACGCGCACGATCGCGCTGCAGAGCGGCGTGACGGTGGCGAAGGGGACGGCCACGTCCTCGACCGCCGCGATCACGAAGGGCACCTGGATCGAGGCGGTCGGCACCGTCGACGCGAACGGCACCACCCTCGATGCGACGACGGTCTCCATCGGCAGGCCGACGCCGCCGAAGGGCGGTCCCGCCGGCCGTCCCGCGGGGCAGAAGGGCGACCGTCCCGCGCCGCCCGCGGGTGAGAGCCGGGGTCCGGCGCCCACGACCTCGCCGAGCGCCTCCTGACCACCATCCTCACGCACGACGCCCGGTGGGCCGAGCGTCGTGCGTGAGGATGGATGATGTCGGCGTGGACACCACGACGACCCGCAGCAGGGACTTCTGGGAGGGCCGCTACCGCGCCGCAGCCCAGGACGGGACCAGCCTCTGGGGTGCCGGCCCGAACGGATGGATCGCGGAGCAGGTCGGCAGGCTCGCCCTCGATCCGGGCCTCGCCCTCGACCTCGGCGCGGGGGAGGGGCGGAACACGCGCTGGCTCGCCGAGCGTGGATGGCGCGTGATCGCGACCGACTTCGCACCCGCAGCAGTCGAGGGCATCAGGGCGGCGACGGCCGGTCTCGCCGTCGACGCGGTGGTCGCCGACGCGACCGCGTGGACGGCGCCGGAGCGGGCGGATCTCGCGATCGTCTGCTACCTCCAGCTGCCCGCGGAGTCGCTCGCCGCGGCGATCGCCCGGGCGGCGGAGTCCCTGGCTCCCGGCGGGGTCCTGCTCGGCATCTGGCACGACCGCGAGGACCTCGCACGCGGACTCGGCGGCACCATGACCCCCGCGATCCGGACGACCCAGGAGGAGACCGCGGCCGCCGCCGGGGCGGCAGGGCTCGTGGTCGAGCTGTCCGACCGTCGCGACCGCGAGACCCCCGCGGGCCTCGCCTGCGACTGCCTGATCGTCGCCCGCAAGCCCTGACGTCGTCACCTCGACCGACTACGGACGCAACGACGCCTCGAACACGTCGAGCGCGTGCTGCAGATCCGCCTCGGAGATCACGATCGGCGGGGCGAAGCGCACCGTCTGGCCGTGGGTGTCCTTCGCGAGCACGCCGCCGGCCATCATCCGCTCGCAGACCTCCCGTGCCGTCCCGAGGGTCGGGTCGATGTCGACCCCGGCCCAGAGGCCCCTGGTGCGCACGGCGGTGATGCCGTGGCCGATCAGCGTCTCGAGGCGCGCGCGCAGCACGTCGCCCAGCTCGCGGGCCCGACGCTGCGGCTCCCCCGTGGCGAGCATGCGGACGACCTCGATGCCGACCGCCGCGGCCAGCGGGTTGCCGCCGAACGTCGAACCGTGCTCGCCGGGGCGCAGCACACCGAGCACGTCCTCGTTCCCGACGACCGCGGACACCGGCACGATGCCTCCGCCGAGCGCCTTGCCGAGCAGGTACAGGTCGGGCACGACGTCGACGAGGTCGCACGCGAACGTCGCCCCGACCCGGCCGAGCCCGGACTGGATCTCGTCGGCGATCATCAGCACGCGGTGCTCGTCGCAGCTGCGGCGGACGGCGGGCAGGTAGTCCTCGGGCGGCACGACGACACCCGCCTCGCCCTGCACGGGCTCGAGCAGCACCGCGACGGTCGTGTCGTCGATCGCCGCCTCCACCGCCGCCGCGTCGCCGTAGGGGACGATCCGGAATCCGGGCGTGTACGGGCCGAACCCGTCCCGCGCGGACGGGTCGTCGCTGAACGAGACGATCGTCGTGGTGCGGCCGTGGAAGTTGCCGCTCGCGACCACGATCGTGGCAGCCCCGTCCGGGACGCCCTTCACGCGGTAGCCCCAGGCCCGCGCCACCTTGATGCCGGACTCGACCGCCTCGGCACCCGTGTTCATGGGGAGCACCATCCGCTTGCCGGCCAACGCGGCGAGCTCCTGCGCGAACGGCTCGAGCCGGTCGTTGTGGAACGCTCGGCTGACGAGCGTCACGCGGTCCAGCTGGAGCTTCGCCGCCGCGATCAGGCGCGGATGCCCGTGACCGAAGTTGACGGCGGAGTAGGCCGCGAGCAGGTCGAGGTACCGGCGCCCGTCCACATCCGTGACCCAGGCGCCCTCCCCGGTCGCGATCTCGACGGGCAGGGGGTGGTAGTTGTGCGCGAGCGCGCTCGCGGTCGGCGCCTCCTTCGCCGGCGCGCTCATCGATCGCCCCGCAGCTCGAGGGTGCAGCACTTCACGCCGCCGCCGCCGAGCAGCAGCTCGGCGAGGTCGAGCCCGATCGGGGTGTAGCCGCGCTCCCGGAGCGAGGCCTCGAATCCCGTCGCCCGGGAGGCGATCACGACGTTGCGTCCATCCGAGATCGAGTTGAGGCCGAGCCAGCGGGCGTCCTCGATGCCGACCTCGACGGCGTCGGGATAGCGGCGGCCGAGCTCGGCCCGACTCGCCTCGTCGAACGCGAGGGGGAGGTAGGCGATGTTCGCGTCGGCCCCCGTCGGGTCGAGCACGGCGAGCGCGGTGTCGAGGTGGTAGAACCGTGGGTCGACGAGCCGCAGGGTCACGACCTCCCGGCCGGTGACCTGCGCCAGCTCGGCATGGCTCTCGACGCTCGTGCGGAACCCGGTGCCGGCGAGGATCACGTCGCCGACGAGGAGGAAGTCCCCCTCGCCCTCGTTGATCCGCTGCGCCTCGTGCACGCGGAAGCCGTTCGCGGCGAACCAGTCGCCGTACGCGGGGCCCTCCGGCTGCCGCTCGGGGTGGGTGAAGCGCGCCGTGTAGGCGACGCCGTCGAGCGTGAACCCGCCGTTGGCCGCGTAGACCATGTCGGGCAGGCCCGCGATCGGGTCGATCAGCTCGACGTCGTGACCGAGGGCGACGTACGTGTCGTAGAGGGTCTGCCACTGGCCCAGGGCGACCGACGTGTCCGTCGGGTCCTCCGGGTTCATCCAGGGGTTGATCCGGTACGCGACGGTGAAGTGCTCGGGACGGCACATCAGGAGGCGGCGAGGGACGGCCTTCCGCTCGGTGACGGCGGAGCCTGCGGGCGCGGGAAGTGACACGGTGGTCCTCTCGGGTGCAGCGGATGCTGGACTTGCCGGACCAGGTCGACGGCCCCTCCAGTGTGCCTCCGCCCGCGCGCAATCGATGCGGAACGCCCGCACGGATGCTGCGCACAACCAGCACTGGGCGCAACAGATCACACACGCCTCGGGGAGCAGGCGCCCGGAAGTCGACTTCGGAGGCCAGAACGACGCCGCCCGGTGCCCTGGTCCCGCAGCCGTCCCGGTCCTCTCGGCGAGCACGCACGGATGCTGCACCGCGGGCGGGTTCCACGCAACGCGACCTACCCTTTTGCCATGGATGCCATCGACTCCCGCATCATCGACCTGTTGAAGCGCAACGCGCGGTCCGCGTACGGCGACATCGGCGCGGTCGTCGGGCTCTCGGCGTCCGCGGTCAAGCGCCGGGTGGATCGACTGCTGGCGGAGGGCGTGATCCGGTCCTTCACGATCCAGGTGGACCCGGCCACGGAGGGGATGAGCACGGAGGCGTGGGTCGAGCTGTTCTGCCGCGGCACCGTCTCCCCCACGGAGCTCCGCCGGATCCTCACGGCGGTGCCCGAGGTCGTCTACGCCGGCACCGTGACGGGCAGCGCGGACGCGATCGTGCAGATGCGGAGCCGTGACATCCCGAGCCTCGAGCTCGCGCTCGAGCGCGTCCGGGTGGCACCGAACGTCGACCACACCCGGAGCGCGATCGTGCTCTCCCGGTTGGTGAACCGCACCACAGGCTGATCGGACCTCCTTTCCGCTCAGCGGGAAGGAGGCGGCCGCACCGCACCGACCGTCACGTGCCCACGGAATCCGGGGCTCCACCTGGGATTCATGTCCCGTTTGCACCACGCGTGCGGCGCGTCGCGAGCACACACGGACCCGAACGCGCTATGGGCGGGTTCGCATCGTCGTGATCCTCCTGTTACCTTCCCTCGCGACGACCGCCGCCGAGTCATCACCCCGGCCCGGACTCATCAGGCGCCTGCACGCCGGGCCCACGACACCCCCTCGTGAGGCCGGCCTCCAGCGTGCCCGCAGTGCGCCGTCCGGCGTCCTGCGAACCGACCTGAGGAGACCCCCGTGCCCCGATGGACGAAGCGGAACACCGCGCTCGCGCTGACCTCGGCGGCGATGGCCGTCGCCGTCACCGCGGGATGCGTCGTCGCGGCGACCCCCCGGTCGGCGGTCGCCGGCGCGGCTCCGAAGCCCGATGCCGCCGCGGTCGTCCGGGTCGTCCAGGCGCGGCTCTCGGTGCTCGAGACGCAGGCGGACACCGCCGGCCGCGCAGCACAGGTCGCTGACGAGGCCCTGCTCGAGCACGACACCGCGGCGAACAAGGCCGCGGCCGACCGGGCGGAGGCGGCCCTCGCCTCGCTCGCCGACCGGCAGACGCCGGAGCTGACGACGCTGCTCGGCCGGCTGACCACGCTCGGCGTGCAGGTCGACCAGGCGACGAGCGACGGCACGACCGCGACGACCGCAGCGCTGGTGGGGAGGACGCGGGCGCTGCGAGCCGTCTCGTTCGCGCGCAAGCAGATCGGCGATCCCTACGGGTTCGCGGACGCCGGCCCCCGGCGCTGGGACTGCTCGGGGCTGACGATGGGCGCGTACCGGGCGGTCGAGGTCTCGATCGGCGGCCACAGCGCGACCGCGCAGTGGCGGCAGGCCAAGACGCATCACCGCCTCGTGTCGTACCGGCACCGCAAGCCCGGTGACCTCATCTTCTACGGCAGCCCGGGTGCGGTCTACCACGTGGCGATCTACGTCGGGCACAACCGCATGATCGAGGCGCCGTACCCGGGCAAGCGAGTGCGCGAGGTGCCGGTCCGGTCCTGGGGTCGGCTGTCGCAGGTGGCGCGCCCCGCGTAGGGCCCGCGCCGACGGAGCTCCCCGCCCGTGAGGGCCCTCGATACAGTCGAGGGTCCGAGCTCGAGCCGAGGAGCGGAATGCCCGACGATCCCACCGACCCCGACCTGCCGCTGTACGGTGCCTCCCCGACGATCGCCTACGCCCGGTTCTGGCGGCGGTACCTGGTGTTCTCCGGACGGGCGAGCCTGTCCGAGTACTGGTGGGCAGCCCTCCTGAACGTCCTCGCCGCGGTGGTGCTGGGCGCCGTCGGCGGGATCCTGCTCGCGGTCGGCGGATCGCTCGCGGCCCAGGGCTCCGCGATCGCCGCGGTCCCGAACGCGCTCGGCGCCGTGCTGGTCTTCGTGCTCGCCCTCTACGTGCTCGGGCTGATCGTGCCGGGCATCGCGATCTCCGTCCGGCGGCTGCACGACGCGAACCTGTCAGGGCTGCTGTACCTGCTCGTCTTCGTCCCCTCCGTCGGCTGGCTCATCGTGACGGTGCTGACGGTGCTGCCGTCGAACCCGGACGGTCGGCGCTTCGATCTCGGATCCCCCAGGTGGGCGCCGTCCGCGTCGCAGCCCGCTTCGCCCCCCACCGGACGCCCGGCCGCGGCTCCGCCGGAGGTCAACGGCGGGTTCGACGCCTGGCCGGCCCCGACGGCCGTCGCACCGGCGACGGCACCGATGCCGATCATGACGCCGGCCGGTTCCGCGCCGTCGCCGGAGGCCGCCCAGCTCGCTGCGTGGCGGTCCGTCGGCGAAGTCGAGCGCGTGGAACCGAAGCTCGGGTTGCAGCCGTCCTGGCGGCGGCAGGGCTACCTGGTCGTGCGTCGCAGCGACGGCATCGACATCCTCACGACCGCCGGCCTGGGAGAGACGGAGGGCGCCGCGGCCCTCGGCCCCGGTGCGGAGGTGTTCCTCGCCGGTCGCGGGCTGGGTGCGACCCCCGACGCGGTGGGGGACGGCTGGCGGTTCACGATCGTGGCCGCCGTCGCGCGGCGCATCGGTGCGAGCGGCATGCACCTCCCCGCCGAGCTCGAGCAGTACGGCGCCCTGTCCCTGACGGTGCCGGCTGACGCCCCCGACGGCTGGCGCGGGCCGGACGGCGGCGTCGGGGTGCTGATCGGCGTCGGACTGCCGGGGGTGCCCGATTCGGTCGCCAGCACGGCGGGTGAGGTGCGCCTGGTCGGCCTCATCCCCCTCCGGCCCGACGAGCTGCAGCGGATCCTCGACGGCGGCCGAGCGGTGCGGGCCTCGATCGCCTCGCGTCTCGCGTCGCTGCCGCCGGCCGCGCTCACCGACCCGGACCGCCCCTCCGTCTGACCGCTTTTCACGGATCAGGCTCGTTTCGGCGACACGCCGTCCGCAGCGCCACTGAAACGGCGTGTCGCAGAACGAGCCTGATCCATGAAAGATCAGTGGAAGCGGTGGTCCTGCGGAGCCAGTCGCTGCGCTCGTCTGGGGACCGCGACGCCGGAGGCGACGATCAGTCGCATGACCCGCTGCCGGTGTCCCCGCCAGGGCTCGAGCAGCTCGAGCATGCCCGCGTCGTCGACCTTCTCGCCGATGAGCGCCGTGCCGACGATGCCGGGCAGGTGCAGATCGCCGAAGCTCGGCGCATCCGGATCGCCGTGGGACCGCTGGCTCGTCTCCGCCGCCGTCCAGATGCCGACGCCGGGCACGCTGCGCAGACGGCGGGCGACCTCCGCACCACCGCGACCGAGTGCGAGGGTGCGCTCCAGGCCGGAGGCGACCGCCGTGGCGGCCATCACCGCCGCCGACCGCTTCGGGTCGACCCCGGCCCGGTGCCAGTCCCAGGAGGGCACACGCCGCCAGGTCTCGGCCGACGGGGCCACCCGCATGCCGTCGGGGGCTGGTCCGGGCGCGCGATCGCCGTGGCGCCGTACGAGCCACTCCCACGCCCGATGCGCGTCCACGGTGGCCACCTTCTGCTCGAGGATGGCCGCCACGAGCATCTCGAGCACCTGACGGCAGCGAGTCAGTCGGAGACCCGGGTGCCGTCGCCGCACCTCCGCCAGCAGCGGGACGGCGGCGACGTCGAGGTCGGCCCAGTCGTCCCCGGCACCGAGCAGCTCCGGCACGCCGTCGATCGCCCAGTCGGCACCCGTCCCCCAGGCGGCGGCGTGCACGGCCCCGTCCGCGTGCTGGGCGAGCCGCAACGTCGCCGGGCCGTCCGGGGTGCGGACGGTGCGCCACACGATCGGGCGGTCGGGCTCACGACGGAAGGTCGGATCGCCTGCCCCCCGGCGGAGCACGCGGACCGTGGCGAGCAGGTCGATCGGATCGGCGGGGGCGTACACCGTCCGCACCGACGGCGCCCCCTGGGTCGCCGGGCCCGCTGTCCCCCGCACGGGGGACAGCGTAGGAAGGCGTGCGGACACCCCGGACCGACACGCCGCGCAGCCTTCTCGCCGCTGCACGGACTACCGTCCCGCGGATGGCGACACAGGACGAGATCGGCAGGCTGCGAACCCTCATCGGCAAGGCGCGCATCGGCATCATCACCACCATCGACGAGGACGGCGCGCTGGTCAGCCGGCCGATGGCCATCAAGGAACGCGACTTCGACGGGGACCTCTGGTTCTTCACGGAGGATCCCTCGCACAAGACCGCGGAAGTGCGGGCCAACCCGCAGGTGAACGTCGCGCTGGACTCGGGTGGCGGCTGGGTGTCGCTCGCCGGAGAGGCGGAGGTCGTCCACGACGCCACGAAGATCGACGAGCTCTGGGACACGGGCGCCGAGGCGTGGTTCACGGGCGGCAGGGACGACCCGAAGGTCGCACTCCTCAAGGTGACGGCGCACACCGCGGAGTACTGGGCCGCCGACGATCCGAAGCCGCTCGTGCTCTTCAAGTACGCGAAGGCCGCCGTCACAGGCGGTCGACCGGATGTGGGCGAGGCCCGCACGGTCGACCTCGACTCGTGAGCGTGCGCGCGCTGCTGGCAGCCGAGAAGGGTTCCCCCGCGACCCTCGTCGAACGCGACGAGCCCACCGGGGAGGTGCTCACCGGCCTCTGGTCCTCGCTCAACTACAAGGACGCCCTCGCGCTCGCCGGCAGGCCGGGGGTGCTCCGGTCGCTGCCGATGGTCCCCGGCATCGACGTGGTGGGGCGTGACGCAGCCGGCCGGACCGTCATCGTCACCGGGGGCGGCCTCGGCGAGCGCCAGGACGGCGGCCTCGCCGAGCGGGTCGCGGTCGACCCCTCGACCGCGGTGCCGGTTCCCGACGTCTTCACGCCGCAGCAGGCTGCTGCGATCGGCACGGCCGGGGTCACCGCGGCGCTCTCCGTGCTGGCATTCGAACGCGCCGGCCTCCCGGACGGACCGGTGCTGGTCACGGGTGCGGGAGGCGGGGTCGGCGGGTTCGCGGTCGCGCTGCTCGCCGCGGGCGGTCGCGAGGTGCACGCGGCGACCGGGCGCGCAGGAACGATCGGCGACCACCTCCGGGCGCTCGGCGCGACCGAGGTCGTGGAGCGCCTGCCGGCCGATCCGGGGCGGCCCCTGCAGTCCGCGCGCTGGGCCGGTGTGGTCGACTCGGTGGGAGGAGGCGCACTCGTCAACGCGATCGCCCAGACCCTCCCCGGCGGGGTCGTCGCCGCGTGCGGCCTCGCCGGTTCCGCCGACCTGCCGGGCACGGTGCTGCCGTTCATCCTGCGCGGCGTGACGTTGGCCGGCATCTTCTCGGTCGATCTCGATCCCGCCAAGCGCCGAGCCGCATGGGCGCTGCTCGCCGAGCGGATCGACGGGGCGGTGGTCGACCGGCTGACCGACCGGGTCGTACCGCTCGAGCAGGCGCCCGGGATGGCGCAGGACGTGCTCGCCGGCCGGATCCGCGGCCGGGTCGTGGTCCGACTCGGGCGGTGACCGATCCCGGCATCGCGGTCGTCCCGGCGACGGCTGCGGACTTCGCGGCCGTCGAGCACGCGCTGACGGGTGGCGGGGACGGGGGCTCTTGCTGGTGTCGCTGGCTGCTCGAGACCAGGGCCGCGTTCGACGCGTCGTCGCATGAGGAGCGGCGTGCCGCGCTCCGGGACGAGCTCGCGCAGGCGGAGGTGGCACCCGGTCTGGTGGCCAGGATCGACGGGGAGGGGGTCGGCTGGGTCCGCGTCGCACCGCGGCCCGCGCAGCCCGGCGTCCTCCGCGCCCGGATCGTCCGCGCCGGCAGCGACGAGACGCCCGCGGACGGGGCCGTCTGGGCGATCACCTGCTTCGTGGTGCGGCGCGAGCGGCGCGGCTCCGGGGTGGCCGCCGCCCTGCTGCAGGCGGCGATCGGGCACGCACGCGAGCACGGCGCCCGTGTGATCGAGGGCTATCCCGTCGACCGCGGGGTCCGGCCGAAAGCGACGAGCGCGGAGCTGTGGCACGGCACCGTCGGCCTCTTCTCCAGGGCCGGGTTCGAGGAGACCGGCCGTCCGACCCCGGGCCGGGCGGTCATGACGCTCCAGCCGTAGCGCGGTGCCGAGCAGCGTCGACCCGCCGGTTCAGCGCGGCGGGGCCGTCGAGGTGCGGACCACCAGCTCGACCGGCGCGGGCGCCGTGCTGACGGCACCACGGCGGACACCGAGATCCGCCAGCAGCAGTGCCGCTGCCCGCGACCCCTGCTCCCCCGGAGACTGCCGGACCGTCGTGAGGCCGTACCCGGCCGAGAAGGGGTGGTCGTCGAGTCCCGCGACCGAGACGTCGTCGGGTACCCGCAGCCCGAGGTGCTGGGCGGCCAGCAGGACGCCGAACGCGCTCTCGTCGGTCGCCGCGAACACCGCTGTGGGCCGGTCCGGGCGGCCCAGCAGTCGCTCGGCTGCTGCCCTGCTCACGTCGAGGCGGAGACCGCCGGAGACGAACCAGTCGGGCGGCGCGACGACCCCGGCCTCCTCGAGCATCGCGGCCCACGCGCGTCGACGCTCGCCGACGACGCTCTCGACGACCGCGGGACCGACATCGGCGCCGACATGGGCGATCCTCCGGTGTCCCAGCTGGAGCAGGTGCCCGACCGCGAGCCTCGCCGCCTCGACCTCCGGGATGCCGATGCCGCGGATCCCGGCGAAGCGGCCCCCGACCGACACGAGGGGTGATCGCACCTCGCGGAGAAGCGTCTGCTCCTCCGCGTCCAGGCCGAACCCGATGACCACGTACGCGGACGCCTGGGCCGTCCGGAGCTCGGTGTCGGTGAGCCGTCGGCGCCCGCCGTCCGGTTCGCCGAGGTTCACGAGGCTCGTCGCCCAGCCCGCGCGCCGCAGCACCGAGTCGACCCCCTCCAGCACGGAGGAGTAGAACCACGGCGTGATCCCGGGCGTCACGACGCCCACCACCTTCGGCCGCCCCGTCGCGAGGGCCGCCGCGGTGCGGGAGGGGACGAATCCGAGTCGGTCCGCCGCCGCTCGCACGGCCTCCGCCGTCCCGGGCGCGACGTGTCGGAGGTCGCGCAGCGCGCGCGACACCGTCGCCTCGGACACCCCGGCCAGCCTGGCCACGTCCCGGATCGTCGCCGGCATCCCACCCGTCCCCGCGTCCGATCGATCCGGACGGTGACAACGCTACGACCAGCGCGACGCGCCGCTCGGCGACTTGCACCGCAATCGCTTGCAGATCCACGCTTCGAGCACCTCCACGCGCATCGGTGCCGGATCCGGTGCACCGCGGGCCGCCCGGCGGATGAGCGCTCACCGTCATCGAGTCCTCCGGAACCCACGTGTCCACGAACACCGCAGCCGTCCCCACGGCGGCCACCCCCGTCGTCAGCCCGTCCCCCGGCGACGCGCTGCACCCGCGTGCCCGCACCACCGTCGTCGTGATCCTCGGGCTGCTCGTCGCGCTGGGGCCGTTCACCACCGACCTCTACCTGCCCGCCTTCCCCGCCGTGCAGGCGGCGTTCGGCACGACCGACGTGGCGATCCAGCTGACGCTGTCCGCGACGGTGCTGGGCTTCGCGCTCGGCCAGGTCGTCGTCGGCCCGATCTCGGACCGCTTCGGCCGCCGAACGCCGCTGCTCGTCGCGACCTCGGTGCACGTGCTCGCCTGCCTCGGCGCCGCGGTCGCGCCGAACGTGGAGTTGCTCGCCGTGCTCCGCCTGCTGCAGGGCGTCGGAGCGGCCGGAGGAGGTGTGGTCGCGGCCGCCATGGTGCGGGATCTGTTCCACGGCCACCGCCTGGTCCGCATGCTCGCGAACATGGCGCTCGTCTCCGGTGCCGCGCCGATCCTGGCGCCGCTGATCGGATCGCAGCTGCTCGCCGTGCTCGACTGGCGCGGTCTGTTCGTCTGCCTCGCGGTCTACGGCTCCGCCGCACTCACCCTCGCGTCCTTGCGCATCCGCGAGACCCGGACCGCCGACGCGCGGTCCCGAGCGGCGCACGACACCGCCCGTGGCCGCTACGCGGCGGTGCTCGGCGATCGGGTGTTCCTCGGCGCGATGGTCGTCGGCGCCATGAACGGCGCAGGGCTGTTCTCCTACCTGGCCGTCTCGCCGTTCCTGCTGCAGGGGGCCTACGGGCTCAGTCCGCAGCAGTACGGCCTGGTCTTCGCGACGAACTCCGTCGGCGTCATCGGCGGCGCGCAGCTGTCGGCGAGGGTGATGCGCCGAGTCGGGCCGCAATGGATCCTCGTCGGCACGATCTCCGTGCAGCTGCTGAGCGCCGGCGCGCTGCTGACGACCCTGCTCCACCCGGCCCCGCTCGTGGCCGTGCTCGTGCCGCTCGGGCTCTTCATGACGGCGTGCGGCTTCACGTTCCCCTGCGTGCAGGTGCTCGGCCTGATGCACCATGGGGAGGAGGCCGGTACCGCCGCGAGCCTGCTCGGCCTCGGCAACTTCGGCCTCGCCGCACTCACACCGGTGATCGTCGGCGTGCTCGGCGCGTCCGCCGCGTCGTCGATCGGCGTCGTCGCGGCAGTGGGGGGGACGATCGCGGCCGGATCGCTGGTGCTCCTCGTCCGACCGAGGACGGCCCCGCCGATCGCCTGACCGCACGCTCCGTTCATCGGACGCGACGTCCCCCGAAACGGAGCGCGCGCGGTCAGGAGGCGGGAGGAGTCGCCGCCGCCGCCGCGCGGGCCGCCGCGGGCAGCGCCTCCTCGACGCGGCTGAGCGCGGCGTCGTCGTGCGCCGCGGTGAGGAACCAGGCCTCGAACACGGAAGGGGGCAGGCTCACGCCCTGCGCGAGCATCGCGTGGAAGAAGGCCGGGTGCCGCCACGCCTCCTGGGTGCGGACCTCGTCGTAGTCCCGCGGAGGCGCCGAGAGGCCGAACGCGACGCTGAACAGGTTCCCGGCGCGGGAGACCGCGTGCTGCACCCCCGCCTCGGTCAGGGAGGCGCGGACTGCCGCGACGACCCGGTCGGCCGCCGCGTCGACCCGGGCGTACACGTCGGCATCGGCCGCACGGAGCGTCGCGAGGCCAGCCGCGACCGCGAGCGGGTTCCCGGACAGCGTGCCCGCCTGGTACACGGGCCCGAGCGGTGCCAGCAGGTCCATGACCTCTGCCCGGCCGCCGAGCGCCGCGAGCGGCAGTCCGCCGCCGATGACCTTGCCGTAGGTGAGAAGGTCGGCATCGACCGGACCGGCCGGGTCGAGCGCCCACCAGCCTCCCGAGTGCACCCGGAACCCCGTGAGCACCTCGTCGAGGATCACCAGGGCACCGTGCTCGTGCGCGACGGCGACGATGGTGCGGTTGAACCCGGCGTCGGGCGCGACGACGCCCATGTTCGCGGCGGCCGCCTCGGTGATCACGGCGGCGATCCGACCGGGGTGCCGTTCGAACGCGAGCCGGAGGGCCGCCTCGTCGTTGTACGGCAGCACCAGCGTCAGCGCCGCGATCTCGGGCGGCACCCCCGCGGATGCTGGCAGCGCGAGCGTCGCGACGCCCGATCCGGCGTCCGCGAGCAGCCCGTCGGAGTGCCCGTGGTAGTGGCCCCCGAACTTGACGACGAGCGGGCGGCCCGTGGCGCCGCGCGCGAGCCGCACGGCCGTCATCGTCGCCTCGGTGCCCGTGGAGACGAGTCGCAGGCGCTCGATCGGCGACCGACCCTCCCGGTGCACACGGGCACGCACGAGCTCCGCGAGCTCGACCTCGCCCTCCGTCGGCGCGCCGAAGGACAGCCCCCGGTCGGCCGCCGACTTGACGGCGTCGACGACGACCGGGCTGCCGTGTCCGAGCAGAGCCGGGCCCCAGCTCGCGACCAGGTCGACGTACTCGCGGTTCTCTGCGTCGTAGACGTAGGGCCCGGATGCGCGCTGCACGAACCGCGGCGCGCCGCCGACCGACCGGTAGGCGCGGACGGGGGAGTTCACCCCGCCGGGGATGGACCGCTGCGCCCGCTCGAACAGGCGGGTGTTCGCATCCGCGGGCTCCGGCACCTCCACGTGGGGTTCGGCATCCGGAGCGTCGGCGAGGTGCGCCGCCGCCGTCGAGGTCACCGGCTCCGCAGCCATCCGGCCACCTCCACGGCCCAGTAGGTCAGCACCGCATCCGCCCCGGCGCGGCGGATCGACGTCACGGACTCGAGGATGGTGCGCTCCCGGTCGATCCAGCCGTTGCGCGCGGCGGCCTCGACCATCGCGTACTCGCCGGACACCTGGTACGCCCACACGGGCACCGGGCTGTCGCGGGCGACGTCGGCCAGCACGTCGAGGTAGAAGGACGCGGGCTTCACCATCACGACGTCCGCCCCCTCCTCCACGTCGAGCACGGCCTCGCGGCGACCCTCGCGGCGGTTGCCGGGGTCGAGCTGGTAGGTGCGACGGTCCCCCTGCAGCGCGGACTCCACCGCGTCGCGGAAGGGGCCGTAGAGCGCCGACGCGTACTTGGCCGCGTAGGCGAGGAGCAGCACGTCGGTGCGGCCGTCGGCGTCGAGCGCATCGCGGACCGCAGCCACCTGGCCGTCCATCATCCCGGAGAGCCCCAGCATGTGCGATCCGGCCTCGGCCTGCGCGAGGGCCATCTCGCGGTACCGGAGGAGCGTCGCATCGTTGTCGACGGATCCGTCCGCAGCCAGCACGCCGCAGTGGCCGTGGTCGGTGAACTCGTCGAGGCAGAGGTCGGTCTGGATGACGACCGCGTCCCCCACCTCGGCCGCGACGGCCCGGGTCGCGACGTTGAGCACACCCTCGGGGTCGGTGGCGCCGGAGCCGACGGCGTCCCGTCGCTCGGGCACGCCGTACAGCATCACGCCGCCCACGCCCGCCTCCGCGGCCTCGGTCACGGCGCGGCGGAGGCTGTCGAGGGTGTGGTGCAGCGCGCCGGGCATCGACTCGATCGGCCGCGGCTCGGTGAACCCCTCCCGCACGAACAGCGGCAGCACGAGCTGAGCGGCATCGATGCGCGTCTCGGACATCAGGCGGCGGACAGCCGTGGACTGGCGAAGGCGGCGGGGTCGGACTGGCAGCGTCATGGGAGGGGTCCCTGCATGGGTCGACGGACGGCGAGCTCCTCGAGCGTGTCGATCAGCGACTCGCTGCTGCGCTCTCTTGCGACCAGGTCGACCCGGAGGCCCGCCGCCTCCGCGTCGACCGCCGTGCGCGGGCCGATGCAGGCGATGACGGTGCGGGAGGGGACGAGGCCGATCTGGATCGAGATCTGGTTGGCGACGCTGCCCGAGGTGATCAGGATGGCGTCGAACTGGCCCGCGGCGACGCGCGCGACGGTGTCGGGCGCGATCGGCACGCCCACCGTCCGGTAGGCGACGACCGCATCCACGTCGTGACCGGCGGCGCGCAGGCCGTCGGTCAGCACGGGCTTCGCGATGTCGCTGCGGAGCGCCAGGATGCGAAGCGGCACGACGCCGTCCGTGGCCTCGGCCCACTCCGCCAGCAGCCCGCTCGCGGAGTTGTCCCGGCGCGGGACGAAGTCGACCCGGTAGCCGGCGGCGCCCAGCGCGGCGGCCGTCGTCTCGCCCACCGCGGCGATCCGGGTGTGGTCCGGGATCACGGCGCGGTGCGCGGCGAGCACGTCGACCGTGGTCGCGCTGGTGACCGAGATCCAGTCGTAGTCGCCCGCAGCGAGGCGCGCGAGCCCGCGGTCGAGGGCCGGCTCGTCCGCCGTGCCCGCGAAGTTGATGGACGGGGCGACCACGGGGATCGCGCCGCGGAGCCGGAGCTCCGCCGCGACCCCGTGCCCCCAGGGACCGCCGCGGGGGACGAGCACGCGCCAGCCGCGCAGCGGCTTCTCGGCCGTCATGCCGTCGCTCCGAGCGGTGCGAGGTCGGCGGCTCCGGCTGCGAGGAGGTCGGCTGCGAGCGCCTCGGCGGCCGCGATGAGCGCCGCGGACCGCTCTGGGGCCGTGAACGTCACGGAGCGGCGCCGGTGGATGCGGGCGCCTCCTCCGGGGCGGTGCACGGACGCCCACAGGGAGGCGGACCCGTGCTCGACCGAGCTGGCCACGCCGATCGGCGCCGCGCAGCCCGCCTCCAGCAGCCCGAGCACGCGCCGCTCGGCGACCGCCGCGTCGCGCGCGACCGGATCGGTCAGCGCGGCCACCAGCGCGCCGAGCGCGGTCGCCGGATCGGCGTCCGCGTCCCGCACCTCGAGCGCCAGCGCCCCCTGGCCCGCGGCCGTCGGCCAGGCGTCGAGCCCGAGCAGCTCGGTGACCGCGTCGAGCCTCCCGAGCCGGGCGAGTCCGGCCGAGGACAGCACCACGGCGTCGAGCGCGCCGTCGCGGACCCTGCTCAGCCGGGTGTCGACGTTGCCGCGCAGGTCGACGACCTGCAGGTCGGGGCGGCGATCGACGAGCTGCGCGTGCCGACGCGGGGATCCCGTGCCGACCACGGCACCCGCGGGCAGGCCGGCGAGGTCGAGCCCGTCCCGGGCGCACAGAGCGTCACGGGCGTCCTCCCTCTGCGGTACGCCGGCCACAGCGAGCCCGGGTTCGGGCGCGACGGGCAGGTCCTTCAGGGAGTGCACGACCAGGTCGACCTCCCCCTCGGCGAGCGCCGAGCGCAGCGCGCCGGCGAACACGCCCGTCCCGCCGATCTGCGCGAGCGAGGCCTTGGAGACGTCCCCGGCGGTCGTCACGACGACGAGCTCGCAAGGCCGTCCGAGCCCGACGATCGCGTCACGGATGCGGCCGGCCTGGGCGAGCGCCAGCGCGCTCCCCCTCGTGCCGAGCCGCACCGTCACGGCGCGAGCCCCGACACCGCCGGGCGGAAGCCCAGTCGGGCGTTCTCGCAGCAGCCCGGTCGGCAGACGTCGTACCAGGGCCCCAGCGCGGTCTCCGCCGGCCGATCCCCGGCGGGCGTGCCGTGCACGCGCTCGAGGACCAGGTCGACGAGGCCGGCGACGTACGCGGGGTCGACACCCGGCGTCGGGGTCCGGACCGCGACGAGACCGAGGCCTTCGGCGGTCTCCGTCGCCTCCTCGTCGAGGTCCCACATGACCTCCATGTGGTCCGACACGAAACCGAGGGGCACCAGCAGCACGCCCCGGATGCCGCGGGCGGCGAGGTCGCGCAGGGCGTCGTTCACATCGGGTTCGAGCCACGGCTGGGTCGGAGGCCCGCTGCGGGACTGGTAGACGAGGTCCCACGGCACGTCCCGGCCCGCGCGGGCCACCACGACCTCGGCGACGGCCCGGTGCTGGGCCGCGTAGGCGCCGCCCTCGCCGAACCCGCGCGCGGCCGGCCCGCTCTTCGCGGCGTCGCCCTCGGGGATGGAGTGCGTGCAGAACAGGATGTGCGCCTCGGTCGCCAGGTCGATCCCCGGGACGCGGCGCTCCAGCTCGGCCAGCCCGTCCGCGACCCCGGCGGTGAACGGCGCGACGAAGCCGGGGTGGTCGAAGTACTGCCGCACCTTGTCGATCACCATCGTGTCCGCGAGCCCCGTCCCGTCGAGCTCGCGGGCGAAGTCCTCGCGGTACTGGCGGCAGGAGGAATACGAGCTGTAGGCGCTCGTCGCGATCGCGATCAGGGTCCGTGCTCCGTCCGCGGCCGCTTCCTGCAGGGCGTCGGCGAGGTAGGGACCCCAGTTCCGGTTGCCCCAGTAGACGGGCAGGTCCACGCCCCGCGCGGCCAGCTCGGTCTCGAGCGCCGCCTTCAGCGCGCGGTTCTGCGCGTTGATCGGCGAGACGCCGCCGAAGTGCCGATAGTGGTGCGCGACCTCCTCGAGCCGCTCGTCGGGGATCCCGCGCCCCCGTGTGACGTTCCGGAGGAATGGGATCACGTCCTCCTGCCCCTCGGGGCCGCCGAAGCTCGCCAGCAGGACGGCGTCGTAGGCGACGGGCTCGGTGACGTGCTCCGGCCCGGAGGATGCGGGCTCGGAGGCGTTCCGCACCCGACCCAGGTTGACGGCGGTCACGACAGCACCTCGTAGATCTCGCTCGGCTCGATGCGGCGACCCGTGAAGAACGGCGTCTCCTCGTTGACGTGCAGGCGCGCCTCCGTCGCACGGAGGTCGCGCATCATGTCGACGAGGTCGACCAGCGAGTCCGACTCCATCGGCAGGATCCACTCGTAGTCGCCGAGGGCGAAGGCGGAGACCGTGTTCGCCACGACGGACGTGAACGCCGCGCCCTTGCGGCCGTGCTCGGCGAGCATCCGCTTGCGGTCCTCCTCCGGCAGCACGTACCAGTCGTAGCCGCGGACGAAGGGGTACACCGCGAGCCAGTCGCGTGCCCGCTCCCCCCGGAGGAAGCCCGGCACGTGGCTGCGGGTGAACTCGGCCTCGCGGTGCACGCCCAGCGCGCTCCAGGTGGGGAGCAGAGCAGCGATCATCGCGGTGCGGCGGATGCGGCGGACCGCCGCCTGCAGCGCTGCGGGATCGCCGCCGTGCAGCCAGAACATGACGTCCGCGTCGGCTCGGAGCCCGGACACGTCGTACACGCCGCGTGTCACCACCCCGCCCGCCGCGAGCTCCTCCAGCACGTGCTCGAGGTGCTCGGACGACTCGTCCCCGGGCACCTGCCCTGCGGTCCCTCGACGGAACACGGCCCAGAGGGCCCAGCCCTCATCTGTCATGGTGCGGTACTTCCTTGCCGGCAGCACGTCTCGATGTCTGCGCGGGCTGCTGCGACCCGCGCGAGGCACGGCGCCGGGGGAGCGCCGATCCGGCCAGCCACAGCGCGAACCCCCACCAGTGTCGCACCGTGTCCATGGGACGTTGATCCGCCCACCGATCACCGCCCGCCCACCTCCGCTGTTCCGGGGCGGGGGTGACGCACCGCAGAGCCCGACCGGGGCGCTCCGATCCGAGCGCCGGGACGACGGAGGGGGTCTCTCGCAGCAGATCGCCGGCGAACGGGGTCGCGGCGCGAGGACGTCTACCGGCGCGCGGCCCGGATGATCAGCGCCGTGACGCCGGCCAGCAGTCCGGCAGCACCCGCCAGCGCGGCGTAGACGATCTCGGGGCGCTCCTGGCGGATCGCGTCCAGCCGATCGATCGCGTCCTGCACCGCAGCGCGGACCCGCTTCGGCACGTCGAGGCGCTCCTCGATCGCATCGAGCGTCTCGGCGAGCCGCTGCCGGGTGGCCTCGATGTCGGACCGGATCTCGGAGAGCTGTCGCTCCTTGTCATCGGTCATACTGCTGGACCCCCTTGAACGCCTTCACGTCGTCTTTCACGCTGTCGACCGCTTCCTTCGGCACGGGTGGGACGCCCTTCTTCACGCGGTTCAGGCCGATCAGCGCGAAGAGCACGGCGACGAGCAGCAGCGCCACGCCGACGATGAGTGCCGAGAGCCAGAGCGGCAACGCCTCCGCGATGCCGAAGACGGCCGCCGCCATCAGCGGGAAGGCCGCGAAATAGAGGAACACCGCGGCCACGATGAACAGCGCGATGCCGATGCCCGCGCTCTTGAGGCGGGTGATCGCCTCGCGCTTGATCTGCTCGATCTCATCGCGGATCAGCGTCGTGATGATGCCGGGGAGCTCTCCGATGAGTGCGAAGACGGATTTCTTGCCGTCGACCGTCGATTCCGCCATCGTCGTCAGATGGACGGCGACGGCACGCCGTCGTCGTCGCTCTTCTTCACCTTCGCGACGACCTTCTTGGCCTGGCCCACGACGGCGTCCTGCACCTCGGGCGCCTTGTCCTTGACGAATCCCTGCACGGTGCCGACGACCTCGTTCACGCCCTTCTGGACGTTGCGGTCGTTCCACACGCGGTCCGCGGCGCTCTTGATCTGCTCGTACCGCCGACGACCGGCCCGCGCACCCAGGACGTACCCGACGGCTGCGCCGGCGACGAAGAGAATTCGGCCCTGCATGGCTCACCCCTTTGCTCGGAAGGCCCCCGTTCACCTGCAAGGACCGGCATTCACTGTATCGACCGACGTCTGAGTGCTCAGGATCTTCTCGACGGATGATCAGGGGACATGTGGCCGTCCCGCCTGCTCGGCGCGCGCCACGACCGATGCGAGCCCGGTCCCTGCGACCCAGGAACCGGCGACCGTGAGGCCTGCGGGCAGCACGGCACGGTCGAGGGCTGCGCGGATGGCGATCGTCTCGGGCGCCAGGGCGGGCACGGTGTCGGCCCAGATCGCATCCGTGCGATCGGCGATCCGGAGGCGGTCCAGGCCGAGCAGCGCGGCCGCGTCCGCGGCCACGACGGCGTCGCCGCGCGGCTCCGCTCCGCGGTATGCGAGGCGCAGCAGGTGCCGACCGCTCCCGGCCCGCTCGGCGAGCCACGGCCACTTGGCGGTGAGGTGCGTGATCGCCGTCGCCGTCACGTCCGCGCGGCCCTCGGCCCGGAGCACCCCGGTCCCGCGGGGGGCGGCGTCGAGCCGCTCGTCCTCCACCAGGAGGAGCACCGCGCGGGTGCCGGCCGGGACCGGGCGGCGCATCGCCGCGAGCGTCGGCGCGGCATCGGCCAGCAGCTCGAGGGCGGCCGCGCCGTCGGCGGCGAGCACCACCCGGTCGGCCTCGAAGTCCTCACGTCCCGTCGTGACCGTGAACGGGCCGCCCTCCGACGCCGGGTGCACGCCGATCACCGGCGTCCCGGTGCGCACATCGACGCCGAGGCTGCGGAGCCGCTCGCCGAGCGCCTCCACGAGACGGTGCACGCCGCCCTCGATGCCGTGCGCCGCCGAACCCGCCGGCGCCGCGGCCCGCAGTCGGAGCACCGCACCGGAGAGCGATCCCGCGGCGGTGATCTCGGCGTTGAGACCGGGGGCGATGGCATCGACCGGAACGGCGTCGGGATCCGCGCCGTAGACGTTCTGCACGACGGGCGCGACGAGGCGCTCGAGCACGCGGTCGCCCATCCGCGCGCGGACCATCGGGCCGAGGCGGTCGTACCGGCCCACCTTCAGCACGGGGAGGAGCCGGTCGAGGTAGGCACGGGCAGCACCCCGGCCGTCGATCGCGCGGATCACGTCCGCCGCGGCGGGAGACGACGGGATGCCGAGCACACCGCCGGCCGGGAGCGGGACGGTCCGGTCGGCGAGCGCCACCCACGCGGAACCCGATGGTTCTCGCACGGCCGGACCGAGCCCGAGGTCGTCGACGAGGGCCCGGACGGTGCCCCCCCGGACGGCGAAGCTCTCCGCCCCGACGTCGACCGCCACGCCGCCGAGCACGGCGCGGGCGACCCGTCCCCCGAGCCGGCCGGACGCCTCCAGCAGCACGACCTCGTCGCCGTGGATCGCGAGTCGCCTGGCCGCGACCAGACCGGCGACCCCCCCGCCGATCACCACGGCCCGCATCAGCGCCCGTGCGCCCAGTCGGTGATGCGGGTGAGCACGCCAGGGTCCGTCTCCGGCGGCACGCCGTGCCCGAGGTTCAGCACATGCGACGGCGCGGTGCGACCGGCCGAGACCACCGCCTCGAGGTGCCGCTCGAGCACCGGCCAGGGTGCCGCGAGCATCGCGGGGTCGATGTTGCCCTGCACCGGGGTGCCGCCGCCGAGCCGGGCGGACGCGTCGTCGAGCGGGATGCGGTGGTCGACCCCGATCACGTCCGCGCCCGCGTCGCGCATCGCGGCGAGCAGGAGGGCCGTACCGGTGCCGAAGTGCACGACGGGCACGGCGCCGTGCACCGCGGCCATCGCCGCGGCAGACGCAGGAAGCGCCCCGGATCGGTAGTCCGCCTCCGACAGCCCGCCGGCCCACGAGTCGAAGAGCTGCACCGCCTGCGCTCCCGCGCGCACCTGCGCCGCGAGGAAGGCGCCCGAGATCCGTGCCAGGTAGCCGGTGAGCGCGTGCCACGCCTCCGGATCCGCATGCATCAGGGTCCTCGCGCGCTGCTGATCCTTGGAGGGGCCGCCCTCGACGAGGTACGAGGCGAGCGTGAACGGAGCGCCCGCGAACCCGATCAGCGGCACGTCGCCGAGTTCGGCGACCGTGCGCGCGACGGCCTGCTCGATCGGGGCGAGCGCGTCGTCGGTGAGTTCGTGGGCGACGAGATCGGCGAGGTCGGCGGCGTCGCGGATCGGCCTGCCGAACACCGGACCCCGGCCGGGGACGATCTCGACGTCGACGCCGGCAAGCTTCAGCGGCACGACGATGTCGCTGAAGAAGATCGCCGCGTCGACGCCGTGGCGTCGCACCGGTTGCAGGGTGATCTCCGCCGCGAGCTCCGGCGTGAGGCACGCGTCGAGCATCGCGGTGCCCGCTCGCGTGGCGCGGTATTCGGGAAGGGAGCGACCGGCCTGCCGCATGAACCAGACGGGCAGGCGTTCGGGCCGATGGCCCCGGTAGGCCTGGAGGAGGGCGGAGTCGGCGGCCACGGACGGGAATCCTGCCAGGTCCCGCCGCGTCGCCGTGGCGTGCACACCACCTGATCGTGCTCGAGCTGCGACACGGGTCACGGATTCGACGGCTGGTAGAATCCCGCGTCGTGCTCACCGCTCTGACCGCCGACTACCGCACCGCGGGGTTCGACGTGCTCGAGCGGCTCGCGACGGTCTCCGCCCAATCGCTGGCGCGCTTCGTCTCGGAGCGCCCGGGGGTGCGCGGAGGGGTGCTCCTCGCGACGTGCAACCGGTTCGAGGCGTACCTCGACGCGGCCGACACGGCCGAGCTCGACGCGCTCGTGGCCTTCGCCGCCGCCGAGGCCGGTGTCGACGCGGCGGCCGTGGGGGGTGCCGCGACGCAGCGCACGGGTCCCGAGATCGCCGGCCACCTGTTCGCAGTGTCGAGCGGGCTCGAGTCGCTCGTCGTGGGGGAGGCGGAGATCGCCGGACAGGTGTCGCGCGCCCTCGAGACCGCACGTGGTCTCGGCACGACCACCCCGGACCTCGAGCGGCTGTTCCAGCGCGCGTCGCGCACCTCGAGCGCCGTCCAGCAGCGCACCCTCGTCGGTACAGCCGGCCGGAACATCGTGCGCCTCGCGCTCGAGCTCGCCGGCAGCCGGTTCACCGAGTGGTCCTCCGTCCGGGTGCTGGTCATCGGCACCGGTACCTATGCGCGGGCGACGCTCGCAGCGCTGCGGGATCACGGGGTCCAGGAGATCGGGGTGTACTCCCCGAGCGGCCGAGCGCTCCGCTTCGCCCAGCGGGAGGGCGTCACGGCAGTCCCCGAGGCCGAGCTGCGGTACCGACTCGCGACGGCCGAGCTCGTCATCTCCTGCAGCATCGCGACCGCCCCGATCCTCGACGCGGACCGGCTGCGCGGTGCCCGCTCGGTCGTCGAAGCGCCGGGTCGGCAGCTCATCGTCGACCTGGGCATGCCGCGCAACGTCCAGCCGGACGTCGCGGACCTGCACGACGTCGAGCTGCTCGACCTCGAGACGATCGGCAAGCACGCCCCGCTGCCCGAGCTGCAGGCCGCGGACGACGCCTGGGCGCTGGTCGCGGAGGCGGTCGAGGAGTACGGGGCGGACCAGCGCGCGACCACCGTGACCCCGTCGGTCGTCGCGTACCGCTCGCACGTCTTCGACCTCGTGGATCAGGAGATCGAGCGGCTGCGGCGCCGAGGCGAGGCCACCGACTCGGTGGAGCGGGCGATGCGGCACCTGGCCGGCGTGCTCGTGCACACGCCGTCGGCGCGCGCCCGTCAGCTGGCCGCTGCCGGGGAGGCGGAGCGCTTCACGGACGCGATCGAGACGCTGTTCGGGCTCGTACCCGCCGTGGACGCGGTCGAGGAGCCCGGCGTCGACCTCGCGGGTTGACCCGCGAGCGTCGATCCCATCGCACGATCGCCCGCACGCCGTGCGGCCTACGTAACCTCCCCGTTACTCCTGCGTATCATTCAGGACATGACGTATCGCGTCGTGATCCCACGCAGCATCCCGTTCGGCGAGTCCAACCGGGTCCAGCGAGAGGTCTGGAAGCGCGGCTACTCCACGCGGCTCGCCGGCCGTGACGACGCGCAGCCGGACCACCTGGTCGTCGAGTTCCTCCGCATGGTCGACGAGCTGCCCGAGCCCGCCGACGTGCCCGCGCTCGAGCAGGACCTGGAGGCGCTGCTCTCCGGCAGCCGAATCCACGCCCCGTTCATGGGCCGCGGCGGCTGGGTCGAGACGGTCCAGAACCGTCCCATGCGCAAGCACGTCGCCTAGCCGGGCAGCACACCCGGCCGGCCGATGTCCGTCGGATCCGAGCCGGACGACGCCGTACGGCCCCTCGCGGGAACCGAGCGCACCCCCGTCAGCAGACGTACTCGAGGATGCCGATGCCGATCGTGCGCATCGCCTGCAGCACGGCGAGGCGCCGCGTGTGCACGCGGTCCTCGAACTCGATCGTGACCGTGTAGGCGACGGAGGAGCGGGGGCCGCGGAGCACGCCGGCCTCGCTGCGGATCCCCGGCGCCGAGCCGGTCTTGTTCAGCAGGCTCAGGCCGTGGTCGCTGCGGACGTGCGACAGGGGATCCAACGCGAACGCGGACGACACCATCGAGAGGTCCGCGTTCAGCGCGAGCCAGTCCGAGACGCGGGAGGACACGGCCCGGCTGACGGCCTCGCCGCGGGCGATGCGGGCGAACAGGGTGGTGAGCTCCGCCGCGGAGCCGACGGACAGCTGGGGCGCGTCGTCGGGCCCCCGCCGGTCGCGGACGCGGTCCAGCAGAGCGGTGCGCTTCAGGCCGAGCGACTCGGCCCGCGCGCGAACCGAATCGAGCCCCACCGCGCGGAGCAGCACGTTGGTGGCGAGGTTGTCGCTCGTCGCCGCCACGAGCGCGGCGAGGTCGGTCAGCGGGAGGCTCGGCGCGTGGAGGTACTGCCAGACCCCCGCGTCCGACACCAGATCCTCCGGCGTGCGGTCGAGCAGGTCGAAGCGGGTGTTGACCTGCTCCTCGAGCCGCGCGGCGATCTCGAGCAGCAGCAGCACCTTGCCGACGCTCGCGGTCGGCAGGACCACGTGGTCGTCCACCGAGAACAGGGCCTTGCCGGACAGCAGGTCGATGACGCGCGCGGACACCTGCGCGCCGTCGAGCGCCAGGTGCGCGAGCGCGGTGAAGCCGTCCGTGAAGTCGGCACGCACCGCGTCGCCCCGGTGCCGGGCGTTCTCGTCGCTGCTCCTCGGCCTCGTCCGTCGGGTCGGGGCCGGGGCAGCGGTCACCAGATCGTGACCCTGCTCGTCGGATCCAGCCACAGGGCATCCGTCTCGGTGAGGTCGAACGCCGCCGCGAACTCGTCCAGGTTCTTGACGATCTGGTTGCAGCGGAACTCGGGTGGGGAGTGCGGGTCGATGGTGAGCAACCGCTTCGCCTCGGCCTCGCGACGCTTCTCCCGCCAGACCGTCGCCCACGCGATGAAGAACCGCTGCGCGCCCGTGCGGCCGTCGACGACCGCGGGCTCGGCCCCCTCGAGCGAGAGCACGTAGGCCTTCCAGGCGATCGTGAGACCGCCGAGGTCGCCGATGTTCTCGCCGATCGTCAGCGCGCCGTTCACGTGGTCGGTGAGCCCCTCGGGCACGAGCGCGTCGTACTGGGCGATCAGCGCCTTCGTGCGCTCCTCGAACGCGGCGCGATCCGCCTCCGTCCACCAGTTCTCGAGTCGGCCGTCGCCGTCGAACTGCGACCCCTGGTCGTCGAAGCCGTGACCGATCTCGTGCCCGATGACGGCGCCGATGCCGCCGTAGTTCTCCGCGTCGTCGCGGTCCGGGTCGAAGAACGGGGGCTGCAGGATCGCGGCCGGGAAGACGATCTCGTTCATCCCCGGGTTGTAGTAGGCGTTGACCGTCTGGGGGGTCATGAACCACTCGTCGCGGTCGACGGGCTTGCCGATCTTGCCCAGCTCGCGGTCGAACTCGAACGCGCTCGAGGCGCGGACGTTGCCGACGAGGTCGTCCGCGGCGATCTCGAGCTTCCCGTAGTCGCGCCAGACCGCGGGGTAGCCGATCTTCGGGGTGAACCGCCCGAGCTTCTCGAGCGCCCGGCCCCGCGTCTCGTCGCTCATCCACTCGAGGGAGCCGATCGAGTCGCGGTAGGCGGCGACGAGATTCGCGACGAGGACGTCCATCCGCACCTTCGCGATGGGCGGGAAGTGCTCCTCGACGTACAGCCGCCCGACCGCCTCGCCCATGGCGCCCTCGGCGAGCGCGACGCCGCGCTTCCACCGGGCGCGCAGCTCCGGGGCGCCGGTGAGCGCGGTGCCGGTGAAGGCGAACTGCGCGTCGACGAACGCGGAGGAGAGGTAGGGGGCGAGCGGGCGGATCACGCGGATGGCGAGCCAGTCCCGCCACGCGTCGAGCCGGTCGTGGGTGAGGAGGCCGAGCACGCCGGAGACGAAGCTCGGCTCGCGGACCACGACGGTGTCGAGCGCACCGACGGGCGCATCGAGTCCTGCTGCCCAGGCGTCGAGCAGCGCGCCGCCCTCGCCCGCGCCGGCGACCAGCGCGGACCAGGAGGTGGGGTTGTAGGTCGCCTGCACGTCGCGGGTCGCGACCGCGTCCCAGTGGGTGCCGGCGATCTCCGTCTCGAGCGCGAGCACGCGGTCCGCGCGCACCTCCGCCTCCCCGAGCCCGGCGAGCGAGAACATGCCGACGAGGAACGTCCGGTACGCGTCCCGATGGCTCGCGAAGTCGTCCTCGCGGTAGTAGCGCTCGTCGGGCAGGCCCAGGCCGCCCTGCTCGAAGAAGACGAGGTAGCGACCCGGGTCCCCGGGGTCGTTGTCGACGAACAGCCGGAACAGGCTCCCTCCGCCGCGGCGCTCCAGCGTGCCGAGCACCGCCAGCACGGCGGCGATCGAGTCGGCCGCCGCGACGAGACCGAGCGGCTCGGTCAGCGGGGCGGCACCGAGCGCTTCGACCCGTGCCTCGTCCATGAAGGAGGAGTAGAGATCGCCGATCTTGCGGGCCTCGGTGCCGGGCTCCGCCTGCTGCGCGCGCTCGACGATCGTGCGGACCGCGATCTCCGCGTCGTCGACGAGGTCGAGGAAGGCACCCGACCGCGCCCGATCGGCCGGGATCTCCGCCGTCGCGAGCCACTCGCCGTTCACGGCGCGGTACAGGTCGTCCTGGATGCGCGCGGAGACTGCCGCGCCTTCGGGTTCGGCCACGGAGGAAGTCTACGAGCGCGCGTCCCCGGGACCGGGAGGGCTCGCGCGGGTCGGAGGACCCGACTCGCTGCGGGGATGGGGGTCGGCGGTCGGCCGGACGGTTCCGTAGGCTCTCGGCCCGTGCGACTCGTGGTGGCGGAGTGCTCGGTCGATTACGCGGGGCGGCTGTCGGCCCACCTCGACCCGGCGCGCAGGGTGCTCATGCTGAAGGCCGACGGCAGCGTGCTCGTGCATGCCGACGGCGGCTCCTACAAGCCGCTCAACTGGATGAGCCCACCGTGCTCCCTGGTCGTCGAGGAGCCCGACGGGGACCTCGCGGCCTCCGGCGTGCAGCAGGTGTGGCGCGTCGCGCATGCGAAGACCGGCGACGTGCTGATCATCCGGATCCACGAGCTGCTCGTGGACGAGACGGTCGAGCTCGGTGTCGATCCGGGGTTGGTGAAGGACGGCGTGGAGGCGGACCTGCAGCGGCTGCTCGCGGAGCAGATCGGGCTGCTCGGCGACGGCCACACGCTCGTGCGTCGGGAGCACATGACCGCGATCGGCCCGGTCGACATCCTGGCCAGGGACGCCGGCGGGGTCGCGGTCGCGGTGGAGATCAAGCGGCGCGGCGACATCGACGGCGTCGAGCAGCTGACCCGCTACCTCGAGCTGATGAACCGCGACCCGCATCTCGCCCCGGTGTCCGGCGTCTTCGCCGCGCAGGAGATCAAGCCCCAGGCTCGCACGCTGGCCGAGGACCGCGGCATCCGCTGCGTGGTCCTCGACTACGACAGCATGCGCGGCGTCGAGGTCGGCCCCGCGCGCCTGTTCTGAGCACGACAGCAGGAAGCACCTCCTTCAGCAGGAACGAACGGCCCGGCTTCTCCTGCTGAAGCGACTGGTTCCTGCTGTCGTGCTCGAGGTCCCCGGGCTGGGCGCAGCGGGGCCGCTCGCCGGTCCAGGAGGATGGGCCGCAAATGACGAAGCCCTTCACCGTGATCCTGGTCGACCTCGACGGCACCGTCATGGACTCCGCGCCCGGGATCACCCGGAGCCTCACGATCGCGATGGAGGAGCTCGGCCTCGGCGTGCCGCCGCCCGCGCGGATGGTCGAGTTCGTCGGGCCCCCGATCCTCGACGGCCTCCGCGACATCGCCGGGCTCTCCCCGACGGACTCGGCGGCGGTGCTCGAGCGCTACCGCACCCGGTACCGCTCGGTCGGCGCGTTCGAGGCGCAGCCCTACGCCGGAGCGCGGGAGGCGCTCGAGCGGCTGCGCGAGCTCGCGCCCGTCGCCCTCGCGACGTCGAAGCCGGAATCGATCGCCACCCGCATCCTCGAGCACTTCGAGTTGGCACCCCTGTTCACCGTGATCGCCGGCGCGTCCGACGACGAGTCCCGCAGCACGAAGGCGGACGTGATCACCCGGGCGCTCGAGCTCCTGACCCGAGCCGGGGTCGACGTCGCCCGTCCGATCATGATCGGCGACCGCATCCACGACGTGGAGGGTGCCGCGCTCCACGGCATCCCCACGATCGTCGCCGGGTGGGGCTACGGCGCACCGGAGGAGGCAGCCGGTGCGATCGCGATCGCCGACGAGCCGGCCCGGCTGCCCGACCTCGTCGCCGCGGGCGCCCCAGATCGGGTCTGAACCGACCCGTCGTGCACCGGCGCGGCCGTGACGCCCACGGGGTGCACCAGAATCGGAGCATGACCCTCACGCAGGTGGAGCGGCAGTACCAGAAGGCCGCCCAGTCCACGGCACCGCACGTCGTCGTCCTCTTCGGCGCCGCGGGCGACCTGGCCAAGCGCAAGCTCCTCCCGGGGATGGCGAACCTGGTCCTGTCCTCCCTCGCTCCGGACATCGAGATCGTCGGCACCTCCCTCGAGGACCTCGACGACGACACGTACCGCGAGCAGGCGAAGGCCGCGCTCGACGAGTTCGACCGGCGTCACCTGACGGACGAGCAGTGGAGGAGCTTCGCCGAGAAGCTGCACTACGTCCCGAGCAAGGCGGGTCCGGAGGCCCTCGCGCAGGCGGTCGACGCCGCGGCCGGAAGGCTCGGCCCCGCCGCCCGGCGGATCCACTACCTGTCCGTGCCGCCCAAGGCCGCCCTCGCCGCGGTCGAGACCATCCGCGACGCCGGGCTGGTCGAGGGCTCGCGGATCATCATGGAGAAGCCGTTCGGCACCGACCTGGCGAGCGCGGTCGAGCTGAACCGTCGCCTCCACGAGACCTTCGCCGAGAGCCAGATCTTCCGGATCGACCACTTCCTGGGCAAGGAGCCGGCGCAGAACATCCTCGCGATCCGGTTCGGCAACGGCCTGTTCGAGCCGATCTGGAACCGCAACTTCATCTCGCAGATCCAGATCGACGTGCCCGAGACCCTCGGGCTCGAGCAGCGTGCCTCGTTCTACGAGTCGACCGGCGCCTACCGCGACATGGTCGTGACGCACCTGTTCCAGATCCTCGCGTTCGTCGCGATGGAGGCGCCCACCGCGCTCGAGCCGAAGGCGATCAGCGAGGAGAAGAACAAGGTCTTCAACTCGATGAAGGCGATCGACCCGGAGTCGGTGGTCCGTGGCCAGTACGTGGGCTACAAGGACATCCCCGGCGTCTCCCCCGACAGCGAGACGGAGACGTTCGTCGCGCTGAAGTGCGAGATCGACAACTGGCGCTGGGCGGGCGTGCCGTTCTACCTCCGCACCGGCAAGAAGCTCGCGGAGGGGCAGCGCATCGTCTCGATCGCGTTCAAGGAGCCTCCGCAGTCGATGTTCCCGGCCGGCTCGGGCATCGGGTCGAAGGGGCCAGACCATCTGACGTTCGATCTCGCCGACGCCTCCAAGATGTCGTTGTCGTTCTACGGCAAGAAGCCGGGACCGGGGATGCGCCTCGACAAGATGTCGATGCAGTTCGCGATGCAGGACACGGCGAACGCGGGTGACGTCCTCGAGGCGTACGAGCGGCTGATCCTCGACGCGATGCGGGGCGATCACACGCTCTTCACCTCGGCGGACGGCATCGAGCGGCTGTGGGAGGTCAGCGAACCGCTGCTGAACGACCCGCCCCCCGTGCGCCCGTACGCGGTCGGCAGCTGGGGCCCGAACGCGATCCATCAGCTGGTCGCGCCCTACGCCTGGCGTCTCCCGTTCGAGCGGGTCTGGCGCGAGTCGCACACCCACTGAGGCGCGCCTGGAGCGCCCCCTCCGATCCGGAATGAACCGTTCGCACGACCGGCCTCCGCGCCCGTGCGGGCGAGCTCCTCGCGCGCAGCCGATCCTGGTGCTCACCGACACCAGGGCCCCCTCGAGGTGGGCGTGCCGGGCGCGTCCCTGCCCACCGAGGAGCTCGAGCGGCTCGGTGCGGCCCCGGTGTCCACCGGCCCGTGCACGGCAGCTGGTGGCGCTCAGCGCGCTGCAGGACGCTGCTGCTGCTGCGGTCCTGGGCGGTGGCGTGCTGCCTCCCGGCACGCGCGCCCTGAACCGAATCGTGACGCCGAGGGCCGAACGGCGGCACACCGCGCCGCCTCCGCCGGCGACGCGTCCTGGCGTCTAGCGTCCTGGGCGTGCAGGTGATCCCGGTGCTCGGCGGCCGGTACCGGCTCGGTCCGGAGATCGGGTCGGGCGGTATGGGCGCCGTGCACCGCGCCTGGGACGAACGGTTCGGTCGCGAGGTCGCGATCAAGATCCTGCGCGCCGGGTCGGACGACGTCGAGAAGGAGCGCCTCCGCCGCGAGGCCCAGTACCTGGCGCGCCTCGATCACCCGAACCTCGTCGCCGTGCTCGACGCCGGCTCGGACCGCCTCCGGTCCCGGGAGGCCGTGTGGTTCGCGATGGAGCTGGTCTCCGGGCCCGATCTGCGCACGGTCGTCCGCCAGGACGGTCCGCTCGACGGCGGCGCGGTCCGCCGCATCCTCGCCGGATTGCTCGCCGCACTCGATGCGCTGCACACGGCCGGTGTGGTGCATCGCGACCTCAAGCCGGCGAACGTGCTGCTCACCGCCGAGCCGACCAGCGGACGCTGGGACGTGAAGCTCGTCGATCTCGGCATCGCCCAGCACATCCGCACGGACCACCTCACCTCGACGGGGCAGGTCGTCGGCACCGCCGCCTACCTCAGCCCGGAGCAGGTGAACGGGCGCGCGATCGGCGCCGCCACCGATGTCTACGCACTCGGCCTCGTGGCGATCGAGGCGCTCACGGGCCGGATCGCGTTCCCCGGTGCGCCGGCCGAGTCGGCCGCCGCGCGGCTCGTCCGCGGTCCCGATCTGCCGCAGGCCCTCGACCCCTCATGGCGCACCGTGCTCACGGCGATGACCGCGCTGGATCCGGACGACCGGCCATCCGTGGCGGTGCTGCTCGATCTGGTCGGCCGGCTGCCGGACGAGATCCACGCGGAGGACGGTGCGGAGGTGCCCACCGAGCTCATCACCGTGGTCGGGGCGACGAGCGTCGACGCGCACGCGACCTCGGTGCTGCCCACCGCCGCGCTCCGGGCCCCTCGGCGTGCCCGGCGTGCCCGCCGGCGGCCGCGGAGGCACCTGCTGGCCGCGGCGTTCCTCCTGCTCGTCGTGACGGCCGCAGGCGGCTGGATCGCGGCGCTCTCGGGCGGTTCCGCCCCGACGGCGGCCGCCGCGCCGACGATCTCGGCCGCCGTCCACCCCGTCGCACCGAGGACCACGATCAGCGCCCGGCCGACCACCGCGGCCGTGGCTGCGCCTGCGGCCGCGCCGGTCGCGACCACCGCACCGGCGATGCGCGTGGGCCCAGCGCCGAAGAAGCAGTCGCTGCCGGCGCTCCAGGCGGCCAGGCGGTGGGAGCAGCATCTGCTCGACCTCCTCCGCCATCGCCGACCGCACGGCTGACCCGGAAGCGGCGCCGATCGCCCGACGCGGACTCGAAGGACCGACCGGCCCAGGGGCATCCGGACGTGCGGCGACGGGCCGGTCTGCAGCACAATCGGGGCGTGAGCTTCAACGCGCGCCTGCGGGCCCTGGTCGGGATCCGTCCCGGCAGCGCGCTCGCGTCCAGCCTGCGGAACGCGTCCCAGATCGACGTGTACGGCACGGTGCGCTACCACGGTCCGTTCGAGCTTCCGCCGGCGGAGCCCGTGCAGCTGGCGGATCCGGTCCCCTGGGAGCTCCAGGACGGCAACGGCGCCGTCGCCGACTGGGTCAACCGCCACTGATCTCGCGCGCGCAACCGACTAGAACAGATGGTGGCGAGCCGATCCGCGGCCGCGATCTCCGAGGGAGAGCGCTCATGAGCGATGTTGCCGGTCCCGAGCAGTCGATGCTCGACGCGTTCGACCTCATCGGGTCGGTCCCGAGCGGGTCGGACCGGCTGTTCGAGGCGGCCCGCGCGAAGGCGGCGGCCTACAGCGAACCCGGCGATCTGGCAGCCGGCGTGGCGAGCGTCGCGGCGATGGTGCTCGACGTCCTGGCTTCGGTCACGGGGCAGACCAGCGCGGATCTGCTCGAGCAGATCCACCACCAGCTCGGCGACGTCCTGCTCGGGCGCAACGAGGACCGGGTCTGAGCCGACTCCTGCGCAACGACGCAGGGACCCCGGCTGCTGCCGGGGTCCCTGCGTGTCGTGCGCGAGGGGGGAGTTGAACCCCCACGCCCTTTCGGGCACACGGACCTGAACCGTGCGCGTCTGCCTATTCCGCCACTCGCGCGTGCGCGGCTCCCGTGGGCGCCGAAGGCCCGGAGAGCCTAGCATGCGGCTCGACCCCGGTTCTGGTGCGCGGAGCGCCGATCCTCCGGCGCGCGCAGGGCGTTGCCCCCCGTCAGGGGCCCTCGCGTTACCCTGGGCCATTCGCGGGCGGGCCCCTCCGTGCGCACCATCGACGTAGAACGGGTCCGCAGGGTGGGCATTCTCGACAGCTTCGAGCGCGGTCTGGAGCGCGCCGTCAACGGCGCGTTCGCCAAGACGTTCCGCTCCGGGCTCGCCCCGGTCGAGATCACGGCCGCGCTGCGCAAGGAGGTCGACACGCACGCGACCCCGGTCGCCCGCGACCGCGTGCTCGTGCCCAACCGCTTCCTGGTGCGGATGAACCCCGAGGACCACGCCTCGATGACGGCGCTCGGCGACGGGCTCGTCGAGGAGCTCTCCGCGCTGCTGCAGCAGTACGCGGCCGAGCAGCGGTACCAGATGGTGTCGGTGCCGGTGATCGTGCTCGAGGCGGACCCGGGCATCACGCTCGGCATGCTCGACGTGCGCTCCTCGTCCGAACGGGTCGAGGTGTCCTGGCAGCCGACGATCGAGCTCGACGGCCGGCAGCACGTGCTCGGGGAGCGGACCGTGATCGGCCGTGGGTCGGAGGCGGACATCACCGTCGACGACTCCGGGATCAGCCGGCGGCACCTCGAGATCGTGTGGGACGGTCGCCGGGCCGAGGCGCGCGACCTGGGGTCGACGAACGGCTCGACCCTGAACGGGGCACGGCTCACGCACGCTGCCCTGCCCAACGACTCGGTGCTGCAGATCGGGCGCACCAGGATCGTGTTCCGCGTCGTCGCCCGCGCGCAGGAGCGGTGAGATGAGCGCCCTCACCCTGCTCGTGCTGCGGATCGCGTTCCTCCTGCTGCTGTGGGTGTTCGTGTTCGCGGTGGTCTACTCGCTGCGCAGCGACCTGTTCGGCGGACGCGTCCGGCGGGTGCCCGAGGGCGCCGCTCCCGCCGCCCCGGCCCCCGCGAGCGCGCCGCCGGCGGTCCAGTCCCTGCCCTCGCCTCCGACGCCCGGCGCGGGTGCGGCTCGGGTGCAGCAGGGACCGGCATCGGTGCTCGTGATCACCTCCGGCGGCAAGGCGGGCCTCGAGATCCCGCTCGGCACCGAGCCCCTGATGATCGGGCGAGCCAGCGACGCCGGGCTGCAGATCCGCGACGACTACACCTCGACCCACCACGCGCGCCTGCTGCTGTGGGGCTCCGACTGGGTCGTGCAGGATCTCGACTCCACCAACGGCACGTTCGTGGACGGCGTCCGCATCGATTCGCCCACCCAGGTGCCCGTCGGGGTGCCGGTCAAGGTGGGCGCGACCACGTTCGAGCTCCGTGGCTGACCGCGTGACGACGATCACGACGGGCGCGGCCGTCAGCCACGTCGGACGGGTGCGGACGCAGAACCAGGACTCCGGCTACGCCGGCGGCTCGCTGTTCGTCGTCGCGGACGGCATGGGTGGCCACGCGGGCGGGGACATCGCCTCCGCGATCGCGGTCCGCCGGATCGCGGAGACCGACCGGCTCGACTTCGCGACGCCCCAGGAGGCGGAGTTCGCCCTGCAGGCCGCGATGCTCGCCGCGAACGAGGACATCAGCGCCGCGGTGGAGGACCGTCCCGAGCTCACCGGCATGGGCACGACGGTCAGCGCCATGGTGCGCGTCGGCGACGTGATCGCGACCGCCCACATCGGCGACTCCCGGATCTACCTCCTCCGCGACGGCGAGCTGTCGCAGATCACCAACGACCACACGTTCGTCCAGCGCCTCGTCGAGACCGGCAGGATCACGCCGGAGGAGGCCGCCGTGCACCCGCGCCGCAGCGTGCTCATGCGGGTGCTGGGCGACATCGACCAATCCCCCGAGATCGACACCTCCATCCTCGGCACGGTGCCGGGAGACCGATGGATGCTCTGCTCCGACGGCCTCACGAGCTACGTCCCGCTCGAGCGGATCCTCATCGCGATGGTCGGCTCGTCGACCTCCGCGGATGCGGCGGAGGCGCTCGTCGAGGAGGCGCTTGAGCACGGCGCCCCCGACAACGTCACGGCGATCGTCGTGGACATCGACCGACCCGGCAGCGCACCGGCCGCTGCACAGCTCGTCGGATCGGCGTCGAGCGGCCTCGATCCCGAGCTCGCCGCCTCCGGCAGGGCGCACAACCGCCTGCCGGCACTGCTGCTGCACCCGATCCGCACCTCGACGCCCGAGGCGAGCTTCCAGCCGGAGTCCGAGGACTACCTCGACGCGCTGATCAAGGAGGACCGGCGCCGGCTGTGGCGCCGCCGGGTCACCTGGCTCGCGGTCATCGCGCTCGCGCTCGGTGCCCTGGTGGGCGTCTCCGTGCTCGGCTACAGCTACACGCAGACCAGGTACTACGTCGGGTTCGACGGGGACCGGGTCGCGATCTACCAGGGCGTGCAGGGCACGGTGGGTCCCATCCGGCTGAGCCACGTCGTGCAGACCACCGACGTGACGAGCTCGGAGCTCACCTCCTTCACCCGATCCCAGATCGCCGAGACGATCTCCACGTCGTCGCTCGCCGCGGCGGAGACGGTCGTCGACAACGCGAGGACCGACAGCGGTGGCTGACGTGACGACGACGCTGTCGCGTCCGGAGGAGGACCGCGCGCGGATCATCCGGCCGTCGACGCGCCTGCGCAACATCGAGCTCGGCCTCCTGCTGGTCGCCCTCGCCGTCTCGGCGGGCGCCATCGTGCTCGTGCAGCTCGGCGCCCTCGGGCGCATCGACCTCAACGTCGTGAAGCTCGCAGGCGGGGTCGGCGTGCTCGCGATCGCGCTGCACGTCGTGCTGCGGTTCGCCGCGCGCGACGCGGATCCGTTCATCCTCCCGATCGCGATCGCGGTGAACGGCCTCGGCATCGCGGAGATCTACCGGATCGACCTCAGCCCGACGGGTGTCAGGAACCACCTCGACAACGGCACCACCCAGATCCTCTGGACGGCGGTCGGCATCGGTGCGGCGATCGCCGTGCTCTTCCTGGTCCGGAACCACCGGATGCTGCAGCGCTACACCTACATCGCGATGCTCGCGACGATCGTCCTGCTGCTGCTGCCGCTCGTGCCGGGCCTGCGCCTCCGCGGCGCCGCGGCGTACGTCTGGGTCAGCGTCGGGCCGTTCAACTTCCAGCCGGGTGAGATCGCGAAGATCACGCTCGCGATCTTCTTCGCCGGGTTCCTGGTCGCCAGGAGGGACTCCCTGGCGATGGTCGGGCGCAAGGTCCTCTTCGTCCAGCTGCCCCGCGCGCGGGACCTGGGTCCGATCATCGTCGTGTGGGTCCTGGCGCTCGGCGTGATCGTCGGGGAGCACGACCTCGGCACGGGACTGCTGCTGTTCGGGATGTTCGTCGCCATGCTCTACGTCGCGACGGGACGCACGAGCTGGATCGTGCTCGGCCTGGTCCTCGCCGCGGCCGGTGCATATGCCGCTGTCCACATCCTCAGCTACGTGCAGGGCCGCATCACGAACTGGTTGCATGCCTTCGACGGCACGCTCTACGACCAGCCCGGCGGCAGCTTCCAGGTGGTCAACGGCGTCTTCGGCCTGGCGCACGGCGGACTCTTCGGCACGGGGCTCGGTCAGGGGCGCCCGGACCTGACCCCGGCGGCGAACAGCGACTTCATCATCGCGTCCCTCGGCGAGGAGCTCGGCCTCGTCGGCGTCTTCGCGGTCCTCTGCCTGTATCTGCTCTTCGTCTCCCGCGGCTTCCGGATCGGGTACTCCGGCCCCGACGACTTCGGCAAGCTGCTCGCCGTCGGGATCTCGTTCGTGTTCGCCCTGCAGGTCTTCATCGTGGTCGGCGGCGTGATGCGGGTGATCCCGGAGACCGGGCTCACGACACCGTTCCTCGCGGCCGGAGGGTCGTCGCTCGTCGCGAACTGGATGATCGCGGCCCTGCTGCTCCGCATCTCCGACACGATCCGCAGCGGCCCCAGGACGGTGATCTGATGAACCGGGAGCTGAAGCGCATCAGCGCGCTCGTGCTCGTGCTGTTCGCGAGCCTCTTCGTCGCGTCGTCGATCATCCAGGTGTTCCAGACCGACAACCTCGCCGCGGATGCGCGCAACCAGCGCGCCAAGGCGGACCAGTACGCGATCCAGCGCGGGCAGATCCTGACCGCCGACGGCAAGGCGATCGTCACCTCCCCGAAGTCGGGCGACACCTACCAGTTCGACCGGAAGTACGCCGACGGACCGCTCTACGCCGCTGTCACCGGCTACTACAACCCGATCGGCGCCCCCACCGGTATCGAGGGGGCGCTCAACGCCGAGCTCGCCGGCACCTCCAGCGCGCAGGTGCTGGACCGGCTCCAGAACATCGTGACCGGACAGGACCCGAAGGGGGCCTCCGTGCAGCTGACGATCGAGCCCAAGGTCCAGAAGGCGGCCTACGACGCGCTGGGGAACCTGCAAGGCGCCGTCGTCGCCATCGAGCCGAGCACGGGCAAGGTGCTCGCGATGGTGTCCAAGCCGTCCTTCGATCCGAACACCATCGCGGACCACTCGAAGGGGATCGCCGCGTACGACGCCCTGAGCGCCAAGGCGGTCAACCCGCTCGTGAATCGAGCGATCGGCGGCAAGCTCAACCCCCCCGGCTCCACCTTCAAGCTGATCACCACCTCCGCCGCCCTCGCGAGCGGCAAGTACACGCCGAACTCGACCTTCTCGAACCCCCCGATCTACACGCTGCCGGGCACGACGACCACGATCCACAACGCCGACGGGGAGTACTGCGGTGCGTCGAAGACGGCGTCGATCGCGACCGCGGTGAAGCTCTCCTGCAACATCCCGATGGCGCAGCTCGGTGCCAAGCTGGGCTCGACCGCGCTGCGCGACGAGGCGGAGCGGTTCGGGTTCGACCGGCCGCTGTCCATCCCGGTTCCGGTGACGCCGAGCGTGTACCCGCCGGGCGACCTGAACAGCGCCGAGACGTCCCAGACCGCGTTCGGGCAGTACGAGGTCCGCACCACGCCGATGCAGATGGCGATGGTCGCAGCGACCATCGGGAACGGTGGAACCGAGATGAAGCCGAACCTCGTCCAGAAGGTCGTGTCGCCTTCGCTGGAGACCCTGCAGTCCTTCAGTCCCACGGTCCTCGGCAATCCGATCACCCCGAAGATCGCGTCCGAGGTGAAGGCCATGATGGTCGCGGGCGTCGCCAGCGGGGCGGCGACCAATGCAACAATCAGTGGGGTCACGGTCGCGGGGAAGACGGGGACGGCGCAGAACGGAACGGGTCAGCCGTACACGCTCTGGTTCACGGGCTTCGCCCCGGCGGACAACCCGAAGGTGGCGGTGGCCGTGGTGCTCGAGAACGGTGGGGGGCTGGGTCAGTCGGGGTTCGGCAACCTTGTCGCGGCCCCGATCGCCAAGCAGGTCATGGAGGCGGTGCTGAACGGATGAGACCGGTCGCCGGGCTCACTTTCGGGGGCCGCTACGAGTTGTCGTCGCGCATCGCGATCGGCGGGATGGGCGAGGTGTGGGAAGCCACCGACCTCGTCATCGGCCGACCCGTCGCGATCAAGATCCTCAAGGACGAGTACCTCGGCGACCCCGGGTTCCTCGAGCGGTTCCGGGCGGAGGCGCGCCACGCGGCGCTCGTGAACCACGAGGGCATCGCGAACGTCTACGACTACGGCGAGGAGGACGGCTCCGCCTTCCTCGTGATGGAGCTCGTCCCGGGCGAGCCCCTGTCCTCGATCCTGGAGCGCCAGCACACCCTGCCGCCCGATCGCGTGCTCGACGTCGTCGCGCAGACCGCGATGGCTCTGCACGCCGCTCACGCGGCCGGGCTCGTGCACCGCGACATCAAGCCCGGCAACCTGCTGGTCACCCCCGACGGCCGGGTGAAGATCACCGACTTCGGCATCGCCCGCATCACCGACCAGGTGCCGCTCACCGCGACCGGTCAGGTCATGGGCACGGTCCAGTACCTGTCGCCCGAGCAGGCGAGCGGCCAGCCGGCATCCCCTGCCACCGACATCTACTCGCTCGGCATCGTCGCGTACGAGGCGCTGGCGGGGCACCGCCCCTTCACGGGCGAGTCCCAGGTCGCCATCGCGATGGCGCAGATCAACGACATCGCACCGGACCTGCCCCACTCGGTGCCGGAGCCGATCCGTCGGCTCGTGTTCGCGTGCATCGCCAAAGCGCCGTCCGACCGCCCCACGACGGCCGCGCTGCTCGCCCGGGCGGCGACCGCGCTGCGCCGCGGCGATGTGCTGGCAGCCGCCTCCGCGGTGCCCGCCGTGCTGCCTGCAGGCGTCTCCGCACCCACGATGGCGATGCAGACCGAATCGGCCACGACGGTGCTGCCGTCGCAGGGCCCGGGCTTCGACACGATGCTGATGGGCGTGCCCGGCGGGGCGGCGACGACGACCGCGTACCAGCAGTCCCCCGTCGGGCCACCGACCGTGACGGGGCCGTACGGGCCCGGGGACGGCCCCCACGACGACGGGCCCCGCCGACGCAGCGCCTGGACGATCCCCCTCGTGATCCTCATCGCGATCCTCGCGGTGCTGCTCGTCGTCTTCCTGGTGTCGACCCTCACCGCGGGCAAGAAGCCCTCCCCCGGCACGTCGGGCAGCACGGGTGCGCAGACGAGCACCACCGCTCCCGCCAAGTCGCCCTCCCCCACGGCCACTCCCCTGGTGCTGGATCCGAACAACTACTACGGCAAGCAGTTCACCGCCGTGAGCGCGCAGCTCCAAGGCATGGGCCTGCAGGTGACGGGCAATCCGCAGACACCGACGAGTGCGAGCGACGCCGGCAAGGTCACGAACATCGACCCGACGTCGACGACGGTCGGCAGCACGGTGACCGTGACCTACTACTCCGCCCCCACGACGCCCGCCAAGCCCTCCTCGCCGCCCACGACCGGCTCGAATCCCGTCACGACGGGCCAGTCGTTCACGGTCAGCTGGCCGAAGTACACCTGCAAGTCCGGGACGGGCGGGTCCCTGTCCGGCTACACCCTCAAGGTCTCGGGTGCGGCCGCCGCGCCGGGCGACATGCCGCTCGGCACGGTGCAGAGCGCTCAGGTCACCGCGGGCTCGAACCCGGGCACGATCACGATCGTCTACTCCGCGAACTGCGGTGCCGTCGAGACTCCCGACTCGTCCCCGCTCAAGGTCACGGTCACCGCACCCGCCGCACCGACGAGCGCGCCCCCGACCACCTCCACCCCGGCCCCGACCACCACGCAGTGAGCACCGACGAGAGCCGCCCGAGCACCGCCGTCACGGGGCCGATCCTGGCCCTCACCGGCGGCGAGCGCCTGCTCGCGGGCCGCTACCGCGTCGAGCAGCACATCGGGCGGGGCGGCATGGCCGAGGTGCACATCGGCACCGACACCCGGCTCGGCCGCAAGGTCGCGATCAAGCTGCTGAAGTCCTCCCTCGCGAACGACCCCACGTTCCGGATGCGGTTCCGGCAGGAGGCGCAGGCCGCGTCGCGGATGACGCATCCGACGATCGTGCGCGTCTTCGACGCCGGTGAGGAGACGGTCCTCGAGTCCGGCGGAGGTGAGGCGCAGCTCCCGTTCATCGTGATGGAGTTCGTCGACGGCAAGCTGCTGAAGGACCTCATCAAGGAGGGCCCGATGACCGCGCAGGAGGCCGGTCACATCATCGGCGGCATCCTCACAGCGCTCGAGTACTCCCACCGCGCGGGGGTCGTGCACCGCGACATCAAGCCGGGCAACGTGATGGTCACGCGCTCCGGCCAGATCAAGGTCATGGATTTCGGCATCGCCCGGGCGATCAGCGACTCGTCCGCCACCGTCGCGCAGACGAGCGTCATCCTCGGCACGGCGCAGTACTTCTCCCCCGAGCAGGCCAAGGGCGAGACGGTGGACCTCCGCAGCGACCTGTACTCGACCGGCGTCGTGCTGTTCGAGATGCTGACCGGCCGAGCCCCGTTCCGCGGCGACAGCCCGATCGCGGTGGCCTACCAGCACGTGTCCGAACGGCCGGAGGTGCCGAGCCGGCTGAACCCGGCGCTCACCGAGGCGATGGACGCGGTCGTGCTCCGTGCGCTGGAGAAGGACAAGGCACGGCGCTACCAGTCGGCCGAGGAGTTCCGGGCGGACGTCGACGCGGTGCTCGCCGGCCGGACGCCGACGGCGCGCCTGCCCACCATCGAGATCCAGCGGGACCTGTTCGGCGGCGCCGAGTCGACGGCCGAGTCGACCGTGCGGCAGCTCGCGTTCGACGACCCGGGACCGTCGGGGACCTCGAGCCGACCGCCGGTGGCATGGATCTGGGGCGGGGTCGTCGTCGTGCTCGCCATCGTGCTCGCGGTCGCGCTGTGGGTGGTCTCGATCGCGACCGGTGGCTTCGGCGCCGACAACCGGACCGTACCGAGCGATCTGCAGGGCGCGACGAGCGCCACGGCCGAGCGGGCGCTCAGCTCCCTCGACCTGCGCTGGCTCATCCACAAGCAGGCGAGCAGCACCGTCGAAGCGGGCGTGGTGGTGCGGGCGGCCCCGAGTGCCGGCACCGTGCTGACGAAGGGGGACGCGGTCAGCCTCTGGGTGTCGACGGGCACGCCGCGCACGACCGTGCCGACGCTGGCCGGCCTGACGCAGGACGCGGCGCAGCAGGCGATCACGCAGGCGGGCCTGAAGGTCGGGGCGGTGACCACGGATCACTCGACGAACGTCCCGGCGGGCTCGGTGATCTCCGCCTCGCAGAAGGCCGGGGACCAGATCGACCAGTCGAGCTCGGTCGACCTCGTCGTCTCGGACGGCAAGGTCGTGCTCCCGGACCTCACCGGCCAGAGCATCGCCGATGCGCAGTCGCAGCTGCAGGCGCTCGGGCTCACCCCCGACGTACAGCAGCAGACGAGCGGCTGCGGTGCGGCCAGCGACATCGTCTACTACCAGGTGACGCCTGCCGGCACCGTCCCGCAGGGCTCCACCGTCACGTTGCAGCAGTGCGCGGGCGATTCGCCCACCCCGACGCCGACCCCGACTCCGACCACCACCCCGCCCACGACGGGCTGACCGGGTCCGCCCCGGACGCCGGGTTCAGGGCGCCGAGCCGATCCCGGGGCTGAGGCCCTCGGACCGGCGCACCGCATCCGGATCGCCCACGACGGCGAGCCAGTTCGCCAGCATGCGGTGGCCCCCTTCCGTCATCACCGACTCGGGGTGGAACTGGACGCCGTACACAGGGGCGTCGCGGTGCTGCAACGCCATGATGACGCCGCCGTCGGTGCGCGCGGTGACCTCGAGCTCGACGGGGACCGTGCCGTCCACGACCGCCAGGGAGTGGTAGCGGGTGGCGGTGAAGGTCTCGGGCACGCCGTCGAAGATCACGCTCTCGCCGTGCACGACCTGCGACGTCTTGCCGTGCATCAGCTCCTCGGCGTTCGTCACGATCCCGCCGAACGCCTCCGCGATCGCCTGGTGCCCGAGGCAGACGCCGAGCAGCGGGACACCGGCCTCGACCGCCGCGTGGACGATCGGGATGGACACCCCGGCATCGGAGGGCTTGCCCGGACCGGGGGACACCAGCACCCCGTCGTACTCGCGGATCCGCTCGGCGAGCGCGGCCAAGGGCACGGTGTCGTTGCGGACGACGTCCGTCTCGGCGCCGAGCTGCCGCAGGTAGCCGTTCAGCGTGTAGACGAAGCTGTCGTAGTTGTCGACGACGAGCACCTTGGTCATCCCCGGGATCCTACGCATCGCTCGTCGGTGGTTCCGACCGTCGGCCCGGTACGCTGTCGGCCATGGCCCGAGTGAAGATCTCTCCCGCACGTCGGGAGGAGCGCCGGGCCGCAGGAGACGGCGCGAACCCGGTCTGGTTCAAGCCGCTGATGTTCGGGTTCATGCTGCTGGGTCTGCTCTGGATCGTCGTCTTCTACATCTCGGGAGGCACGCTGCCCATCCCGTTCCCCACGGATCAGTCCAGCTGGAACATCCTGATCGGGTTCGGCATCGCGTTCGCAGGCTTCCTCATGACCCTCTGGTGGAAGTGACCCCTCCCGATCAGGTCTGCCTCGAGCGGGGGCTTGCGGCCACCCCGGAAGCACAGGGCTGTGATTCTCCACACAGTGCACAAACCTGTGGATAACCTCGTGGACGGTTCGTGGAGGAACCGTGGAGGAACGCTGGCGGAGCCACGCCGCGGCGAGTGAGCACCTCGGGACGGGCGGTCAGAGCACGGCTGCCGGCACGAGGGAGAGCAGCAGCAGGACGCCCGTGACCATCGCGGCCCCGATGCGCGCGCGGCGATCCCGACGGGGACCCCGGTTCGTGGCGAACAGCCACCCCGTCACCGCCCCGACGACGAGGCCCCCCACGTGGGCCTGCCAGGCGATGCCGGGCACGACGAGACCGAGCGCGAGGTTGATCGCGATGAGCACGACGAGCGTGCGGATGTCGATTCCGAGCCTGCGCTGCACCACTGCGACGGCCCCGAGGACGGCGAACACGGCTCCCGAGGCGCCGTAGACCGCCGTGTTCGGCGCGAGCAGCCCGACGAAGGACGCGTAGAGCACGCCCGCCGAGCCACCGAGGGCGCCCAGGACGTAGATGGTGACGAGTCGCGCAGGCCCGATCAGCTGCTCGAGCGGGCGTCCGAACGAGACGAGGGCGATCATGTTGAAGGCGATGTGCGTGATGCCGATGAGGGATCCGGGGATCGAGATCGGCTGGTGGATGAGCGCGGACGTCAGCATGCGCCACGGCTCGAAGGGCAGCCCGCTCGAAGGCAACGAGTAGAGGGGCGCGTACTGGAACAGCACCTGGAGCGCCGGTGCGGTGAGCAGCTGCACCACGTATGCGGACGCGGTGACGATCACGATCCAGCCGGTCGCGGTGCGCGGACGGAACCGCACGGACCGCCGCCACAGGCGGCGGAGGTCCGCGCGGGCGCCGCTCACAGGTCAGGTGCCCTGCTGCACGTCGATGCTCGACAGCACCTGCTGCTCGATCGGCCGGTCGGAGCGGTCGGTCGGCACGGCACCGAGCCTGTCCACGACGTCGCGCGACGCCTGATCCGCGACCTCGCCGAAGATCGTGTGGGCTCCCTGCAGCCAGGTGGTCGCCGCGGTCGTGATGAAGAACTGCGATCCGTTCGTACCGTGCCCCCCGCGCTTGCCGGCGTTCGCCATGGCGAGGATGTAGGGCTTGCGGAAGTCGAGGTCGGGTGCGATCTCGTCGTCGAACTCGTAGCCCGGCCCACCGGTGCCGTTCCCGATCGGGTCGCCGCCCTGGATCATGAAGTTGGGGATGATGCGGTGGAAGACGAGGTCCTTGTACAGGGGTCCCGTCTCCTCGGCGCCCGTGGCCGGATTGCGCCAGGCCTTCTCACCGGTCGCGAGACCGATGAAGTTCTTGACGGTCTTCGGCGCGTGCAGGCCGAACAGGTTGACCGTGATGTCCCCCTGGGTGGTGTGGAGGACGGCGGTCGCGGTGACATCGGTCATGCCCCCGATTCTGGCATCGACGCGCCGGGTGCCCCGCGCGGTGCCGTCAGCGCGGGGCGGTGCACAGGCTCGTCAGAGGGTCCGTCCAGCTCTCGCCTGTCATACCCAGGACTTTCAGGTCGCGCGCAGCGGACTCGATGGGAGGATGAACCCACCCGCGTCGACGACTCCGTCGGCGCCCACGCACGACGCCGAGGAGCGCATCGATGGTCTCGCATCAGAAGCAGGTGAAGCGGTTGAAGAAGGACGCCCAGCGTCTCTGGAACGACCAGCAGGCGCTGTTGACGCGTGCGAACGCGGTCGGTCGCGACGCGTTCCCGCACGTCCAGCAGTTCGCCAAGGAGCGCCTCGACTCGGCCGTGCCCGGTGCGCGCACGGTCGTCGCCGAGAAGGTCGCGCCGGTCGTCGGCAGGGCGGGCAAGGCGGCCGGCTCCTACGCCGCCTCCACCGCCAAGGACGCTCTCAGCGGGGTGCTGCTGCCTGCGGTGACGAGCGCGACCGCTGCGGCCGTCGCTCTGGCCGAGGAGGCCGGCGGGCGCCTCGGCCTCTCGGACACCGTCACGAAGCAGGGCAAGAAGGTCACCGACCGACTGGACTCGGTGACGAGGTCGGGCCACCGCTCGGGCGCGAAGGGGGGCGCGAAGCTCCGCGCCGCCGCCAAGGCCGGTCGGGTCGCTGCGAAGAAGGCGTCCGGCAGGAAGAGCGGGATCGGCGTGGGCGGCGTCCTGGGGATCCTCCTCGGCGTCGGGCTGGTCGTGGGTATCGGCTACGCGGTGTGGCAGACGCTGCGGGCCGACGACGACCTGTGGGTCGCCGACGAGGACCCGGACACCACGAGCTGACGTCGTCCGACCTCCGGGACGGGGCCCCGCGCCGAAGCGCGGAGCCCCGTCCCGTCTCAGGAAGCAGCCGCCTCGAGCGCCGCCCGAAGCGCCACGACGGCCGGCCGGGCCGCACCGGAGGTCCGCGCTGCCGTGAACACCTCCCGTGCCGGCGAGCCGGCCGGGACGATCGTCCGGCCCGGCGCAGGTCGACCGGACCAGACGAGGTCGGGCAGCATCGCGACTGCGTTCCCCGACTCGACGAGCCGCATGTGCACCTCGAGGTCCGCTGACTCGTAGCGCACGTCCGGCTCGAAGCCGGCGAGCCTGCACTGCTGCTCCGCCCAGTGCCGCGAGGCCGCCCCACGGGGTTCGAGCACCCACGGTTCGCGCGCCGCGTCGGCCAGCGCCCGGATGCCCGACCCCGTGGGGACCACCATGCGGATCGGGTCCCGTACCAGCGGGCGGTGGTCGAGGCCTTGGTGCCAAGCGGTGGCGTGACCCGGGTACTGCTCAGCGACCACGAGGTCGAAGTCCCGCGTCGATGTGCGATGGAGTGCCGCCTCGGGCTCGTGCTGCACCATCTCGACGCGCACCTGCGGATGGTCCCGCCCCATCAGCGTCAGGGTCTGCGGCAGCAGTGCCAAGGCCGCCGACTGGAAGATCGCCAGGCGCACGGTGCCGGACGCGGTCACAGCCCGGGCCGCGACCTCCGACTCCGCCCGCTCCAGCAGCGCCAGTACCTCGCCGGCCCGGTCGGCCAGCGTCTGCGCCTCGGGGGTGAGCACGACCCGACGTCCCGATGGCACGAGCAGCGGGACGCCCACCTCGCGCTCGAGCAGCGCGAGCTGCTGCGAGACCGTCGACGGGCTGAACCGCAGTGCTGCGGCGACCTCGGCGAGCGTGCCCCGGTCGGCGAGCTCCTTGAGCAGGCGCAGCCGTCGCACGTCGTACATCTTGTTCCCTTCGATTCAGGCGAACAGTACTCGTAGCAAATCATCACTGTTCTCGATGCGTCCGAGGACGGACAATGCGTGCATGAGCGGAACCGCTGTGCAGACGACCCCGCCGACCGGATCCGCCGCGTCGATCGAGCAGGTCGAGGCGCTCGTGCGCCGCTGGCTCGCAGAAGCTGCGCAGGCTCCCACGGATCCGGCGGCCGCACGGCTGGCAGGGGTGCTGCGCGATCCGAAGGGGCTCGCCTTCACGGTCGGGTTCGTGGACGGCGTCGTCCGGCCCGAGGACCTCCGGGCCGCGGCGCACCGTCTTGCCGCCCTCGCGCCCGGCGTGCCGCGGTTCCTCCCCCTCCCGCTCCGGCTCGCCGTTCGGGTCGGCGGGATCACCGCACCGCTGCTGCCGTGGCTCGTCGTCCCGATCGCGCGGACCGCGCTCCGCCGGATGGTGGACCACCTCGTGATCGACGCGACCCCGTCGCGGTTGGGGCGGGCGATCGCGAGGATCCGGTCGCGAGGCGTCCGCCTCAACCTCAACCTGCTGGGAGAAGCGGTGCTCGGCCGGAAGGAGGCGGACCGCCGGCTCGCCGGCACGCTCGCCCTGATCGAGCGGGCGGATGTCGACTACGTGTCCATCAAGGTCTCCGCCGCCGTCGCTCCCCACGCGGTCTGGGCGTTCGACGCCGCTGTGGAGGACGTCGTCGCCCGGCTCACACCGCTGTACGAGGCGGCCCGCACCACCGGGACGTTCATCAACCTCGACATGGAGGAGTACAAGGACCTCGATCTCACGATCGCGGTGTTCCAGCGGATCCTCGATTCGCCGCGCTTCACGGACTACCGCGCCGGCATCGTGCTGCAGGCATACCTTCCCGACGCGCTCTCCGCGATGATGCGGCTGCAGGAATGGAGCGCCGCTCGGCGCGCTCGAGGGGGTGCGCCCGTCAAGGTCCGACTGGTGAAGGGCGCGAACCTGCCGATGGAACGGGTGGAGGCGTCGATCCACGACTGGCCGCTCGCGACCTGGCACTCGAAGATCGAGAGCGACACCAACTACAAACGGGTCCTCGACTGGGCACTGACGCCCGAGCGGACCGACGCGGTGCAGCTGGGTGTCGCGGGGCACAACCTGTTCGACGTCGCCCACGCGTGGCTCCTCGCCGGCGAGCGCGGTGTCACCGAGGCGGTCGAGTTCGAGATGCTGCTCGGGATGGCGACCGGTCAGGCGGAGGCCGTGCGGCGCGACGTGGGCGGTCTGCTCGTCTACACGCCCGTGGTGCACCCGCGGGAGTTCGACGTCGCGATCGCCTACCTGGTCCGACGGCTCGAGGAGGGCGCGAGCGACGACAACTTCATGTCGAGCGTGTTCGACCTCGCCTCCGACGATCGCCTGTTCGCGCGCGAACGGGACCGGTTCGCCGCCTCGCTCGCCGCGCTCGACACGACGGTGCCCGGGCCGCACCGCGTGCCGCGCAGCACTGAGCCGACCGCGCCCGACTCGACGTTCCGCAACGCGGTGGACACCGACCCCGCGGTGCCGGAGCACCGGGCGTGGGCGACCGCCCTGCTCGAGCGCGCCGCGCGTTCCGAGGAGGGGGTCCGCACGCTGGGAACGCACACGGTGACGGACTCGAGCGAGCTCGACGCGGTGCTCGCCACCACGCAGGCGGCGGGCCGGGCGTGGGGCGCGCGTCCCGTCGCGGAGCGCATCGCGATCCTCCTGCGCGCCGGAGACGCCCTCGAGGCCGCCCGTGGGCGTCTCGTCGAAGTCATGGTCAGCGAGGCCGCGAAGACGATCGACCAGGCCGACCCCGAGGTCAGCGAGGCCATCGACTTCGCGCGCTACTACGCGAGCGGCGCGGCCGAGCTCGAGCGCGTCGACGGTGCCCGGTTCGTCCCTGCCGCGCTGACGCTCGTCACGCCGCCCTGGAACTTCCCCGTCGCCATCCCGGCCGGCGGCGTGCTGGCCGCTCTGGCCGCCGGCAGCGGCGTGGTGCTCAAGCCCGCGGGTCCCGCGAGCCGCTGCGGGGCGGTGCTCGCCGAGGTCCTCTGGTCCGCCGGCGTCCCGGAGGACGTGCTCGCGCTCGTGCAGGTCGACGAGGAGACGTTGGGGCGGCGGCTCGTGGCCGATCCGCGGATCGACCGCGTCGTGCTCACCGGCGCCTGGGAGACGGCCCGGCTCTTCCGAGACTTCCGCCACGACCTGCCGGTGCTGGCGGAGACCAGCGGCAAGAACGCGATGGTGATCACTCCCTCCGCCGACCTGGACCTCGCCGTCAAGGACCTCGTCGCGAGCGCATTCGGCCACGCGGGGCAGAAATGCAGCGCCGCGAGCATCGCCATCCTCGTCGGGCCGGTCGCGAGGTCCAAGCGGTTCCTCGGCCAGCTGGTCGACGCGGTCGGATCCCTCGAGGTCGGATCCCCCTGGACCTCCACGACCCGCATGGGTCCGCTGATCGAACCGGCGACCGGCAAGCTGCTCGAGGGGCTCACGAACCTCGGCGAGGGCGAGCGGTGGCTCCTCGCACCCAAGCGCCTCGATCGCGAGGGGCGCATCTGGACGCCCGGCATCCGAACGGGAGTCCGCCGGGGCTCCGCATTCCACCTCACCGAGTACTTCGGCCCGGTGCTCGGCATCATGACCGCGGTGGATCTCGACGAGGCCATCGCCATCCAGAACGAGGTCGCGTACGGCTTGACCGCCGGCCTGCAGTCCCTCGAACGGGCCGAGATCGCCCGCTGGATCGACGCGGTGGACGCCGGGAACCTGTACGTGAACCGCGGCACCACGGGCGCCATCGTCGGGCGGCAGCCGTTCGGGGGCTGGAAGCGGTCCTCCGTCGGTGCCGGCACGAAGGCGGGAGGCCCCAACTACCTCATCGGCCTGGGCGGCTGGGCGCGATCGGCGGAGACGGCGCCGGCGAGCGCGCGCCTCGACCCGGCGGTCGCCCGGGTGGTGCGTGCCGCCTCGGCTGTCAGCGACGACGCGCGCGCCTTCGTGACCGCGGGAGCCGCGAGCGATCAGGCCGCGTGGCAGCGGGAGTTCGGTGCCACCCGCGAGCTCGCAGGGCTCGGTGTCGAGCGAAACCTCCTGCGCTACCGGACCGTCCCCGTGACCGTCCGGGTCGCCGTCGATGCCGAACCGGGCGCGGTCCTGCGGGTGATCGCCGCGGCGACCCGCGCGGGCGCACCCACCTCGGTGGTGTCCGCCGTTCCGCTGCCGACCGCGCTCGCCGGCGTGCTCGACGACCTGGGGATCGCGCAGCGGGTGGAGGCGCAGCCGGTGCTCACCGGCAGGGTGCGGCTGGTCGGCGGCTCCGCGTCCGAGCTGCTCGAGGCGGCGGGAGGCGATCCCGATCTCGCGATCTGGTCGAACGAGGTCACGACGGCGGGTCGGATCGAGCTGCTCCCGTTCCTCCACGAGCAGTCGGTGAGCATCACGGCACACCGGTTCGGCACCCCGGACGGTCTGACCGACTCGATCGTCTGAACCGGGTTCCGGTGCTCCGAACCGGATATCGGGGCCTGCCCCCGATCGAACTCGTTCCGAGGGGTGAAATCCTCAGGCGCGTTCCAGGTCCGTGACCAGAATCCCTGTATCGCACCCAGCCGACAAGGGGATTGTGCATGCCCGATTCGCTCCTCCAGCTACCCGTCACCGCTCCGGCCGGTCTGCGCACCAGATGGCGTGACCGCCGCCGCCTCCAGCGCATCGATCGGCTTGGGGCCAAGCTGGCGCGGCTCGATGCGGTCGATGCGCTGCTCGCCCGCACGCATCAGCGCATCGCGAACGGCTGGGTGCAGGACGCCTGGTTCACGACGATCGACGAGCAGGGTGTCCGGCTGCACGTCGGTACGCTCCGCGCGCACGACGGCGAAGCCAGCGAGCGGGCCTGCCTCGTCGCCGCCGTGGCGATCGAGGCGCTGCCCGCGAGCATCACGGGACCGGTCGGCCAACGCGCCGTCGGAGCGATGTGGAACGTCCTGCACGGCGGTCTGCCCGCCGGGGACTGGATCACGCCCCCGGGGGTGACCGCGGCTCGCGCCTACGACCTCGTCCGCTGGAACGACAGCGCCGACCGGTGTCAGAGCGATGTCCTCGCGCTGATCGACGGCTCGCGATCCGCGCTCGGCCGCTCCGCGGACTCGGTCCGGTCGGAGCTCGCGTCGGCCTGAGCCGTTCGGTGGCCGGCGGAGTAGATCGCGGTCTGCACGCCGAACGGCGCCGCGGACGCGTAGATCTGCGACTCGTCGAGCGCTCCTTCGAAGAACGATCGGGTCGGAGCGTCGGCACCGCCGGTCACGTTGTCGTGCCCGGATCGCCAGGAACCGGAGTAGGCCTGCAGCGCGACCGTCAGGGGGAACGGCGTCGCCAGGTCGTCGCCGGGTCGGCATCGACGCTGATGGTGCACCCGGACGTGGTGCTCACGGTCGCGACCACGAGGTGCCAGGAACAGTCGGCGTACCCGCCGGACGTGGTGCAGTGCCGGTACGCGCTCTTGACGAGACCGGCGGCCTGGATCGACGCGGCGCCGAACGTCAACCTGCCGCTGTCCCCCATGTACAGGCCGTCGTCGACCCCAGCCGAGGCGGCGGCCGTGTTCGAGCTGCCGAAGTCCGCGAGGACGCCCCCGCGTCGATGGGGTCGACCCTGAAGCACGTGGCGATGCTGACGGCGGTCGGGTGGGGCCAGGTCCTCGAGCCGTCGACGACGGCGTACGGCGTCGAACCGGCGGCGCAGGCCGAGATCCGGGATGTCGGTGCTGCCCGGGCCGTAGCCGTAGTGGAGCGACGGCGTCATGCCGGTGCCGGGTGCCCGGTCGGTGCAGGCGGTGCCCCACGTATTGCCGGTCGTGCTCGTCATCGCCGCGAAGGCGGCGTGGGCCGCCGCGGCCGGCATGATGGCCGGCGCCGACAGCACGCCGAGCGCCCCCACCGCGGCGGCGGCGCGGTGCAGACCCCGCAGCCGGATGCCCCGGTGGCGTCGCCGCTCGCGCTCCTCCGGATCCTCCAGCAACCGCCCGAGTCGGACCCCGCCGAGCAGCAGCCCGACCAACGCGACCGAGGTCACGAGCGGCGCGACCTGCCCGGTGCAGATCCAGTAGGCGGGCAGACCGGCGTACGGGATGCGGAGGAAGGCGGCGCCGTGGAGGGCGGTCACCTGGACGGGAGACGACTCCTCGTTCCTGTTCGCGTCCCCATTCGTGATGAGTCGGCCGTCCTGCCCGATCTCGACGAGTCGGTGCAGGCGGAGCCGCCCCGGATGGTCCGGGTCGTCGACGAGCAGCACCTGACCGGGCGACAGCAGGGACGCGTCGAGGTGCCGGACCACGATCGCGTCGCTCCGATTGCACGAATCGACGTGGTGTGCACGCGCGAATGCGCGTGAAGAGCCGGCGTGCTCCGCGTCTGCGCACCTCGGACGGGTGGCACCCGTTCCGGAACGACCCCCGCAGCGATCAGCGCGCGAGATCGACGAGCGGCACCCCCCGAACCCGCCGACGCTCGACGAGGGTCCCGCGCCGCAGCACGTCGAACGTCAGGGACACCGTGGAGACTAGGGGACTCGAACCCCTGACCCCCTGCTTGCAAAGCAGGTGCTCTACCAACTGAGCTAAGCCCCCGAGAAGGGATGCCAGCAGCCTAGACGACGGGCTTCACCGGAACCGATGGATGGACGCGCGAAGCGCAGTCATCCGAGCGCTCCGGTACCGAGAAGCCTCGGATCCGCGAGCGGATCCGAGGCCACGAACACGGTGGGGCTACCAGGACTTGAACCTGGGACCTCTTCGTTATCAGCGAAGCGCTCTAACCGCCTGAGCTATAGCCCCGAATGACCTTCTGCAGGCCGCAGAAGAGCGTACCAGCCCGTTCAGCCGTTCTTGAATCCGACGAGGATCCCGCCCGTGATCTTCACCGAGAGGTTGTACAGCACGCAGGCGATCGCGCCGAGCACGGTGCCGACGACCACGTTCAGGGCGGCGATGACGAGCGTGAAGCCCATCACCTGCGCGAACGAGACGATGTTGGTGACGCTCGTCCGGCTGTTGCCGGAGACGTCCTTCAGCAGCGTCGATATCTGGTCGAACACACCGGTGGAGGTGAGCACGGTCCAGATCAGCAGCACCGCGACCAGGATGATGACCCCGACTGCGGCCGCGATCAGGAACGAGAACTTCACCGCGGACCAGAAGTCGATGTAGACCAGCTTGAGGCGCACCTGCTTGCTCTGCGCAGGACGCGGGGTCTTCTGGGACAGCTTGTCCGCCACGCTATCCTTCGGACCCGTCGTGTCCGACGGTCGGCTGGGAGTCCTGACCGAGCTCATCTGCTGCGTTCTCCTCCACGGTCGACTCGCTGTTGCGGGCAATGGCGATGATTCTGTCATCCGCAGCGAAGCGTGCGAAGACCACACCCATCGTGTCGCGTCCCTTCGCGGGGACTTCGGAGACGTTCGAGCGCACCACCTTGCCACTTTCGAGCACGACGAGCACCTCGTCGGTCTCATCCACGATCAGCGCGCCGGCGAGGTCGCCGCGCGCCTCCTGCAGCTTCGCGACCTTGATGCCGAGCCCGCCGCGGCCCTGGATGCGGTACTGGTCGACCGCCGTGCGCTTCGCGAACCCGCCCTCGGTGACCACGAACACGTAGCCCTGGTCGGAGACGACTCTGGCCGCCAGCAGCTGGTCGTCCCCGCGGAAGTGCATCCCGATCACACCCGAGGTGCTGCGACCCATCGGTCGGAGGGAGTCGTCGGAAGCGGTGAACCGGATGGACATGCCCTTCTTCGACACGAGGAGCACGTCGCTGGTGTCGTCCACGAGCAGTGCCTGGATGAGCTCGTCGCCCTCGCGCAGGTTGATGGCGATGATGCCGCCGCTGCGATTCGTGTCATATTCGGCGAGCGCGGTCTTCTTCATCAGACCGCCACGGGTGGCGAGCACCAGGTAGGGCGCCACCGTGTAGTCGCGGATGTCGAGGATCTGCGCGACCCGCTCGTCGGGCTGCATCGCCAAGAGGTTCGCGATGTGCTGCCCCTTCGCGTCGCGGGCGCTCTCCTGCACCTCGTAGGTCTTCACTCGGTACACCCGGCCCGCGTTCGTGAAGACCAGCAGCCAGTGGTGCGTCGAGGTGACGAACAGGTGGTCGACGATGTCGTCCGCCCGCAGCTGCGCGCCGCGGACACCGCGACCGCCGCGACGCTGGGAGCGGTACTGGTCGCTGCGCGTGCGCTTGATGTACCCGCCGCGCGTGACGGTGACGACGACCTCCTCCTCCGGGATGAGGTCCTCGATGCTCATCTCGCCGTCGTATCCCGGCAGGATCTGCGTCCGGCGGTCGTCACCGAAGCGGTCGACGATCTCGGTGAGCTCCTCGGCCACGATCGAGCGCTGGCGCGGGACCTTCGCGAGGATGTCCTTGTAATCGGCGATGAGACGCTCGAGCTCGGCGGCCTGGTCGATGATGCGCTGGCGCTCGAGGGCGGCGAGCCGGCGGAGCTGGAGGCTCAGGATCGCATTCGCCTGCACCTCGTCGACGTCCAGCAGCTCGATCAGGCCGGTGCGCGCGTCGTCGGGGGTCGGCGATCGCCGGATGAGCGCGATGACCTCGTCGAGCATGTCGAGCGCCTTGAGGTAGCCCCGCAGGATGTGGGCGTCGGCTTCCGCCTTGCGGAGCCGATAGGCGGTTCGGCGCTGGATGACTTCGAGCTGGTGCTCGATCCAGGCGGAGATGAAGCCGTCGAGCGCCAGGGTGCGCGGCACCCCGTCGACGAGCGCGAGCATGTTCGCGCCGAAGTTCTGCTGCAGTTCGGTGTGCTTGTACAGGTTGTTCAGCACGACCTTCGGCACCGCGTCGCGCTTCAGCACGATGACGAGGCGCTGGCCGGTGCGGCCTGAGGAGTGGTCCTGGATGTCGGCGATGCCGGACATCCGTCCCTCCTTGACCATCGTCGCGATCTTGTCGGCGAGGTTGTCGGGGTTGACCTGGTACGGCAGCTCGGTGATGACGAGGCAGGTGCGCCCCTGCAGCTCCTCCACGCTGACCACGCCGCGCATCGTGATCGAGCCGCGCCCCGTGCGGTACATGTCCTGGATGCCGCGGGTGCCGAGGATCGTGGCTGCGGTCGGGAAGTCCGGGCCCTTGATCCGCTCCATGAGCCCGGCGAGCAGCTCCTCGCGGGTCGCGTCCGGGTGCTCGAGCGCCCAGAGCGCGGCGGCCGAGACCTCGCGCAGGTTGTGGGGCGGGATGTTCGTCGCCATGCCGACCGCGATGCCGGCGGACCCGTTGACGAGCAGGTTGGGGAACCGCGCGGGCAGCACGACGGGCTCCTGCGTGCGACCGTCGTAGTTGTCCTGGAAGTCGACGGTGTCCTCGTCGATGTCCCGGACCATCTCCATGGCGAGGGGCGCCATCTTGGTCTCGGTGTACCGAGGCGCCGCCGCAGGATCGTTGCCCGGGGAACCGAAGTTGCCCTGCCCGAGCGCGAGCGGGTACCGGAGGCTCCAGTCCTGCACGAGTCGCACGAGCGTGTCGTAGATGGCGCTGTCGCCGTGCGGATGGAACTGCGCCATGACATCGCCGACGACCCGAGCGCACTTCGAGAACCCGCGGTCCGGGCGGTAGCCGCCGTCGTACATCGCGTAGATCACGCGACGGTGCACCGGCTTGAGCCCGTCGCGCACCTCGGGCAGCGCCCGCGCCACGATCACGCTCATCGCGTAGTCGAGGTACGACCGCTGCATCTCGAGCTGCAGATCGACCTGCTCGATGTTGTCAACCATGGGTGGTCCTATCGGTGGTGGTCACGTCAGTAGGACTCTCCGTTTTGTAGGACGCTGCGTCCTACAAAACGGAGAGTCTGAAGCGGGAGGCGTCCTCAGATGTCCAGGAAGCGGACGTCCTTCGCGTTCTGCAGGATGAAGTTGCGACGGGATTCGACGTCCTCGCCCATGAGCGTCGCGAAGATCTCGTCGGCCGCCGCGGCGTCCTCGAGCGTGATCTGCCGCAGGGTGCGCGTCTCGGGGTCCATCGTGGTCTCCCACAGCTCGGTGAAGTCCATCTCGCCGAGTCCCTTGTAGCGCTGGACCCCGTTCTCCTTCGGGATGCGCTTGCCGGAGGCGATGCCGTCCGCGAGCAGCGCGTCGCGCTCGCGGTCGCTGAACACGTAGTCGTGCTTCGCGTTCGACCACTTCAGGCGGTAGAGCGGGGGCTGCGCGAGGTAGACGTAGCCGAGCTCGATCAGCGGCCGCATGAACCGGAAGATCAGCGTGAGCAGCAGCGTGGTGATGTGCTGACCGTCCACGTCGGCGTCGGCCATCAGCACGATCTTGTGGTACCTCGCCTTCTCGGGGTTGAAGTCCTCCCCGATGCCGCAGCCGAAGGCGGTGATCATGGCCTGCACCTCGGCGTTGCCGAGCGCCTTGTCGAGCCGCGCCTTCTCGACGTTCAGGATCTTGCCGCGCAGCGGCAGGATCGCCTGGGTCTCGGGGTTCCGGCCGCGCACCGCCGAGCCGCCGGCCGAGTCGCCCTCGACGAGGAAGATCTCGGCCCGCGACGCGTCGCGCGTCTGGCAGTCCTTGAGCTTGCCCGGCATGGAGGCACGATCCAGCGCCGTCTTCCGGGTGGCGTCCCGCGCCTTGCGCGCAGCGAGGCGCGCGGTCATGGCCTGGATGCCCTTGCGCACGATGTCGCGGGCCTGGTTCGGGTTCGACTCGAACCAGTGGGTGAGCTCCTGCGTCACGACCCGCTGCACGAACGGCTTCGCCTCCGTGTTGCCGAGCTTCGTCTTCGTCTGACCCTCGAACTGCGGCTCGCCGAGCTTGATGGAGATCACCGCGGTGAGGCCCTCGCGGACGTCGTCGCCCGTCAGATTCTCGTCCTTCTCCTTGATGAACCCCTTCTCCCGGCCGTACCGGTTGATGAGGCCGGTCAGCGCCGCACGGAAGCCCTCCTCGTGGGTGCCGCCCTCGTGCGTGTTGATCGTGTTGGCGAACGTGTGCACGCTCTCCGAGTACGAGCCCGTCCACTGCATGGCGACCTCGAGCGAGATCACCTTCTCCTTGTCCTCCGACTCGAAGGCGATCACGGAGTCGTGCACGGGCTCGGCCTTCTTGGCGCTGGCCTTGTTCAGGTACTCGACGTAGTCGACGAGGCCCCGGTCGTAGCGGAAGACGTGCGACCGCACCTCCGGCGCGCCCTCGACCTCGCCGTCCACCGGCTCGCTCGTGCGCTCGTCCGTGAGCGCGATGGTGAGGCCCTTGTTCAGGAACGCGGTCTGCTGGAACCGGGTCCGCAGCGTCTCGTAGTCGAAATCGGTCGTCTCGAAGATGTCCGCGTTCGGCCAGAAGGCGAGCGTCGTCCCGGTGGTGTCGGCGGCCTCGTTCTCCGCGAGGGGAGCGTCGGGCACCCCGTCCGTGTAGGACTGCCGCCACACATGCCCCTGCCGCCGCACCTCGACGTCGAGCTTGTGGGACAGCGCGTTGACGACGGAGCTGCCGACGCCGTGCAGGCCTCCGGAGACCGCGTACCCGCCGCCGCCGAACTTGCCGCCGGCGTGCAGCACGGTCAGGACGACCTCGACCGTCGACCGACCCTCGACCGGGTGGATGTCCACCGGGATGCCCCGGCCGTTGTCCGCGACCCGGATGCCGCCGTCGGAGAGGATCCGGATGTCGATGGCGTCGCAGTAGCCGGCGAGCGACTCGTCGACCGCGTTGTCGACGATCTCGTAGACGAGGTGGTGCAGACCACGGGGCCCGGTCGACCCGATGTACATGCCCGGTCGCTTGCGGACCGCTTCGAGGCCCTCCAGCACCTGGATCGAACCGGCGCCGTAGTCGTCTCCGGCAGCCGCACGTCGGCGGCTGCCCTCCGTCTCGACCTCGTCGGCCGAGTTCGCGGACGGGACCTCGTCGATGGTCTCCGGATCGAGATCATCGCCGATCGGGTCCGTCACGCCGTTCGTCTCGCCGTCGTCGATGGGCCCGCTCGCGTCGCTCGTCACAGATCCGTACTCCCGTCATCGGTAACCGCTCGAGCCTACCGTGCAGGCACCCCACCGGCGGCCGAAATCGCCCTTCTGAGACCTCAGAATCGGCGCAGGTACCGAATCACTGGCCCCGATCGCCGACACGCGCCGTTCCGGCGCTCCACGCGGGATTGCGCGCCCTCTCCGGAGACGGCTGAAGTCACCTTCCGACGACGTCAGCCGTAGGTGTCCCTCGGACCCCGGCCCTGCACGGTGCGCGGACCGTGGTTCCAGCTCGGCGTGTTCGGGCCGAGGAACCGCAGCGAATCGACCCCCGCGTCAGGGAAGTCCCTCGCGATCCGGTCGCTGATCTGCGACCGCATCAGCGACAGCTGCGTCGCCCACGCGGTCGAGTCGCACCGGATCAGGAGCACGCCGTCGGCGTAGCCCTCGACCTCGGCGTGCTTGGCCGTCTCGGCTCCGGCGATCGAGCGCCACGCGGCGGCGAGATCGCCGCGGGCGATCGGGGTGCGCCACCCGAGCGAGTCGGTCACGCTGTCGAGGACCGCGGAGACGCTGAGCGGGTCGCGTCCCTTCGCGAAGGGCGTGCTGCCGGGGCGCGGCTCCAGCACCCGCCGCCGTGATCGCCCGGCGCCGAACACGGTCCGCAGCCGGGCCCACACCCGGTTCGCCTCCGACTGGGACTGGTCCGTCATGCACCCGATCCTGCCGCGTCGAGGGGAGCGTCGGCCGCCCCCTCGACGACGTGGCCCGCCCGGATCCGGGTGACGCGTCCTGCGAGCGCGGCCGGGATGTCGGCCTCGACAGCGGCGGTGACGATCACCTGCTCGTAGCGCGCGACACGATCCGCGAGCCGCAGCCGGCGACGCTCGTCCAGCTCGGCGAACACGTCGTCCAGGATCACGATCGGATCGCCGGTGGGCAGCGCATGGCGCAGCAGCTCGACGGCCCCCAGCCGCAGCGCGAGCGCGAGGGACCACGACTCGCCGTGGCTCGCATACCCGCGCGCCGGCAAGCGGTTCACCGTCATGAGGACGTCGTCCCTGTGCGGCCCGATCAGGGTGATGCCGCGCTCGATCTCGCGCCGTCGCACCCGCGCGAGCGCGGCGACGAAGCGCTCGTGCGTCGTGCCCTCCACCGTGTCCTCGTCGATCGTGCGCTGCGCCTCGATCGCGACCCGTTGATCGTCGCCCGCCACCACGGAGTACTGCTCGGCCACCAGCGGCTCGAGCGCGGCGAGCAGGTCCGTGCGTGCGTCGAGCAGCTCGGTGCCCGTCGTGATCAGCCGCTCGTCCCAGACCGCCAGCGACTCGGTGTCGACCATCCCGCGGCTGCCACGGAGCAGGCCGTTGCGCTGCCGGAGCGCCTTCTCGTAGTCGCTCACCGTGCCCGCCAGGCGCGGGGTGCGCTGCACGAGCAGCTCGTCGACGAACCGCCGCCGTGCGGACGGCTCGCCGCGCACGATCGCGAGATCCTCCGGGGCGAACAGGACGCTGGACACGTTCCGGGTGATCTCGCGGGGGCGGACCGCGGAGCGGTTCAGCTGCGCCCGGTTGGCCCCCACCTTGTTGATGAGCACCTCGGCGAGCACCTCCCGGTCGGCGGAGGAGACGGTGGCGCGGATCACCGCCGCTCCGGCCCCTGCACGCACGAGGGCGCCGTCCCCGGAGACCCGATGCGATCCGAGCGTCGTCAGGAAGCCGATCGCCTCCACGAGGTTGGTCTTGCCCTGGCCGTTGCTGCCCGCGAGCACGTTCGCGCCCGCCTCGAACACGACGTCGGCGGTCTCGTAGTTGCGCCAGTCGGTCAGGCTCAGTCGGGTGATGCGCATCGGAGCAGCTCCTGTTCACGGATAGGGCGACCGGCTCGCCGGATCCCCCGTATCCGTGGACGGGACGGGAGCTACCGCTTGGTCGGGTGCATCTGCTGCGCGGTCTCGACCTCCGCGGCCTTCACCGCGTGGCCGCCGAACTGGTTGCGCAGCGCCGCGACCGCTTTCATGGCGGGGGACTGCTCCTGCCGCGAGACGAAACGGGCGAAGATCGATGCGCTGATCGCCGGCATGGGCACCGCGTGATCGATCGCCTCCTCGAGGGTCCAGCGCCCCTCGCCGGAGTCGTCGACGTAGCCGTCGATCTCCGAGAAGTCCGGATCCTGCTCGAGCGCGCGGACCATCAGCTCGAGGAGCCAGGAGCGGACGACCGTGCCGCGCTGCCACGCCTTGAACGTCCCGGACACGTCGATCCCGCGGTCGGAGGCGGCGAGCAGTTCGTAGCCCTCGGCGTACGCCTGCATGATCGCGTACTCGATGCCGTTGTGGACCATCTTCGTGTAGTGGCCCGCGCCCACCGGGCCGGCATGCACGAACCCCTCGTCGCGAGGCCCCTCCGGGCGGAGCACGTCGAAGACGGGGAGCATGTGCTCGACCTGCTCCGTGCTGCCGCCGACCATCAGGCCGTACCCGTTCTCGAGCCCCCAGACGCCCCCGGAGACGCCGACGTCCATGAAGGAGAGGCCCTTCGCGTCGAGCTGCTTCGCGTGCTTCTCGTCCTCGGTGAACTTGGAGTTGCCGCCGTCGACGATGAGGTCGCCGGGCTCGAGCACCTCGGCGAGCTGGTCCACGACCGAGTCCGTGATCGTCCCGGCCGGCACCATCACCCACACCACGCGGGGCGCGGGCAGCGCGGCTGCGAGCGCGGCGTAGTCCGGCACGTCGCTGACCGCGGGGTTGGTGTCGTAGCCGACGACGTCGATGCCGCCCTTCTTCAACCGGGCGCGCATGTTGTTGCCCATCTTGCCCAGGCCGACGAGTCCGATCTTCATGCTGGTGTCCTCACGTCTGAAGTGCTTTCGGGGCGGCGAACCCGCGGGATCAGCGCAGGAGCAGGTTCGGCTGGAGGAGGTAGCGGAACTCCTCGTTGCCGACGTCCTCCCGGGACTTCTGTCCGGTGATCAGCACCGGACCCGGCTTGTTCGGGTTCTCCGTCTTCGTGAACGAGATTCGCACGAAGTCCGTGTGGACTCCCGAGAGCCCGTCGAGCAGGAACTGCGGCTTGAGCGACACGACGATGTCGTCGCCCTGGAGCACCGCGTCGAGCTGCTCCGAGGCCTGGGCCTGCTCGGAGCCGGCCGCCTCGAGGGTCAGGCCCTCCGTCGAGAACGAGTACCGGAGCGCCGCCTCGCGCTCTAGGACGAGCTGGACCCGCCGGGTCGCCTCGACGAGCTCCGCGGTCCCGATGACCGCGTAGTGCTCCGTGGTGTCGGGGAAGAGTCGTTTGACGGGCGGGAAGTTGCCCTTGATGAGCAGGGAGGTGACGGTGCGCCGGTCGGAGACGAACGCGATCAGCTCGCGGTCGCCGCCGCTGGTGATCCCGATGCTCACGTCGCCGCTTCCTGCGAAGGTGCGGCCCACCTCCTGGAGGGTCCGGGCAGGGACGAGCGCGCTCACGGTCTCGTCGCCGCCGCCGTTCCACGGCAGCTCGCGCACGGCCACCCGGTACCGGTCGGTCGCCGTCAGCGAGATCGATCCCGAGGTCGCCTCGAGCTGCACGCCCGTGATGACCGGCGTCACGTCGTCGCGAGACGCTGCCACCACCACCTGGGCGATCGCGCCGGAGAAGACGCCGGCGGGCACCACGCCGGTGGACTCGCCGACGACAGGGAGGCTCGGGTACTCCGCCACGGGCATCGAGAGCAGCGTGAACCTGGCGCTGCCTGCGGTCACCAGCACGCGGTTGTCCTGGGTCGACACCTCGACGGGGAGGCCGGGGAGACGGTTGGCGATGTCCGCGAGCAGTCGCCCGGACACCAGGACCCTGCCCGGCTCCTCGACCTGGGCGTCGATCCGCACCCGAGCGCTGACCTCGTAGTCGAACGACGACAGGGAGAGCCCGTCCTCGGTGGTCTCGATGAGCACGCCCGAGAGGATCGGCAGCGTCGTGCGCTGCGGCAGCAGACGGACGGCGAACGAGACGGCGTCGCTGAAGACGTCCCGGTTCGCGTGGAATCGCACCGTCGCACTCCTTGGTTCCTCGTGGATCCGGGGTCGTGCCCGGCGACTCCTTCGGTCAGGTCGCTGAGCATGCTAGCGGGTGACCGGCGTCGCGCCTCCCGGTGCTGAGCCCCGGACGGGGGACGCAGTCCACAGCGCGGAATCGAGTGGAGGAGGAGAGAGATGAAGAAGGACAATCACACTCTTAACAGGTGTGCACACTGTGGATAACTCGGTGCAACCGGCCTGCTGAGCGGGAACTACACGGCTGTCAGATGTCGAAACCGTGCGGACGGACGGAGGAGTCCGCTGCGGCTCCATGTTGACGCGTCGAGGTCGACTCCACATCGCCCCAGGGGGAGGGGTCCCCGGACGGGGGTCCCGACCCGAGTTATCCACAACTCCCTCACATGGGGGTGGATTCTCGGGCCTGCCGCGACGAACGTCCTGATCGGCGGCCGAAGTCGGGATGCGGACCGCTGTCGGAGGGCCCTGATAGGGGCTCGGCGTCGGCCCGGGTCGATCGAGGCGGCGGTCCCCGGTTGGACGGCGTGCCCGCTCGAGCGGGACCCGAAGCGGCGGTCCAGCGGGCCGGTCAGCGTCGGTAGCGCTGCTCCTGCTTGATCCGGCTCGTGAGCTCGGTCACCTGGTTGTAGATGGAGCGGCGCTCCTTCATGAGCTCGCTGATCTTCTTGTTCGCGTACATCACCGTGGTGTGGTCGCGACCGCCGAAGAGCTGACCGATCTTCGGCAGCGAGAGGCTCGTGAGCTCGCGGCACAGGTACATCGCGATCTGCCTGGCGCCCGCGATCTGCTGCGACCGGCTCGACCCGAACAGGTCGTCGGTGGAGAGCTTGAAGTAGTTGGCGACCGCTTCGATGATGTCGCCGGGCGCGATCACGTTGTCCTCGTCGAGGGTGATCAGGTCCTTGAGCACCGTCTGCACGAGCGCCATGTCGACCGGGGCGCGGGTCAGGCTCGCGAAGGCGGTGACCCGGATCAGCGTGCCCTCGAGCTCGCGGATGTTGCTCGAGACCTTCGAGGCCATGAACTCGAGGATGTCGTCCGGGACCTGCAGCTGGTCGTTCTGCGCCCGTTTGCGGAGGATCGCGATGCGCGTCTCGAGGTCGGGCGTCTGGACGTCGGTGATGAGCCCCTGCTCGAAGCGCGACCGCATCCGGTCCTCGAACCCGGTCAGCTGACGCGGTGCGAGGTCGGAGGTGATGACGACCTGCTTGTTGTGGTCGTGCAGGGTGTTGAACGTGTGGAAGAAGGCCTCCTGGGTGGAGTCCTTGCCCGAGAGGAACTGGATGTCGTCGATCAGCAGGACGTCGACATCGCGGTAGCGCGCTTGGAAGGCCTGCGTGCGGTTCGTCGCGATCGAGTTGATGAAGTCGTTGGTGAACTCCTCGCTCGACACGTACCGCACCCGGATGCCCGGGTAGAGCCCCATCGAGTAGTGGCCGATGGAGTGCAGGAGGTGCGTCTTGCCGAGACCGGAGTCGCCGTAGATGAACAGCGGGTTGTAGGCCTTCGCCGGCGACTCGGCGACGGCGAAGGCCGCCGCGTGCGCGAACCGGTTGGACGAGCCGATGACGAAGGTCTCGAAGGTGTAGCGCTCGTTGAGCCGCGACTCGGTGCCCGGGGTGATCACGGGCGTCTCGGGGGCGGACTCGATGGGGGCGCTCGCCGGGCGCTCACGCGGGGGAGCGGCAGGGGGCGGGGGCGCCGACGAGTCGTAGTCCGGGACGATGTCCGGGTTCACCGTCACGGCGAAGGTGTGGATGTCGAACTCCTCCTCCAGACCGCCGATCGCCTCCGCGAGCGGTAGACGCCCGCGCTGCTCGAGCATCGACCGGGAGAAGTCGTTCGGGACCTCCAGGTAGAGCACCCCGGCCATGACGCCCTTCGGCTCGACCAGGCTGATGAACCCGTGGAGCTGCGGACCGACGCGGGAGTCCGTCGCGAGCGCGGCGCGGATCCTGCCCCACGCGTCCACCGCGACATCCGTCATCGACTGCTCTCCTCCCCTGCATTTCGGCGCGTGCATCATCGAGACGGGCGCGCTGGAGCGCGATGCCAGAGACCTGTGCTCCGTCGGGTGCCGGGAGCGACGAGGGCCAACCGTAACGCCCGTCCGTTTCTCCGGGCAAGTCTCCACAGGCATGCTCCCGATGTGTGGAGAAACGCCGACAGGACTCCCGGAAGCACGCGCCCAGACCTGGGGACAACGGCGAATCACACCTGTGGAATTCGACCCTCGTCCTGGGGGCCGGTTGTCCGTGGTGTAGTGTGTTCCGGTTCCGCGGCGCATGTTCTTGTGCCCGACCGACTTTCGCGCCCCGCCCGGTGATGCCGAGCGTTCGAGGTGCATCCGATCCCAGAGGTGACCGAAGTGACGAAGCGCACGTTCCAGCCGAACAACCGCAAGCGTGCCAAGGTGCACGGCTTCCGCCTGCGCATGCGGACCCGTGCCGGCCGCGCCATCCTCTCCGCGCGCCGCGCCAAGGGCCGCACCGAGCTCTCGGCGTAGGGGCCGCCCCTCTCCGTCGTGCTCGCGAAGGCGAACCGCATCGTCGCGGCGACCGACTACCGGCGCCTCGTCCGCTCGGGCCGCAAGGCTCGAGGTGCGCTGCTGCTCGCTTACGGGCAGCGTTCGGACCCGGCGGCGCCGATGCGCCTGGGCGTCGTCGTCGCTCGCAACGTCGGCAACGCGGTGGTGCGCAACCGGGTCCGGCGCCGGATCAAGGCCGTCGGGTGGGTCGTGGCCCACGACGTGCAGGGCCTCGACGTCGTGATCCGTGCGCTGCCGTCCGCTGCGGCAGCCGACTTCTCCGCCATCGAGGCCGAGGTCCGGCACCACGTCGGCCTGCTGCAGGAACGCGCATGAGGACCCTGCTGCTGCTCCCGCGGAACGCGGAGATCGCCATCCTGCGTCTGTACCGCGCCGTGGTCTCGCCCCTCTACGGCGACGTCTGCAGGTACCATCCATCCTGCTCCCGCTACGCCGTCGAGGCAGTGCAGCAGTGGGGAGTCGTCGTGGGCACAGCCCTGGCGATGTGGCGGGTGCTCCGCTGCAACCCGTGGTCGCGTGGAGGGGTCGACGACCCGCCCGCTCGCCCGCACCCCTCGTACCGCATCACCACGCACGGCTTCGTTCGGCCGGCAGAGCAGCCCGGAGGCTGAACCGATGGACCTCGTTGCGATCTTCGGTTACGTGCTGTGGCCCTTCAAATGGGTGATCGAAGCGATCCTGGTCGGTTTCCACGGCTTCTGGACCGCGATCGGGTTCGACGGCGCGGACGGTCTCACCTGGATCCTGTCGATCCTCGGCCTCGTGATCGTCGTGCGGGCGGCGCTGATCCCGCTCTTCGTCCGGCAGATCAAGAGCCAGCGCAAGATGCTGGAGCTCGCGCCGCAGCTGAAGAAGATCCAGGAGAAGTACAAGGGCAAGCGCGACCAGTTCTCCCGCGAGGCGATGAGCCGGGAGACGATGGAGCTCTACCGGAAGACGGGCACGAGCCCGTTCTCGTCCTGCCTGCCGCTCGTGGCGCAGATGCCCATCTTCTTCAGCCTCTTCCAGGTGCTCGAGACCGCGCAGAAGAGCCCGGAGAAGGGCGGCGTCGGCCTGCTCACCCCGGCGCTCGCGACCTCGTTCGGGAAGTCCAACCTGTTCGGCGCACCGCTGCACGCGACGATCGCCGCCAACGAGGGCGTCGCGCTGGTGTCCCTGATCGGGATCGGGATGGTCATCCTCATGACGGCCACCCAGTTCATCACCCAGCTGCAGATCATGTCGAAGAACGTCTCCCCGGAGACGAAGGCCAGCCCCATGTACCGGCAGCAGCGCATGCTGCTCTACGTCCTGCCCCTCGTCTTCATCTTCTCCGGCATCACCTTCCCGCTCGGCGTGATGTTCTACTGGGTGTTCTCGAACCTGTGGACCATGGGCCAGCAGTTCATCGTGATCCGCAACTCCCCGACGCCGGGCAGCGAGGCGGCCAAGGCGCGGGAGGTTCGGCTCGCGAAGAAGGCGGAGCAGAAGCGGCTCCGCTCCGGGACGCCCGACGGCGGGGCCCCCGAGCTCGTCGAGCCGCAGCCGAAGGTCAACACGCAGCGCACCCAGCCCGTCGGCCGGGCGCGTTCGAAGCGGACGGGAGAACGACGGGCATGACGGACGCGGGCGCACCCATCGAGAGCGTCGGGACGACGCCGGTCGAGGACGACGTCGTCGGGCTGCAGGCCGCCCTGGACGGCGATTCGGACGTCGGGGACGTCGCGGCCGACTACGTCGAGGAGCTGCTCGACATCTGCGATCTCGACGGCGACATCGAGATCGAGGACGAGGGCGGGCGCACCACGGTCAAGGTGACGGGCGGCGACCTGCGGCTGCTGTCCGCCCCGGAGACCGTCGGCGCCCTGCAGGAGCTGACCCGGCTGGCGGTGCAGACGCGCACCGGCGGGTTCGCGCGCCTGACCCTCGACATCGGAGGCAGCCGCGACCAGCGGTCCCGCGAGCTCGCGGTGCTGGTCGACTCGGCCGTCTCCGCGATCGCGGACGGCGCGGCCGCGGTCCCGTTCGCACCCATGTCCTCGTACGAGCGGAAGCTCGTCCACGACCTCGCCTCCGAACGCGGTCTGCAGTCGCACTCCGAAGGCGAGGGCGGCGACCGGCACATCGTGCTGGCACCGGCGTGAGCCGCGGAGCGCTTCCAGGGGCCGCGGACCGGAGCGGGCCGACGGCTCCCGACGGCGTCGAGCCGGAGCCGGCCCAGGCGGCCGAGGTGTTCGGAGATCGGCTGCGCGTGGTGCGACGCTACGCCGCCGATCTCGCGGAGCACGGCATCCTGCTGGGACTGATCGGTCCGCTCGAGCCGCCGCGGATCTGGTCGCGGCACGTGCTGAACAGCGGCCTGCTGGCCGAGTTCGTCCCCTACGGCGCGACCGTCGCGGACGTGGGCAGCGGGGCCGGCCTCCCGGGTCTCGTGCTCGCCGCCGCCCGCCCGGACACCGTGGTGACGCTCATCGAGCCGATGGAGCGCCGGGTCGCCTGGCTCGAGGACGAGAGCGCCCGCCTCGGGCTGGAGAACGTGATCGTGGAACGGGCGCGGGCCGAGGATTCGGCGCCGGGTCGGTTCGACGTCGTGACGGCTCGTGCGGTCGGTGCGCTCACCGGTCTGCTCCCGATCACGGCCCGGCTCGCGAAGCCGGGCGGCCGGCTCGCTCTGATGAAGGGCGCGTCGGTCGATGCGGAGCTCGAGAAGGCCATGAAGGTCGTGCGCCGCCTCGGCCTCGCGGATGTGCGTGTGGAGATCGCGGGACGCGGCATGGCGTCCCTGGAAACGCGGGTCCTGGTGGCTACTGTGCCGGTTTGACCCCTGTACGGGGGTCGTCCACGGCAGACCTGAGGATCGAAGTGACACCCAGTTCAGCGCTCGACTCCCGAGGGTCGGGATTCGACGAGTCGACGCCCCTCGCCCGCGAGCTCGCGGACCTCACCGCCCGTCGTGCGCGGCTCCGCGGCAACGCGCTGCCGCGTCCGCAGGCCACCCGGATCTTCACGGTCGCGAACCAGAAGGGTGGTGTCGGCAAGACGACGACCACCGTCAACCTCGCGGCGGCGCTCGCGAAGTCGGGGATGCGGGTGCTGGCGATCGACCTGGACCCGCAGGGCAACGCGTCGACGGCGCTCGGTGTCGAGCACCGGCACGACACGATCAGCGTGTACGACGTCATCGTCGGCGATGCTCCGCTGTCGGACGTCGTGCAGAAGAGCCCGGAGTTCGACACCCTCTGGTGCGCTCCCGCGACAATCCACCTCGCCGGCGCCGAGATCGAGCTCGTGTCCCTGGTCGCGCGCGAGCAGCGCCTCCGCACCGCCCTGAGCGCCTACCTCCAGAGCGCGGAGGAGCCGTTCGACTACGTGTTCATCGACTGCCCGCCCTCGATCGGGCTGCTCACGATCAACGCCTTCGTGGCTGCGACGGAGGTGCTGATCCCGATCCAGTGCGAGTACTACGCGTTGGAGGGGTTGTCGCAGCTCCTCCGCAACGTCGACCTGATCGAGAAGCACCTGAACCCGGCCCTCACCGTCTCCACGATCCTCCTGACCATGTTCGACGGGCGCACGCGCCTCGCCAACGACGTCGCCGACGACGTCCGGAAGCACTTCCCCGAGCAGGTGCTCGGCAGCGTGATCCCGCGCGCGGTACGGATCTCGGAGGCGCCGAGCCACGGGCAGAGCGTGATCACCTACGACCCGAACTCGCCCGGTGCGCTCTCCTACCTCGAGGCAGCGGGCGAGATCGCACGTCGCGGAGTCGCAGCGTGAGCGCGCCGCGACCCTCGGGTCCGACCGCTCCGGCTCGGCAGCAGCGCCTCGGCCGCGGCATCGGCGCGCTGCTGATGCCCGACGACGACCGCTCGCTGGACCAGACGCGCCCGTCCGACGTCTACTTCGGTCGCGCCCCGGAGCCTGCCGCCGACGAGCTCCAGCCGGTCACCGGCCTGCGGCTCGCGGCGATCTCGCCGGACGACATCCGGCCGAACCCGCAGCAGCCTCGTCGCGACTTCGACGAGGAGGCGATGGCTGAGCTCGTCGTCTCGGTGCAGGAGAACGGTGTCCTGCAGCCGATCGTCGTGCGCCCTCTCGCGGACCACCCCGGCACGTACGAGCTGGTCATGGGCGAGCGGCGGCTCCGCGCGGCGAAGGAGGCCGGCCTCCGCACCATCCCCGCGGTGGTCAAGGACGCTGCGGACGACCAGATGCTGCAGGAGGCGCTGCTCGAGAACCTCCACCGCATCCAGCTCACCCCGCTGGAGGAGGCGAGCGCGTACCAGCAGCTCATCGAGGACTTCGGCGTCACGCACGAGGAGCTCGGCCTGAGGATCGGCCGCAACCGCACCACGATCACGAACACGATCCGGCTGCTGCGACTCCCGGAGCACATCCAGCGCAAGGTCGCGTCCGGAGTGATCACCCCGGGTCACGCCCGAGCGGTGCTCTCCGTCGTCGACCCGGAGCTGATGGACCGGCTCGTCGACAAGATCGTGGTCGAGGACCTCAACGTGCGCCAGGCGGAGGCGGCTGCGATCCGCCTGGCCGGCCCCACGAAGCAGAAGAAGGCGACCGGGCGCCGCAACGAGGGGCTCGACCACATCGCAGACAAGCTCGGCTCGCGCTTCGACACCCGCGTCCGCGTCGACCTGAACGCCAAGAGCGGCCGGATCGTCATCGACTTCGGCTCCGTCGCCGACCTCAACCGCATCCTCGAGGAGATCGGCGAGGAGAAGTGGGAGGAGGGCGAGGCGCGCGAGCG
>JABBOB010000007.1 GCA_019352055.1 Acidobacteriota bacterium
AACCAAGAACAACTGAACCAGAATCAGCCGTGTTGCCAATTACACCATACCCCAATGCCGCAACCGGAAGGTTGCAGGCGGGCGACCCGCGGTGAGGGGGCCGATCGACAAGCATACGCGACGCCCGAGCCCGATCCTTCCTGCGCGCGCGGTCACCGCTCCGACGGGGTGCGCGGCGGCTTCGGCGGTCGGTGCAGCACGGCGCCGGTCCGGGCCGCGACCCAGCGCACCACGGGAGGCCGAAGCGCCGCCACGAGCGCCGCAGTGAGCAGCACGGACGCCGCGAACACGACCAGCCCCGCCGGATTCTGGTCGTCGCGCAGGGCGTAGATGTGGTTGAGGTTGCGCAGTGCCCCGGTCGCCAGGACGAGGAACACGTGCACGACGGTGAACGCGACGAGGAACCACATCGTCCACCAGTGGAGCGTCTTCGCGAGCCGCACCGGGAACCGGGCGTCGAGCACCCGGAGGCGGCTGGCGAACCCCGGAGCGGCACGCAGCCCCGTGAGCACGGCGATCGGGCCGGCCACGTAGACGACGAGGAAGTAGCTCAGCTGCTGCAGAGCGTTGTAATTTACCCAGCCGTCCTCCGTCGGCCACGTGAACGACGCGTACTGCAGCCCCGCGGAAACCGCCTGCGGGAGGACGGCCCAGTCGGTCGGCACGATCCGCGCCCAGTGCCCGCTGACGGCGCACAGGATCACGAACAGCACGCCGTTCAGCACCCACAGGGTGTCCGCCGCGAAATGCGACCAGAGATCGATCGCGATCCGGATCGGGGGGTTCCGGGTGCGGATCCGACCGTCGTTGCGTCGCGTCCAGAACGTGGTGGGGCGGGCGCCGCGGTGGATGCGCCACCCCGACCGCACCGTGAGCAGGAGGAACACGGCGTTCAGGCCGTGCTGCCAGGCCGCCCACGCCGGGAATCCGACGGGCGTGCCCGCGAGCCGCGGTGCAGCACCCGAGTAGGTGCCGATGAAGGCCTCCCCCGCCACCGAGAATCGGACGACGCGAGCGACCAGGACGACCAGGACCGCGAGCACGACCGCGCCGACGGTGAGCAGCAGCCATCGCCTGCGCGCGGCGGGCACGGTCTCGGCGCTCACGTCGCGAGCGCGCTGCGCAGCCTGCGGACGCGGTCGATCGACTCGTCGCGGCCGAGGATGGCGAGCGACTCGAACAGCGGCGGCGACACGCGCCGCCCGCTGGTCGCGACCCGGACGGGGCCGAAGGCGACGCGCGGTTTGAGCGCGAGGTCGTCGATGAGCGCCCCGTCGAGCGCGGCCTTCACACCCTCGACACTCCACTGCTCGACCGTCTGCAGCGCCGTCTCCGCGGCGGCCAGCACCTCTGCGGCGTTCTTCGGCAGCGCGGCGACCGCCGCCTCGTCCGGGACGAGCGCGTCGGCGGTGATGAAGAAGGACCCGAGCAGGTCGGGCGCCTGCCCGAGCAGCTGCATGCGCTCCTGCACGAGCGGTGTCAGCCTGCGCAGGAGGAACAGCTGCTCCGCCGACGGCTGCGCCGGCAGCACGTCCTTCACCTGGAGGTACGGGACGAGCCGCGCGGTGAGATCGTCGGGATCGAGCATCCGGATGTGGTCGCCGTTGATCGACTCGGCCTTCTTCAGGTCGAAGCGCGCCGGGTTCGGGTTGACGTTCCGGATGTCGAACGCCTCAGCGAGCTCCGCCTTCGAGAAGACGTCGCGATCGGGACCGATCGACCAGCCGAGCAGCGCGAGGTAGTTGAGCAGCCCCTCCGGGATGAACCCGCGCTCACGGTGCAGGAACAGGTTCGACTCGGGGTCGCGCTTCGACAGCTTCTTCGTCCCGTCGCCGAGCACGAGCGGCATGTGGCCGAAGCGCGGCACCCAGGAGGCGACACCGATGTCAATGAGCGCGTGGTAGAGAGCGATCTGCCGGGGCGTCGACGGCAGCAGGTCCTCGCCTCGCAGGACGTCGGTGATGCGCATCAGGGCGTCGTCGACCGGATTCACGAGCGTGTACAGCGGCTGCCCGCCCGGGCGGACGACCACGAAGTCCGGGAACGAACCGGCCGCGAAGGTGATCGGGCCGCGGACCAGGTCGTCGAAGGAGAGGTCCTCGTCGGGCACGCGGAGGCGGAGCGCCGGCTGCCGGTCGTCGGCGCGGTAGGCGGCCCGCACCTCCGGGTCGCGCTCCCAGTTGCCGTAGCCCTGCTGGACCGCGCGGCCCTCCGCGATGTTCCGCGCCTCGATCTCGGGCGCCGTCATGTACGACTCGTAGAGGTGACCGGAAGCGGTGAGCCGAGCGATGACGTCCTGGTAGATGTCCCCCCGCTGCGACTGCCGGTAGGGCTCGTCGGGGCCGCCCGTGATGATCCCCTCGTCCCAGTCGAGGCCCATCCAGCTGAGCGCGTCGATGATCTGGTCGAAGGACTGCTCGCTGTCGCGGGCCGCGTCGGTGTCCTCGATGCGGAAGACGAAGGTGCCGCCCGTGTGCCGGGCCTCGGCCCAGTTGAACAGCGCGGTGCGGACGAGGCCGACGTGCGGCAGCCCGGTCGGTGAGGGGCAGAAGCGCACACGGACGGCTGCGCCCGTGGCGTTCGTGGTCGGATGCGCGGTCGACATGGCGATCCGTGAGTCTACCGAGGGCGACGCGAGGGCTCAGGCGAAGACGACGGCGAGCGCGGCGACCGCGATCAGCGCCCAGGCGCCGAGCCCGGCGGAGGCGGTCGCGAGCCCCGTGCCGGCGAGCTGACGGAACCGGATGCCGGAGCCCAGGCCGAACAGCGCCATGCCGAGCAGGACCGTCTGCAGCAGCTGCGCCCAATCGAGCACCACCGTCGGTACCGGCAGGAAGCTGCGGACCAGGACCGCGACGACGAACCCGGCGACGAAGAGGGGCAGGATCGGCGGCCGCTTCCCCTCCTGCGCACCGCGGAGCCGCAGCACGAGCCCGGTCCCCGCGACGAGCGGGGCGAGCAGCAGCACCCGCAGCAGCTTGACGAGGATCGCGACGGCCAGGGCGGCGCTCCCCCACTGCTGGGCCGTCGCGACGACCTGTCCGACGTCGTGCACGCTCGCTCCGGTCCACCGGCCGAACTGCTCGGTGGACATGTGCGCCGCGCCGGCCACGAACGGCACGACGAGGATCGCCAGGGTGCCGCAGAGCGTCACGAGCGCGACCGGTCGCGACTGCTCCTTCGCATCGCTCTTCGTCACCGCGGCCATCGCGCCGATCGCCGAAGCGCCGCAGATCGCGAAGCCGGCCGCGAGCAGCAGCGGTTCCCGGCCGGGCAGCCGGACGAGTCGCGCGATGAAGTAGGTGCCGGCGAACGCCACCGCGGTCACCAGGACGACGGCGACCACGGTGGGCCAGCCGAGGCCGACGACATCGGAGAGCACCAGCTGGAGCCCGAGCAGCACCACGCCGATCCGGAGGCAGCGCCGTGCCGCAGTGGCGATGCCGGGTCTCAGCGGCCCGTCGAGGAACCGGGTGGCGGCCGGGATCTGGCCGACGACGACTCCGAGGATGACGCAGACGGTGAGCAGGGGGACCGCGGGTAGGAGCAGGTGGGTCAGGAACCCCACCCCGACGGCGAGCAGCGCCAGTGCGAGCCCGGCGATCACGCGCGAGCGCGGGCGGTGTTGACGAGGCGTCCGATGTTGCCGATCTCGATCTCGACGCGCTGTCCGGCGCGGATCTCGAGGTGACCGGGCGAGCTCCCGGTGAGGATGAGGTCCCCCGGCAGCAGCGTCCAGACGTCCGAGACCATCTCGACGATCTCCGGGATCGACAGCACGAGATCTCTCGTGTGGCCGCTCGAGCGCTCCTCGCCGTCCACGAGCGTGCGGATGGGGACGCCGCGGGGGTCGATCTCCGTCTCGATGAACGGGCCGATGGGGCAGAACGTGTCGTAGCCCTTGGCGCGGGCCCACTGCCCGTCCTCGAGCATCTGGTCGATCGCCGTCACGTCGTTCGCGATGGTGTAGCCGAAGATGACGTCGTCGGCGTCCTCCGCTCGCACCCGCTTCGCCACTGCTCCGATCACGATGGCGAGCTCGCCCTCGTGGATGACCCGCCCCGGCACCGGCGGTAGCTGGATCGCGTCGTTGGGGCCGATCACAGCGGTGTTCGGCTTGAGGAAGATGACGGGTTCGGTCCTCGACCCCGCTGGCAGCAGGCCCTCGGCGCCGGCGTAGTTGAGCCCGATGCCCACGATCTTGGAACGCGGGATGACCGGTGCGAGCAGCTTCGCCTCCGCGAGCGGTACGCGCTCGCCCGTCGTCTCGAAGCCCTGGAACATCGGGTCGCCCGCGACCACCACGAGGTCCTCGTCGTCGACGATGCCGAACTGCGGGTCGCTGCCCCCTGAGGTGAACCGCGCGATCTTCACCCCGAGAGCGTACCGAGGCCGACTTCGCGCTCACGGGGCCCTCAGCTGCAGATCCGACGGTGCGCTCCGTCCTCCTTGCAGCGGACGGCCCGTCAGCGGGTCGAGCGGATCAGCCGTCGCGTTGGTCGCACCGCCTCCGGGATTTGACGACGGTGGGCGACTCCGCACCTGATGAGGAGCAGAATCGAAGCATGCCCGAGATGCCGGAGGTGCACGCGCTCGCGGACGACCTCGCCGACCGCCTGGTCGGGCACACGATCGCCCGGTTCGAGATCACCACGTTCTCGGCACTGAAGACGTTCGACCCTCCCACCACTGCCGTGGTCGGCGGGACGGTGCGGGACGTCACCCACTTCGGCAAGTTCCTCGACATCGACCTGGGCGACCTCCACGTGGTCGTCCATCTCGCGAAGGCGGGGTGGATCCGCTGGTACGACGTGCTGCCGACAGCCCGGAACCGCGTGATCGCCGCGCGGATCGGGCTGGACGACGGCTCCGGCATCCAGCTCACCGAGGCCGGCACGAAGAAGTCGCTCGCCATCTCCGTCGTCCGCGACCCGACCGAGGTCCTGCGACTCGCGACGCTCGGCCCCGATCCGCTGTCGGACGAGTTCACGGAGGAGCGGTTCGCCGAGGTGCTGGCCGAAGCCGGTCGCGCACAGGTCAAGGGCGTGCTCCGCGACCAGGCGCGGATCGCGGGGATCGGCAATGCGTACTCGGACGAGATCCTGCACGCCGCGAGGATGTCGCCCTTCAAACCGGCCGCGATGGGCCCGGAGGACGTCCGCACCCTCTACGAGGCGATGCGGTCCGTGCTCGCGGACGCGATCCGCCGATCGGAGGGCCTGCACATGGCGGACCTCAAGGGCGAGAAGAAGGCGGGCATGCGCGTGCACGGCCGCACCGGCGAGGCCTGTCCGGTCTGCGGCGACACCATCCGGCAGGTGCGCTTCGCAGACAACACCCTGCAGTACTGCCCGACCTGCCAGACCGGCGGCAAGCCCCTCGCCGACCGAGCGCTGAGCCGCCTCGGCATCACCGTCTGACTGTGCTCAGGCGAGGCGGGTCATCCAGCCGTGGTGGTCCGGGAGGCGGCCGTACTGGATGCCGGTGAGCTCCTCGCGGAGGCTCATCGTCAGGGCGCCGGGTTCGGCGTCCGGGGCGCCGATCTCGAAGTCCCTCGTCTTCAGCCGCCCGATCGGCGTGATCACCGCAGCGGTGCCGCAGGCGAACGCCTCCACGATGTCGCCCGACTCGACGCCCTCACGCCATTCGGCGACGGTGAAGCGGCGCTCCTCGACGACGTGGCCCCGCTCCTGCGCGAGCCGGATCACGCTCGAGCGGGTGATCCCCTCGAGGATCGTGCCGAGCGCCGGGGTGACGACGCGGCCGTCCCGGTAGAGGAAGAACACGTTCATGCCGCCGAGCTCCTCGACGTACGTGCGCTCCTCCGAATCGAGGAACAGCACCTGCTGGCAGCCCTGCTCGTACGCCTCGGCCTGGGGCAGCAGGCTCGCCGCGTAGTTGCCGCCGGTCTTCGCCGCGCCCATCCCGCCGCGGCCGGCCCGGGAGTAGTCCTCCGACAGCCAGATCGACACGGGCCGGATGCCGCCGGAGAAGTACGCGCCCGCCGGTGACGCGATCACGTGGAAGTCGACGCCGTGCGCGGGGCGGACGCCGAGGAAGGCCTCCGACGCGATCATGAACGGCCGGAGGTAGAGGCTCGTCTCGGGCGCGCTCGGCACCCATGCCTCGTCGATGGCGACCAGCTGACGGATCGACTCGACGAACACGGACTCGGGCAGCTGCGGCAGCGCCAGGCGGCGCGCCGAGCGCTGCATGCGCTCGGCGTTCGCCTCCGGCCGGAAGGTCCACACCGAGCCGTCGGCCCAGCGGTAGGCCTTCAGCCCCTCGAAGATCTCCTGCGCGTAGTGCAGCACCGCAGCAGCCGGGTCCAGGGTCAGGGGCCCGTACGGCTTGACCACGGCGTCGTGCCAGCCCGCGTCCTCCGACCAGGCGATGGACACCATGTGGTCGGTGAAGTGCTTGCCGAACCCGGGGTCGGCGAGGATCGCCTCCCGCTCCGCGTCGGCGCGGCGCGCAGGCGATGGCGTGGTGTCGAATTCGAGGCCGAAGGGGGTCGGCGCTGCCGGGGTCGTGGTGGTCATCGGTGCTCCAGGGAGGGGAGGGCTGCGCGGACCGCGTCGCCGATCTCGGTCGTCGTCCGGGCGGACGAGCCACGGGAGGCGAGGTCGGCGGTGACGGCTGCCGTGATCCTGCCGGCCGCCTCGGTGAGGCCGAGGTGGTCGAGCAGCAGCGCGGCGGAGAGGATGGCGGCCGTCGGGTCGGCCTTCCCGGTGCCGGCGATGTCGGGCGCCGAGCCGTGCACCGGCTCGAACATGGACGGGAAGGCGCCGCTCGGGTTGATGTTCCCGGAGGCCGCGAGACCGATGCCGCCGCTGATCGCGCCGGCCAGATCGGTCAGGATGTCACCGAAGAGGTTGTCGGTGACGACGACGTCGAACCGGGCGGGGTCGGTGACGAGGAAGATCGTGGCCGCGTCGACGTGGAGGTAGTCGACCGCGACATCGGGGAACTCCTCCCCCACCGCGTCCACCAGGCGCTTCCAGAGCGACCCGGCGAAGGTGAGCACGTTCGTCTTGTGCACGAGCGTGAGGTGCTTCCGGCGCCCGGCCGCCTTCGCGAACGCGTACCGGACGACCCGTTCGACGCCGTAGGCGGTGTTGACGCTGACCTCGTTCGCGACCTCGGCGGGGGTGCCGACGCGGATCGCGCCGCCGTTGCCGACGTAGGGCCCCTCGGTGCCCTCCCGCACGACCACGAAGTCGACCTCGCCTGGGTCGGACAGCGGGCTGGTGACGCCGGGCCAGAGCACGGTGGGGCGCAGGTTCACGTAGTGGTCGAGCGAGAAGCGCAGCTTCAGCAGCAGCCCGCGCTCGATGTTCGCGTCCTTCAGTCGGGGGTCCCCAGGCGTGCCCCCGACCGCGCCGAGGAGGATCGCGTCGTGCTGCGCGATCGCCGCGAGCTCGTCGTCCGGCAGCACGTCCCCGGTCGCGAGGTAGCGGGCGGCCCCGAGGGAGAACTCGGTGACGTCGAACTCGGCCTCGACGCCCACGGCGACCCGGAGGATTTTCAGCGCCTCGGCGACGACCTCGGGCCCGATGCCGTCGCCGCCGATCACCGCGAGACGGATGGTGCGCGTCACGATCGGGCCTCCTTCGCCTTCGGTCCAAGGCTACAAGCGCCCGGGAGGCGTTCCGCCCGATGCACCGGGCGGTCCGCCTCCGTGCTGTCAGTCGGTGACGCGGAGCGCGTCGTCCACCGGCTTGCCCTCGAGGAACGCCCCGCGCGGGATGACCTCCCCCCGGAAGTAGGCGCCGTTGCGGGCCCACCAGATCGCCATGAGCACGAACCCTGCGAGCAGCCCCACGATGCCGACGACTGCAGCTGCGCCGATGCCGAAGATCGTGACGTTGTTGCCGGAGATGGGATCCGTGGTCCAGTCGGGGGCCGCGAACTGGATGAGCCCGTAGACGAAGATCACGGCCAGGATGAGGAACCCGAGGGCCGGGAACAGTCCGCGGAACACGAAGTTGCGCGCGCTCGTGAGGAGCGTGTTCCGGTAGAACCACACGCACGCCAGTCCGGTGAGGCCGTAGTAGAACGCGATCATCAGACCGAGCGACGAGATCAGTGCGGCGAGCAGGCCCTGGCTGATCGCCGAGAAGACCAGGAACAGCACGGCCGAGATGAGGCCCATGCCGATCGTCGACCAGGTCGGGGTGAGGAATCGCGGGTGCATCCGGGCGAAGTGGCTCGGGAGCGCCTTGTGGGTCGCCATGGAGAGCGCGGTCCGTGCCGTCGGCAGGATGGTGGTCTGCGTCGAGGCCGAGGCGCTCGTGAGGATCGTGGCGGCGAACAGCACCTGCATGATGTGACCGATCGAGCTGTTGCCGAACACCGCCGACGACATCGCGGAGAACACGTCGCCCGAGTTGTTCGGGTTCGCGAGTCCGATCCCCTTGTCGCCGACACCGGCGAACGACACCGTGGCGATCGTCACGAGGAGGTAGGTGCCGAGCAGCAGCAGCGTCGAGAGGATCGCGGCGCGACCGGGCGTCTTCGCCGGGTTGGAGGTCTCCTCGTTGACGGCGACAGCGCTGTCCCAGCCCCAGTAGATGAACAGTGCCGTCAGCAGCGCCGGCGCGAGCGCCGATCCGAAGTCGAGGCCGAACGGGTTCAGCCAGTCCCACGAGAACCCGATCGAGTAGCTCTCCCCCTGACCGGTGCCGACCCGCACCAGCGCGACGATCGCGAAGGCGAGCAGCAGCACGACCTCGAAGGAGAGCAGCGCGTACTGCAGGCGTGCGGAGATCTCGATGCCGCGGTAGCAGATGTAGGTCATCAGGGCGATCCACACGAGGCCGACGATCGTCGCAGGCCAGAAGTTGGCCGGGTCGTTGCCGAACTTCGCGACCTCCGGCAGCCCGAACCCGCCGATGAATGTGAAGGTGTACTGCCCTGCGATGTAGGCGAGGTTCGACATCACGATGACGTCACTGATGATGATGCCCCAGCCGCCCATCCAGCCGGTGATCGCACCGAACGCCCGGGTCGCCCAGGTGAAGGTCGTCCCGCAGTCGGGGTCCGCCTCGTTCAGCTCCTTGTACGCCTGTGCGATGAAGTACATCGGCACGAACGCCAGCAGGATGACCGCCGGCGCCTTGACCCCGGCCGGGGAGGTCCCGCCGACCACGATGAACCCGAGGCTCGCCGCGAGGCTGTAGGCCGGCGCGGTCGACGCGACGGCGACGACGACGCTGCCGACGAGCCCGATCGCGCCGGGCTTCAGCCCCTTGCTGCCGGCTAGGTCGATGCGTTGCGCGATGTTCTTGATGAGCGGTTCGGACACGTCGCCTCCATCCAGGAGCCGGGCGCGACATCGAGCCCGGCGATCAGGTCTGGCGCGAGCATAGCCCCGAGGATGTTTCCAGCGGATAACACCGCCGAATCATCTCCCGACCGATGGAATCAGCCGTCGATCCCCTATTCGGCGACGAGATCGATGGCCGTGAGGTGGGAGGCGTCGATGCGGGAACGGATGTCGTCGAGCACGTCCTCCGGCGCCTCCGAGTCGATCGTCAGCACGCTGAGGGCGGTCCCGCCGGCGACGTCGCGCGCGATCTGCATCGCGGCGATGTTCACGCCCGCCTCGCCGAACGCGGCGCCGTACTGGGCGACGATGCCGGGTCGGTCGGTGTAGGTGAAGACGACGTGGTGGTCGGCGAGCGGCACCTCCACGTCGTAGCCCTCGATCTCCGTGAGCTTCTCGATCTGCTTCGGCCCGGTGAGCGTGCCGGACACCGAGTGGACGGCTCCGGTCGTCGTCGCGCCTTTCAGCGAGATCACGTTGCGGTAGTCGGTGCTCACGGCGTCGGTGACGAGGCGCACCTGCATGCCGCGCTCCTCCGCGAACAGCGGCGCGTTCACGTACGACACGTTCTCGGTGAGCGTGCGCACGAAGAGGCCCTTGAGCGCCGCGAGCTTCAGGACGCTGACGTCGTAGTCGTTGAGGTCGCCGCGCACCTCGACGTCGAGGCTCGCGATCGGCCCGTCGGCGAGCGCGGCGAACACCTGCCCGAGCTTCTCGGTGAGGGGGATGCCGGGGCGCACGTAGGGGTCGATGATCCCGCCCGCGACGTTGACCGCGTCGGGCACGAGCTCGCCGTCGAGCGCGAGCCGCACGCTCTTCGCGACCGCGACGCCGGCCTTCTCCTGCGCCTCGTCGGTGGACGCGCCGAGGTGCGGCGTGACCTGCAGGCCGGGATGCGCGATCAGCGTGGGGTTGCGCGGCGGCTCGGACACGAACACGTCGAGCGCCGCGCCGGCGATCAGGCCCGCGGTGAGCGCCCGCTCCAGGGCGGCCTCGTCGATGATGCCGCCGCGGCTGCAGTTGACGATGCGCAGCCCGGGCTTGGCGACCGCGAACTCCGGGTCGCCGATGAGGCCGGTGGTCTCGGGGGTCTTCGGGATGTGCACCGTCACGAAGTCGGACACGCGCATGAGCTCGTCGAGGCTCAGGAGCTGCACGCCCAGCTGCTGTGCGCGCGCCGGGGTCACGTAGGGGTCGTAGGCGACGAGCGTGACCCCGAACGGCTGCAGGCGCTGCGCGACGAGGGTGCCGATGCGGCCGAGGCCCACCACGCCGACCGTCTTCTCGTAGAGCTCGACGCCCGTGAACCGTGAACGCTTCCACTCCCCGGCCTTCAGCGACGCGTTGGCTTCGGGCAGATGGCGCGCGAGGCCAAGGAGGTGGGCGATCGCGAGCTCCGCGGCCGACACGATGTTGGACGTCGGCGCGTTGACCACCATCACGCCGGCCTTCGTCGCGGTCGGGATGTCGACGTTGTCCAGACCGACGCCGGCACGGGCGACGACCTTCAGCTGCTTGCCGGCGGCGATCGCCTCCGCATCGACCCGGGTCGCAGAGCGCACCAGGAGGGCGTCGGCGTCGGCGAGTGCCGCGAGCAGTGCGGGACGGTCGGTGCCGTCCACATCCCGGACGTCGAAGTCCGGCCCGAGGGCGGCGACGGTGGCGGGCGAGAGCTGCTCGGCGATCAGCACGACGGGTTTCGGCACGGTCCAGCAGCCTACCGAGCACGGGCGACCCGCATCCGCCGCCCTGTCACACGACGACGCACCTCCGTGTGCCCGGATTCGCGTCACCTGTCTGTGCGCGCCGGGTGGCAGGTGACCGGAATGCGGTCAGGCGGTGCCGAGCGCCCGGAGGGGTCGGCGTCAGCGGGTCGAGAAGATCGCGAGCAGGTCCGCGAACAGCGGGTGGGTCGGCTCGATGCCGGTCACCACGGTCACGGCGCCGTCCGGCTCCTCGTCGCGCAGGATGCGCTGCAGCTCGACGCTCTCGGCGTCGTCGGGCACGTCGAAGCGCAGCGCGTCCGCGATGCCCCGCAGCAGCGCGTCGCGCGGGAGGCCCCGCTCGGCCAGCTGCGCCGCCGGGCCGATGAACCGCTCGTTCCGGCTGAGCTTCCGGAGGGGGCCGCGTCCGACGCGCTCGACGGTGTCGGGCAGCTCGGGGTTCGACAGACGGCCGAGGATCTTCTTCCCGTAGGCCGTCTGCTCGGCCTCGTCCAACCCGAACTTGGCGACCAGGAGGGACCGGGTCTCGCTGATCGCCGCCTCCACCTCGGCGCGGATCGTCGGGTCGGCGATCGCGTCGATGATCGAGGGGATGCCGCGTGCGAAGCCGTGGTAGGCGGCGGTCGCGTGGCCGGTGTTGACGGTGAACAGCTTCCGCTCGATGAACGGCGCGAGGTCGTCGACCCAGTGCACGCCCACGATCTCGGGCGGGTTCCCGTCGAACGGGGTGCGATCGATGACCCACTCGTGGAACGGCTCGAGCACCACGTCGAGGCCTGCGTCCGGCGCCTGAGCGGGGACGATCCGGTCGATCGCCGTGTTCGCGAACGCGGCGACCGCGTCGAGACGGTCGGCGTCCACCTCGGTCAGCGCGGCGCGCACCTCGGCCTCCAGCAGGTCGGTGGCGTTGATCGCGTTCTCGCACGCGAACACCGCGAGTCGGCCGCCGTCGATCGCGTCCTGGCCCGTCTCGATGCGCCGCTCGATGCCTCGTGCGATCACCGGCGCCACGAACGGCAGGACGCGAGGGCCGACCGCCGTCGTCACGACGTCCGCGGTCGCGATCTCGTCGACCAGCCGCTCCTCGTCCGTGCGGCTGTTGATCGCCCGGAAGTCGGTGACGACCGTCGTGCGGCCTCCCTCGCCGATCTCGGTGACCCGGTAGGAGTCCGCCGCGTCGAGCGCGTCGATGAGGGCGTCCGCGACGTCCGCGAACACCACCTCGAACCCGCTCTCGTGCAGGAGCTCCCCGACGAACCCGCGGCCGATGTTGCCTGCGCCGAAGTGCACCGCTTTCATGCCCCGGACGCTAGCGCGTCCGCGCGTACCGGTGCTCGGAGGGCGGGGCGCTCAGAGCGCGCCGACCACCGAGAGGAAGAACGCGAGCTGGCTGAGCGACAGCGCCTCCGACGCGCAGAGGGCCAGCACGAGCACCAGGGCGAACCCGAGCGGGCGCCGCGTCCTCCCCAGCACGACCGCTGCCGCGTAGGCGACGACCGGGATCGCGATGCCGAGCAGCAGCACGACCCACGCCGTCGCGGTCAGCCCCGAGCCCAGCACGCCCGCGAACCCGAGCCAGACGACCAGGTTCGAGACCGCGCCGTACACCTGCCAGAGGAAGGCGAGCAGGAAGGCGAGCGCGATGCCGATCCGCGCCCCGCGGCGTGCACGTGGCGGGGCGACGACCTCGGCGCTCATCCACCCGCCAGGATCGCGGGCCACGGCACGAGCAGCACCGCACCGAGGACGAGGACCGCGAGGCGCCGCGAGGGCACCCGGACGCGCCAGCAGATGATCGCGAACCACGCGACCGGCGCCAGGACGGCCAGCACCCTGCCGGCGACGTTCAGCACGAACGACGCGATCTCGATGGGCGAACCCGAGCCGGGATCGATGGAAGCGGCGATCTGCAGCTCGAACGCACTGCGGATCCAGAACGCGGTCTCGATCACGGCGACGCCCCCGAGGACGCCGAGCACGAGCAGAGCGAAGCCCCCACCGGAGGCGGCCCCCGCCCCGGCCGGCCGGTCGTCGATCAAGGGGGCCGGACGCTTCGGCGCCGCCAGAGCGGCGTCCCGGTCCCAGGACAGGGCGTCCTCATCGGTCGGATCGGTCATGGCCCCTCGATCCTCCCCCACCCGGAGGCCGGCTCGCGCCGCAGGCCGCTCAGGCGTCCGTGATCCGCAGCACCACGCTGCCGGCGGCGTCGCCCCGTGCGACCAGGCGCTCGACCGCCGTGAAGGCACGGAACTGCCAGCCGTACTTGCGGCGGTGCCCTTCGAGCAGCCGGTGCTGCTCGTCCGGGTCCGCGACCACCTCCGCGCGTGCCGCGATCGTCGCAGCGCCGGGCCGGACGCGTCCGCGGGCGTCGCACTCCCGCAGCTCCACCCGCGGGTCGTTCCGGATCCGCTTCGTCTTGCCGGCGACCGCTCCGGTCGTCACGACGAGCGCATCACCGGCCGGCGCGATCCAGACGGCCGTCGGCACACCGACGCCCGAGCGCCGGAACGTGGTCAGCGACACGTAGCGGCGACGACCGACGGCACGAAGCTCCGGGCTCATGCCTGCACCGTACGCGCGGACACGTGCGGTTGGCTGGCCCACATGGTTCCGAAGCGCGCCCTCATCCGTGCCCTGGTGGCAGCCGGGTTCGCAGGCATGGGTGCGACCCATTTCGTGCCGAGCGTCGCGAAGGGGATGTCGGCGATGATCCCGCCCGCGATCCGCCGGCGCAGCCCCGTGCAGGCGAAGACGCTCGTCCGCATCACCGGGGTGTGCGAGCTCGCCGGCGCGGCCGGGCTGCTCATGCGGCCGACCCGGCCGATCGCGGCGGCTGCGCTGATCGTCTTCCTCGCCGCCGTCTTCCCGGCGAACGCCTACGCGGCCCGGGACCCCGAGCGTTTCGGCCCCGTCGCCGTCCCGCTGGTGCCCCGCGCCGCGGCCCAGGTCGTGCTCGCCGCGCTCGTCGCCGTCGCCGGGACGGGCGCTCGGTCGATCAGCCGCTGAAGCGGGCGACGAGCGGAGCCAGGTCGGCCGTGCGGACCGGCACCTCGCGCACGTCCCTGCCCGGGTACGGCGCCTCGATCATGCTGCCGCCGCCCGAGTAGATGGCGACGTGGTAGTAGTCGCCGCTGCCGTAGAACAGCAGGTCGCCGGGCTTCGCGTCGGCGTACGGCACGAGCAGCCCCTGGCTGCGCGCCAGCTGGTACTGCACGTTCACGCCGTGACCGCCGATGTTCCGACCGGCGGCCGCGTAGGCGCCCATGGTCAGACCGGAGCAGTCCCACGAGCTCGGCCCGGCGGCGCCGAACACGTACGGGTCGCCGATCTGGGCGCGCGCGAAGGCGACGACCTTGGCGGCGACCGACGCGTTCGCCGGCATCGCCGTGTACGCGCTCACGAGAGCCGTGCTCGATCCGGGCGACTGCTTCTCCTGCGCCTTGGCGACGAGCATCGTCGCCGCGGCGGCCGACTGCTTCGCCGCGTCGTAGAGGGCCTTCGCCTGCTGCTCCTCACCGGCGAGCCGGTCGGCGGCGGACTTCGCCTGCTGAGTGAGGTCGTCGGCCTGCGCCTGGTCCTGCTTCGCGGTGGCTGCGAGCTGGCCCGTATCCGCGGTCATCTCGGACATCCGGCTGAGGTGGTAGAGCACCGAGCTGGCACCGTCTCCGGACAGGAGCACCGCGGTGGTCTGCCCGACGGAGCCGCCGGTGCGGGCGAGCTGGGCCGCGACCGCCGCAGCCCGCGCCCGGGAGGCGTCGGCGACGAGCGTCGCCCGGTCGGCCGCGGTGCGGAGGTCGGTGTACGCCTTCTGTGCCGCAGCGGTGTGCTGCTTCGCCTCGAGGTAGGCCTCGTCCGCCTTGGCGGCGGTCTTCCCTGCGGTCTCGGCCTGCACGCGGAGCGAGCTGATGCAGGAGGTCAGGGCGGAGCCGGACAGGCCCGTCGGATCGGTGCACGCGAGCGAGGCGGCGGATGCGGTCGTGAGTCCAGCGGCGGCGATGGCACCGGCGACGGTGGCCGTGATCGCGAATCCTGCGATGTTCCGGGCTCGGAATTGCACGGGGTGGTTCCTCCTGGTTTCGCAGCGCGGTCACCGTGGGGTACGGCTCCAGGACCCGTCAGAGCGCACAGAGGGCAGGGGTAGGCGGTGTGTGCAATGGGCGACGGGGTGGTCGCGATGTCGTGATCGGCAAGGTGGGGTGGCCGACCGCGGGCGAAGCTAGCAGTGCCGATGAGTCTCCGCACACCCTGGGCGTTATCAGACCGTGACGTGAATGCGGCGTGTCGCTCTCATTCGCGCCCCACGTGATGCGATATTGCCCAGGAAACCCAGGTCACGCGAGGGATTCACCACGCCGCGTGGAGCGCGGGGGAATGGCTCGCTGCAGGACCGACCCACTTCCACCCGGCGGAAGCCCGATCAGCCGAAGTGCGCCGCCTGCGCGACGAGGTCCAGTGTGCGGACGGGTGCCCCGCGCACCCTCGCGCCGGGATAGGGGGCCTCCAGCATCAGGCCGTTCCCGGCGTCGATCGTGACGTGGTACATGTCCCCGTGCCCGTCCGTGTAGAACAGCAGGTCACCGGGCTTCGCGTCCGCGATCGCGACCAGATCGCCGTTCGAGCGCGCGAGGTCGTACTGCGCGGTGGCCGAGTGGATGCCGATGGACACGCCCGCCGCTGCGTAGGCCGCGAGGGTGAGTCCCGAGCAGTCGTAGGCGTCCGGGCCCGCAGCCCCGAAGACGTAGGGCTTGCCGATCTGGGCGAGCGCGAACCGTACGACCCGCGCGCCGACCGAGGTGCCTGCGGGGGCCGCTCCGGCGCTGGGGAGGCATGCTGCGACCGGCGCGGTGCCCACGGAGGCGCAGACGGCCGGATCACCGGCCGTCTGCGCGAGCAGGGCGCTCTGCTCGCGCAGTGCGGCGTCGACCGCGGTCTTCGCCGTCGCCGCGATCTTCCTGGCGGCGGCAGCGGCCGCGGTCGCGTGGCCCGCGGTCGCGGCGGCATCGGCGGCGGCCGAGGCGGCGGCCTCCTGCGAGCGCCGGGCGGCGACCTCCGCGGTCCGTGCCTCCGCGAAGAGCAGCTGCGACTGCATGGACAGCTGCGCCGTCGTGGAGAGGCCGCCGAGCATCTCCTCCGCCGACCGGGCGTTGAGCAGCAGGTCGAGCGGCAGAGTGCCCAGGTTCGTCCGGGCGAGTTGCGCAGCGAACGCGGAGGCGGAGGCGCGGGTCTCCACGGCGTCCTGCGCGGCGAACGCTGCCGCCGTCCTCGCGTCGGCGAGCGCCTGCGCTGCGGCCTCCGACGCCGCCTTCGCGGCGTCGGCCCGCTCGTCGGCCTGCTCGGCGGTCTTCCCCTCCTGCTCCGCCTCGCGCTGCAGCGCGACGATTCGGGTGGCGAGCTCGCGGGCACGCGTCCCGTCGGTCGACGCGAGACTCGCTGACGGCGACGGGCTCGTCCGGGGAGAGTCCGCCAGGGCGGCCGACGGCGATCCGAGTACGAGCGCGACGGTGATCAGCGCTGCGGCGGGTCCGCCCGCTCGCGTCCGTGCAGCCATCGCCGGCTCTCCCGCGGGCAGCACGACGTGGAGGACTCCACTCGTGCGTTCGGGGCGCCCGCGTGCTGTACGTCTCGGCGCGGGTCGGGTGGCCCGCGATGGCGCGACTGTAGCGACCGGATCTGCGAGGCGCACCGCCCAGGGGCACATCGAGCGGATTCGGGCCCGGACCAGGGACGACCGAGCAGGCCGCGGGCACTCCGGCAGGCCACACGCACTCCGGCAGGCTCCCAGACGCTCCGGGAGCCTGCCGAAGTGGAATCAGCCTGCTGAGGTGCTCGGACTAGCGAGCGACCGAGCCCTCGGTGTAGTCGTCGTCCTTCTTGCTCCAGGCGAAGAGGGCGCGCAGCTCGCGGCCGGTCTCCTCGATCGGGTGCTCCTCGCCCTTCTTGCGCAGCGCGAGGAACTCCGGGGCTCCGGCGTCCTGGTCGGCGATGAAGCGCTTCGCGAAGGCGCCCGACTGGATGTCCGCGAGCACCGCCTTCATGTTGTCCTTCACGTGCGGGTCGATCACGCGGGGGCCGGACACGTAGTCGCCGTACTCGGCCGTGTCGCTGACGGACCAGCGCTGCTTGGCGATGCCGCCCTCCCACATCAGGTCGACGATGAGCTTCAGCTCGTGCAGCACCTCGAAGTAGGCGATCTGCGGCTGGTAGCCCGCCTCGATCAGCGTCTCGAAGCCGTACTGGACGAGCTGCGAGGTGCCGCCGCACAGCACGGCCTGCTCGCCGAACAGGTCGGTCTCGGTCTCCTCGGTGAAGGTGGTCTTGATGCCACCGGCACGGAGGCCGCCGATCGCGCGGGCGTAGGACCAGGTGAGGTCCCAGGCCTTGCCGGTCGCGTCCTGCTCGACCGCGGCGATGATCGGCACGCCGCGACCCGCCTCGAACTCGCGTCGCACCGTGTGACCCGGCCCCTTGGGCGCGACCATCACGACATCGACGCCCTTCGGGGCGGTGATGTAGCCGAAGCGGATGTTGAACCCGTGGCCGAACAGGATCGCGTTGCCGTCCTCCAGGTTCGGGGCGATGTCGTCCGCGTAGAGGTGGCGCTGGACCTGGTCCGGCGCGAGGATCACGATCACGTCGGCCCACTTGGCCGCGTCCGCGGGGGTGTGCACGCGGAAGCCCGCGTCCTCCGCCTTCTGCCGGCTCTTCGAGCCCTCCTTGAGGCCGACGACGACCTCGACGCCGGAGTCGCGCAGGTTCAGCGCGTGCGCGTGGCCCTGGCTGCCGTAGCCGATGACGGCGACCTTCTTGCCCTGGATGATGGACAGATCCGCGTCGTTGTCGTAGACGATGTCGGTCATTGGATGCCTTCCTGGATGGGTTTCGTTCGTCCGGCGCTCAGGAGCGCGGGATGCGTTCGGTGATGGACTTCGGGCCGCGGCCCATGGCCAGCAGGCCCGACTGGGCCAGCTCGCGGATGCCGTACTGCTCGAGCATCTTCAGCAGCCCCGCGGTCCGCTGGCTGCCGGCGACGAGCTCGATGACGAGCGCCTCCGGGGTCACGTCGACCACCTGGGCGCGGAACAGCTCCACGATCTCCAGGACCTGCGGCCGGGTCGCGGCGTCGACCTTCACCTTGACGAGCACGTGCTCGTGCAGCACGGACTGATCCGCCTCGAGCTCGACGATCTTGATCACGTTGATGAGCTTGTTCAGCTGCTTCGTGACCTGCTCGAGCGGCAGCTCCTCCACGTCGACGACCACCGTGATGCGGGACAGGCCCTGCACCTCGCTGGTACCCACGGCGAGGGACTCGATGTTGAAGCCACGGCGGGCGAACAGCCCGGCGACACGGGTGAGGAGTCCCGGCTTGTCTTCGACGAGCAGGGACAGGACGTGACGGCTCACTCGGTCACATCCCCCGCGGCCAGGTCGGGGTCGATTCCGGAGCCGGGCGCCTCGTCGTCCCAGGCGGGCGCGTGGTCCCGGGCGTACTGGACACCGGAGTTGCTCACGCCCTGCGGCACCATCGGCCACACCATCGCGTCCGCCGAGACGACGAAGTCGATGACGACCGGGCGGTCGTTCGTCTCGAGCGCCAGCCGGATCGCCGCGTCGACGTCCTCCTCCTTCTCCACCCGGATCCCGAGCGCCCCGTAGGCGTCCGCGAGCTTCACGAAGTCCGGCACGCGCGCGGTGCCGTGACCGGTGTTCAGGTGGGTGTTGGAGTAGCGGCCGTCGTAGAACAGCGTCTGCCACTGGCGCACCATGCCCAGCGACGAGTTGTTGATGATCGCGACCTTGATCGGGATCTGGTTGATGACGCAGGTGGCGAGCTCCTGGTTCGTCATCTGGAAGCAGCCGTCGCCGTCGATCGCCCAGACCACACGGTCGGGCTGCGAGACCTTGGCGCCCATCGCGGCCGGCACGGCGTAGCCCATGGTCCCGGCGCCGCCCGAGTTGAGCCAGGAGTTCGGGCGCTCGTAGCCGATGAACTGCGCGGCCCACATCTGGTGCTGGCCGACGCCGGAGGCGTAGACCGCCTCGGGGCCGGAGAGCTCGCCGATCCGGGTGATCACGTGCTGCGGGGACAGCAGGCCGTCGGTCGTCTTCGAGTAGCCGAGCGGGAACTCGGCCTGCAGCTCGCGGAGCCGCGCCCACCAGGACGCGTAGGGGGCGGCCGGCCGCGCGCCGAGCTCTCGGAAGGCCGCGGCGAGGTCGCCGAGCACCTCCTTCGCGTCGCCCACGATGGGCACCTCCGCGATGCGGATCTTGCCGATCTCCGCCGGGTCGATGTCGATGTGCACGACCTTCGCCTCCGGGGCGAACAGCGACGCCTTGCCGGTGACGCGGTCGTCGAACCGGGCGCCGATGGCGATCAGCAGGTCGGACTCCTGCAGCGCGAGCACCGCGGGCACCGTGCCGTGCATGCCGGGCATCCCGAGGTTCGAGGGGTGGCTGTCCGGGAAGGCGCCCCGCGCCATCAGCGTGGTGACGACGGGCGCCCCGGTGAGGTCGGCGAGCACGCGGAGCTCCTCCGACGCGCGCGCGCGGATCACGCCGCCGCCGACGTACAGGACGGGCCGCTTGGCGGCGGCGAGCAGCTGGGCGGCGGCCTGCACCTGCTTGCCGTGCACCTTCGCGATCGGCCGGTAGCCGGGCAGGTCGAGCTTGACCGGCCACACGAACGGCGCCGTGGCCTGCTGCGCGTCCTTGGTGATGTCGACGAGCACCGGGCCCGGGCGCCCGGTGGAGGCGATGTGGTAGGCGGACGCGATCGCCAGCGGGATGTCCTCCGCCTTCTTCACGAGGAACGAGTGCTTCGTGACCGGCATCGTGATGCCGACGATGTCCGCCTCCTGGAACGCGTCCGTACCCATCAGCGTCGAGAACACCTGACCGGTGATCGCCAGCAGCGGCACCGAGTCCATGTAGGCGTCCGCGATCGCGGTGACGAGGTTGGTCGCACCGGGGCCCGAGGTGGCGATGGCGACGCCCACCCTGCCGGACGCGGCCGCGTAGCCCTCGGCCGCGTGGCCGGCGCCCTGCTCGTGCCGCACGAGGATGTGGCGCAGCGTCTTCGCGTTCAGCAGCGGGTCGTAGACGGGCAGGATCGCACCGCCCGGCAGCCCGAAGACGTCGGTGACACCGAGCAGCTCGAGCGTGCGGACGACCGCCTCCGCTCCGGTGATCAGCTCGGGCTCGGGCGCACGCGTGGCGTGCTGGTCACCGCCGGTCGCGCGCGCGGGGGCGCGCACCGGGGACGGTGACGGGGTGGTCGGTGAGGACAACGGGATTCCCTTGGGACGGAAGGAGTGAGACCGCCGCGTCAACCGGTGACGGCGCCGACGGCTGCGGACTGCACGAGCTTGGAGTACTTCGCGAGCACGCCACGGGTGTACCGGGGCGGCAGAGGGGCCCAGCCGTTTCGGCGGGCTTCGAGCTCTGCCGGGTCGACGAGGAGATCGAGCGTACGCGAGGCGATGTCGACCCGTATCGGGTCACCGTCTTTCAGGAAGGCGATCGGACCTGCGTCCACCGCTTCCGGCGCGATGTGGCCGATGCACAGGCCGGTTGTGCCGCCCGAGAATCTGCCGTCGGTGAGCAAGAGTACATCCTTGCCGAGCCCTGCCCCCTTGATCGCTGCGGTGATCGCGAGCATCTCGCGCATCCCCGGACCGCCCTTGGGGCCCTCGTACCGGATGACGACGACGTCGCCGGCGTGGATCTCGCCGTTCGTCAGCGCGTCCATCGCGCCGCGCTCGCGCTCGAAGACCCGCGCGGGGCCCTCGAAGACCGCTGCGTCGAAGCCCGCGGTCTTCACGACCGCCCCCTCCGGTGCGAGCGAGCCCTTGAGGATCGTGAGGCCGCCGGAGGCGTGGATCGGGTCGTCGAGGGTGCGGAGGACCGTGCCGTCGAGCGGCGCGATGTCCATCTCGGCGAGGTTCTCCGCGACCGTCTTCCCGGTGACGGTCAGGCACTCGCCGTTCAGCAGCCCCGCGTCGAGCAGCGCCTTCATGACGACGGGGACGCCTCCGACGCGGTCGACGTCGTTCATCACGAAGCGGCCGAACGGCTTGAGGTCGCCGATGTGCGGCACCTTCGACCCGATCCGGTTGAAGTCGTCGAGCGTCAGGTCCACCTCCGCCTCGTGGGCGATGGCGAGCAGGTGGAGGACGACGTTCGTGGAGCCGCCGAACGCCATCGCGACGGCGATCGCGTTCTCGAACGCCGGCTTCGTGAGGATGTCGCGGGCCGTGATGCCCTTCCTCAGCAGGTTCACGACGGCCTCGCCGGAGCGGTGCGCGAGGTAGTCGCGACGGCGGTCCGCGCTGGGCGGCGCCGCCGAGCCGGGCAGCGCCATGCCGAGCGCCTCCGCGACGGACGCCATCGTGTTCGCGGTGTACATGCCGCCGCAGGAACCCTCGCCCGGCGCGAAGGCGCACTCGATGCGCTTCGCGTCCTCCGCGCTCATCTTCCCGGCCTTGACCGCACCGACGGCCTCGAACGAGTCGATGATCGTGATGTCCTTCTCGGTGCCGTCGGAGAGCTTGACCCAGCCCGGCGCGATCGAACCGGAGTAGACGAAGACGCTGGCGAGGTCGAGGCGAGCCGCCGCCATCAGCATGCCCGGCAGCGACTTGTCGCAGCCGGCCAGCAGCACGGAGCCGTCGAGACGCTCGGCCTGCATGACGGTCTCGACGCTGTCGGCGATGACCTCGCGGCTCACCAGGGAGAAGTGCATGCCCTCATGGCCCATCGAGATGCCGTCGGAGACGCTGACCGTGCCGAACTGCAGGGGGTAGCCGCCACCGGAGTGCACGCCCTCCTTCGCCGCCTGCGCGAGCCGGTCGAGGCTCAGGTTGCAGGGCGTGATCTCGTTCCAGGACGAGGCGATGCCGATCTGGGGCTTGTCCCAGTCCGCGTCGCCCATCCCGACGGCGCGGAGCATGCCACGGGAGGTCATCGCCTCGATGCCGTCGGTGACGACGCGAGAGCGCGGCTTGATGTCGACGGCGGCGTCGTTCCCGGGCGTTTCAGACATGGCTGAAGTTTATGGCCCGGGATCGGCAGGCCGATCCCGGGCTGTGCCACCCCCACGGCCCTGAACGGGCCTCGGCGAGCGGCCTGTCTCGTCCTGCTCGTCGAGAGGGCGCTACCGGGTCAGGCGGGCGCCGAAGTGGTCGGAGAGGTGCGGGCCGCCGCCGATCAGCTGCTCGCGGAGGGTGCCCTCCGAGGGCACCTCCGGGAGTCGGCCCCGGCGTCGCAGCTCGGGCACGACCCAGTGCGCGAAGTCCTCGAGGTCGGTCGGGGCGAAGATCGGCTCGAGCAGGAAGCCGTCGAGGTCCGTCTCGTCCATCAGCGACTCGAGCTCGTCCGCGACCTCCGTCACCGACCCGGTGACCTGGAAGCCGCGGGTGCCGCGCCCCTTCAGCTGGTCGAGGATCTGCCGGACCGTCGGCGCCGGCGAGCCGTCCTTCGGGAGGAAGCGGTCGATGTTGCTCTGCCCCAGCTGGCCGACCTTGCCGTCGTCGGCGAGCTGCTCGAGCGATCGGTCGGGGTCGAGCGACAGCAGGTCGATGCCCGTGTTGCCGGAGTAGAGCACGTTCACGACCTCGTCCGTCTGCAGCGCGTCGAACTCTGCACGCTGCGCGACCGCGGCCTCGTGCGTCTCCCCGACGGTCACGGTGACGCCGACCATGATCCGGATCGAGTCGGGGTCGCGCCCCTCCGCGGCCGCCCGCGCCCGGATGTCGGCCACGTTCGCCTTCGTCGCCGCGACCGTCGTGCCCTGCACGAACACGCACTCGGCGTTGTGGGCGGCGTAGGCGCGACCGCGGGCGGAGGTGCCCGCCTGGAACAGCACGGGCGTGCGCTGCGGGGACGGCGTCGTGGCGTACCAGCCGCCGGAGCGGTAGTACTCCCCCGAGAACTCGATCTCGTGCACCTTGTCCGGGTCCGCGTAGCGGGCCGCCTCCCGGTCCTCCAGCACCGCGTCGTCGTCCCACGCGGTCTGCCAGAAGCGCAGCGCCAGCTCCAGGTACTCGTCGGCCTGGTCGTACCGGTCGTCGTGCTTGCGCATCTCGTCGTGCCCGAACAGCCGAGCGATGGTGTCCTGGGACGATCCGGTCACGATGTTCCAGCCGATCCGGCCGCCCGTGAGGTGGTCGAGGGTCGAGAAGGTGCGCGCGGTCTGGACGGGGTGGTCGAGGCCCGTGCCGGAGGTGAACACGAAGCCGAGCCGCTTCGTCTCGTACGCGAGGACCGGGATGAGGTAGCTCGGGTCGATGCCGGGGAAGTTGATCCCGCCGGTCACCGAGAGCGGATGGAGGACGCCCTGCACCGTCGGATAGCCGTAGCCGCCCGCGAAGAAGAGGAAGTCGAAGCCGGCGTCGTCCAGCAGCTTCGCGACCTCCACCCAGTACCTCGGGTCCCGGTACTCGATCGACCGGCTCCTCGGGTGCGGCCAGCTGAGCGTGCCGCCCACCTGCACCGCCGCCACCTCGAACACCCCGAGCCGCATCCGCTTCATCTCTGCTCCTGTTCTTCCGTTCCTAGGACGGGCCGTCCTACGAAACGGAGAGGCCTGCTGCGATCCGATCGGCCATCGCCCTGCGTGCCTCGTCGACGTCCACACCCGTCGCGATGCGCACCGAGCCGGGCCGGTCGACCACCCGGACCGCTCCCGAGTCCGCCACCTCGACCGCGACCGGTGGCGTGAACGCGAACAGCTCCGGCTGCAGCAGCGCGAGCGCGGTGAGGGGGTCGTGGGGCACTTCGAAGTCCTCGTCCCAGCGGGCCATCCAGGCGCGGATCTCGGCGGCGAGGATGCGGCCGAGCTCGCCGCGCGCCGCGAACCGCGCGATCTCCGGCTCCCCGAACCGCACCTGCCGGGTCACGTCGAGTCCCACCACGGTGATCCGCGCGCCGGACTCGAGCACCCGCTTCGCCGCGACGTGGTCGGAGGCGAGATTGTGCTCGGCGACGGTCGGGTCCCGCCAGTCGCCACCCATGATCGTGATGCCCGCGACGTCCAGGCCCGCGTCCAGCGCCGCCGCGACGGAGGTGAGCGGGCCGATCGCGAGCAGCTCCGCCCCCGCTGCCTGCTCGAGCAGCAGCCGGACCCCCGCCGACGGACTGCCGCCGTCCCGGGTCGGGAACGGGGCGAGCGCGCCGTACGCCGCCCCCTCGATGCCGGCCCACCACACGTCCTCGCCGGACAGGGGCCTCGACTGCCCCGGCTGCACGACCACCGCCCGACCGGTCAGCTCGGCCATGCGAAGCACGATCGAGGCCCGCAGCCCTACGTCGCCGTAGGTCGTGCAGACACCGCGGAGGTCCACCTCGGGCGAACCCCAGAGCAGTGCGAGCGCGAGCTCGTCGTCGACGTCGGACCCCAGATCGGTGTCGAGGAGGATCGGGAGGGGCACTGGGAGCGGGCGGTTCAGCGGGCGCCGGACTTGCCGGCGTCCGGGCCCCACTCGGACAGCACGGCCGCCTCGATGATGGCGGTGATCGTGTAGAAGACGACGGACACGATGGTGACGAACACCGTCGACGCCCAGATGAGCGGGTAGTCGAACGCGGCCTTCGCGGTCACGATCGTGCCGCCGAGGCCGGCGCTGGTGAACAGGTACTCGTACAGCATCGCCCCGGTGATCGCGCCCGGCACCGCGATGCGCATCGACGCGAAGAAGTACGGGAGGGCCGTGGGGATCGCGACCTTGCGCAGCACCGTGAACCGGCTGCCGCCGTAGACCCGGACGAGGTCCACCGACTGCTGCGAGACCGAGCGCAGTCCCACGGTGATGTTCACCAGCAGCGGGAAGAGCACCACGACGGTGCCGATCAGCGCGGCGGTGATCGCCCCGTTGCCGAAGACGATGTAGATCACGGGCGCCATCGCGAGCAGCGGGACGGTGCGCAGCAGCATCGCGATCGGCATGAACATGAACTCGACCGGCCGGAACATCGTGAAGGCGATCGAGATCAGCACCGACAGCGGCACGCCGACGAGGAACCCGATGGACGCGTCGCCCAGCGTCACGCCGAGGAGCTTCAGCAGCGTGCTCTGGTGCGACGCCGCCGAGCCGCCGTCACCGTCCTGGGTGAAGTACTTCCAGACGTCGAGCGGGCCCTTCGTGATGAAGGACGAGATGTGCGAGGTGCTGATGGCGACCTGCCACAGCACGACGAGCACCAGGAGCGAGAGCAGGATCGTCCCGACGGTGACGCCGGTGCGGCGCGCGGTGTAGGCGACGGCGGCGCGGGCGGAGGCGGAGACGACCGGTCCGCGGGCGGTGCTCACGGTCGCGGTCATCAGAACGCCGCCTTCCGGCCGCGGTCGGCGGCGGACCACGGGGTCAGCAGGCGTCCGATCCGGTCGATGAGGAAGTAGGCGAGCCCGGCGATGCCGCCGGAGGTCAGCGCCAGCACCCAGACGCGCGTGGCGTCGTTGTAGAACTGCGCGTTCAGCAGGAGGATCCCGATGCCGGAGTCGACCCCGACCAGGAAGTACTCCCCGAGCACCGCGCCCAGGAACGCGGCCGGTGCCGCGATCTTCAGCGCCGCGAGCAGGCTGGGCAGCGCTGCGTACAGGCGCACCTTGCGGATCTGGGTGAAGCGGCTGCCGCCGTAGGCGCTGATCACGTCGAGCTGGGTGCTGTTCGCCGACTTGAGGCCGAGGATCGAGCCGATCACCGTGGTGAAGATGACGCTCAGGGCGGCGAGGAACACGCTCGTGACGCGGGAACCGGCTTCCGACATGATCGCGACCAGCGGGCCGATGGCCGTCAGCGGCAGGCACGAGGTGACGACCGCGAGCTGCGTCGCGAACCCCTCCGACCTCGGCAGCAGCAGCACGATCAGGGCGAGCACGAGGGCGATGACGTTGCCGATCAGGTAGCCCTCGCCGGCGGCGAGGCTCGTCGCGCCGATCGCCTGCCAGTAGGACGAGTCGCCGAACGCCTGGCCGAACAGCTTCACGACCGCGAACGGCGTCGGGATCGCGCCGCTCCTGCCGAGCGAGGTGATCGAGAGGATCCACCAGACGGCGATGATCAGGACCACGCCGGCCAGGCCGCCGACCCAGGCGGGCGTGCCCGCGAGCCGGCTCCCGGCGCTCCGCGACGGACGCGCCCCGGGGACGGTGCCGTCGACGACGAGGCTGTTGGCGGCCTCCGCGAGCTCAGTCATCGTCGCCCTTGCCGCCGAACAGGATCTCCGACAGCCGGTCGACGTAGGCGTGGAACTCGGGGGTCCGCATCAGCTCGGGCACCCGCGGTCGAGGGAGGTCGATCTGCACCACCTCGACGATGCGACCAGGCCGTGCGCTCATGACGGCGACGACGTCGGAGAGGAACACGGCCTCGCTGATGCCGTGCGTGACCATCAGCGTGGTCGCCGGTCGCTCGGTCCAGATCCGGAGCAGCTCGACGTTCATCCGCTGCCGGGTCATGTCGTCGAGCGCACCGAACGGCTCGTCGAGCAGCATGATGCTCGGCTGCACGACCAGGCAGCGGGCGATGGAGACGCGCTGCCGCATGCCGCCGGAGAGCTGCGCGGGCTTGGCGTGCTCGAAGCCGCGGAGGCCCACGAGATCGATCAGCCCGTCGACGAGACCGTCGTCGATCTTGAGACCGGCGACCTCGAGGGGCAGCCGGATGTTCTTCTCGACGGTGCGCCACGGGAGCAGTGCCGAGTCCTGGAACGCGATGCCGATCGAGTGGTCGCGCTGGATCTCGGCGGCGGTGCGGCCGTTCACGCCGACCGTGCCCGCGGAGGGGGTGTCCAGCCCGGCGAGGATCCGCAGGATCGTCGACTTGCCGCACCCGGACGGCCCGAGCAGCGAGAGGAACGAGTCCTTCCTCGTGCCCAGGTGGACGTCCGACAGCGCGTGGACCGACTTGCGGCCGAGGGAGAAGGTCTTCGTCAGGCCCTGGATGTTGATCCCGGAGGCGAGCTCCGGGTTCGACACGGGATCCGACGTCGCGACCGCGGTGCTCGTCACGATGTCCATCATGGGACCTTCCCCTCAGCGCGAATCGGTCGGCCCCGATCCGCTCAGGCGGCGCTGGGGATCGTGAAGGTGGTCTTGAGGCTCGGGTTCTCCTTGTAGACCTCTTCGATCAGGCTCATGTCGAACAGCTTGTCGGCAGTGATGTCGTAGCCCATCGCCGCGAGCGACTTGATGTTCTGGTCGATCAGGTCCTGCGTCATCGTGAACAGGCCGTTCGTGTTGACGTCCGTGGTGAGGATGAGCCCGTTCTGCGCGGTCGCCTCCTTCGTCTGCTCGGTGACGTCGAGGTCCTTGCCGAAGTTCGCACCCTTGCCGTACTTGTTCGCAGCCAGGGATGCGGACTTCGCCGGGTCCTTGACCGCGTCCGTCCAGCCCTGGATCTCGGCCTTCAGGTAGGCCTTCAGCAGCGCGCGCTTCGTGTCGATCGTGTCCTGCAGCACCGTGAAGGTCTCGGCCACGAACGGGAGCCCGTTGTCGGCGAACGTGAGCAGCACCGGGGTCTTGCCCTCGGAGGCGGCGAGGATCGGCTCGTTCGTCGTGTACGACATGTGCGCGTCGTACTTGCCGGAGATGAGCGGGGCGATGTCGAAGCCCGTGGTCACGATCGTGACGTCGCTCTTCGAGAGGCCGTTCGCCTTCAGGAAGCCGTCGACGATCGTCTGGTTCGCCCCGGCCTGCACCCCGATCTTCTTGCCCTTGAGCTCGGCCACCGTGCTGATCGGCGTGCCCTCCTTCAACGACATCAGGCAGAACGGGTTCTTCTGGTAGGTCGTGGCGATGACCTTGAGGGGCGCGCCCTTGATGATCGAGGGCGCGGTGCCGATGGGCGAGGAGAGACCGACGAGGGCCTTGCCGGAGATGATGATCTCCTCCGCCGTGGTGCTGCCGGAGCCGCCGGCGAGCAGATCGACCGTGCCGAAGCCGGCCTTCGTGTAGTACCCGTTCTCGGTCGCGAAGTACTCGCCCGCGAACTCGATGTTCTTGATCCAGGAGAGCTGGACGGCGATGTCGCCGTAGCTGGCCGCGGCACCGCTGGAGGCGGATCCGGAGGCGCCGGTGCTGCTCGTGCCGGAGCACGCCGCCAGCAGGGCCGTGGTGCCGACCACACCCGCGGCGGCGCCACCGATGCGGAGGAACGACCGGCGGTCGAAGGCGGAGGAGATGGGCTGTGTAGGCATTCGAGTCCTCGAGGGTTGTGCAGGGGGACGGGTGCTGTGTCCCCGGTGAAGGTACTCACGGCGCGTTTCCCCCACGTTTCGGGCCGGTCACGATCACGAGGTCGTCGTTCGGCACGCCGACGCGGCGGTGACCCGAGCCAGCTCCTCCCGTCAGAGCTCGAGGGCCACGGCGGTCTCGAGGGCCGCCTCGATGCTCGCCGCCCAGCCCGCCCTGAGCGCGTCCTTCGTCCCCGAGTAGAGGCTCGCGCCGTCGACCAGGTTGCTCGAGCAGGCGCAGATCATGGCCGCGCGCACGCCGCGCAGCCGCGCGACGACGAAGAGCGCGCTCGACTCCATCTCGATGTTGAGGATCCCCTCGCGGCGCAGCCGTTCGATCCACTCCGGACCTTCCGCGTAGAACGCGTCGTCGCTCGCGTTGAGACCGTTCACGGCGCTGAGCCCTTCGCGCGCGGCGATCCGGGCCGCCTGCCGCTCGAGCTCGAGCGTGATCGGCAGGTCCGGCACCGCCGGGTAGCCGGGGTGCACGTAGGCGGCGGTCGTGCCGTCGTTGCGGAGTGTGCCTTCGCTGACGAGCAGGTCCCCGGGGCGCACGCCCGGCTGCACGGCCGCGGAGCTGCCGACGCGGATGAGCGCGGTGACGCCCACCCGGATCAGCTCCTCCACCGCGATCGCGGTGGAGGGGCAGCCCATCCCGGTCGAGGTCGCGGTGATGCGGCGCCCCTTGTAGCGGCCCGTCATGGTGCGGTGCTCTCGCTGGTGCGCCACCTCCTGCACGTCCGTGAGGAACTCGGCGATCAGCGGGACGCGGAACGGGTCGCCGGGCAGCAGGGCCACCGAGCCGACCTCGCCCGGCGCGATCCCGATGTGGTACTGGCGCTCCCCGAGGCCCACGGAGCTCTTGTCGACGGTGCTCATCCCGTCATCCTCCTGGACCTGGTCGCCCGGTAGCGTCGACCGGGTGCCCGTCCGCCGCCTCGTCGTCCTCGACTTCGACGGGACGGTGGCCGTCGGGGACGGTCCGGTGCTCGACTACTTCCGCAGGATCGCCGGAGGCGCAGCGGACGACGAGCTCGCCCGCTGGCTCGCGTCCGGCGGAGGGCACGTGGACGGCTACGCGTTCGTGGCGGACTGGGCGGCACGGCACGGGGTTCCCGAAGCGACGCGCTCGGCGGCCTACACGGCCAGCCGGGCCGCGCTGCACGCGGGCGACGTCGGGATCACCGCGCCGGCGGGACTCGCCGCACTGCTGCGGGAGCGCCCGGCCGACGTGCGGTGCGTCCTGGTGACCAACGCGCCGGTGGCGGGGATCGACCCGCTGCTCGAACGCCTCGGGCTCGCGAGGCTGCTGGACTCGGTCGTCGGCGACGCGCGCAAGCCGAGCGGCATGCCGGCGGTCCTGGAGCGGCTGCTCGCCGAGGCGTCCCGCTCCCCCGACGCGCTGCTGTCGGTCGGCGACGTGTGGCGCAACGACCTCGAGCCGGCCGCTGCGATCGGCGGCGCGACGGCGTTCGTGGACCGGTTCGGGCGCGGCGAGGGCTCGCCGACGTTCCGCGCGCGCACCCTGGAGGCGCTCCTCCCGTCGATCGAAGGGTGGTGGAGCGCATGACGATCCTCGTCGTGGCCGGGCTCCTGGTCGGCATCGCCGTCGCGACGCTCGTGGCGACCCGCATCGCCCGCCTGGTCGCGTTCCTCCGCCAATTGCGCCGCTGAGTCGCAATTGCGCCGCGCAGCCGGTACGCAATTGCGACTCAGGATCGCAATTCGCCGGAGGAGCGAGCCTGCGGTCGGGTCCTCCACAGGCCGGACCCCTGCGCGTCGGCCTCCTCGGCGGCAGCATGGCCGCGTGAACGGCTGGGATCTCGAGCTGATCGTCGTCCTCGGCGGGTCGCACCCGAGCGGCGAGCGCAGCTCGGTCGCGCGTGACGTCGAACGCGGGCTGCTGATCCGGATCCGCAGAGGGGTCTACACCGCGCACGCGGGCTTCGACTCGCTGTCCATCGAGCAGCAGCACATCGTCCGGATGCGGGCCGTCGCGGCGGTGGCTCCCGGCACGGTGTTCTCGCACATGTCGGCGGCGGTGCTGCACGGCCTCCCGGTGCTCAGGAGCGGGCTCGCCCGCGTGCACACCACGGTTCCGGCCGCGAGCCTGAGGGGTCGGGACGGGGTCGCGGGGCACGTGTTCCCGCTGCTCGACTCCGAGATCACCTGGTGCGGGCCGCTGCAGACGACCGCGATCGGGCGGACGGTGGTCGACGTCGCTGGAGCGCTGCCGTTCGGCGAAGGGCTGATGGTCGCCGACGCGGCACTCCGCTCCGGTGTCCGTCGCGACCTGCTCGAGCAGGCGGTGGCGCTCGCCGGCCCGCGGCAGTCGGGGCAGCGGATCGGGAACGTCGTCGCGGTGGCGCACCCGGGTGCCGAGTCCGCGAACGAGTCGATGTCCCGCGCGGGCATGATCCGATTCGGCTTCGAGCCACCGGAGCTGCAGCACGAGCTGAGGGATGCGGACGGGTTCGTCGCAGCGCTGGACTTCTTCTTCCGTCGGTTCCGCGTCGGCGGCGAGGCGGACGGGATGAAGAAGCTGCTCGATCCCGCGATCGCGACCCGGGGCGCCGGACGGGCGCTGGTGCAGGAGAAGCGCCGTGAGGACCGAGTGCTGCCGCTCGTCCGCAGCCTCGCCCGCTGGGGCTGGTTCGAGGCGACCCGTCCGGTGCGCCTGCGGCAGAAGCTCGCAGCTCACGGGGTGCACCCGCCCGCAGCCCGAGCGTCGATCTCGGACTACGCGCGAGCAGCACGCGGCGCGAGACCCCGCCGCTGATCGCAATTGCGCCGCCCAGTCCCAATTGCGACCGGGCTGAGCGGCGCAAATGGGACTCAGCGGCGCAATTGCGGTCAGTTGGTGCCGGGGGCGTCGCGCGCGTGGGTCTCGCGGAGGGTCGCCAGCAGGCTCAGCACCGCGGCGACCTCCTTCACGCCGGCCACCCGATGGTCCGCGGCGGTCGGGCCGTCGCCGCTCTTCACGCCGAGGTCGTCCGCGGTCAACGCCACGAAGGCGTCCTCGTCGGTGACGTCGTCGCCGGCGTAGAAGACCGCGGTCGCGTGCGTGTAGCGCCGGAGGTGCTCGACCGCCTCCCCCTTCGTGGTCGAGCGGACGGAGAACTCGATCACGTCCTTGCCGAGCCGCACCGTCGCGTCGGGTGCCTCCGCCTTCAGCTCGTTGATCGCCACCAGGTGCGCGACGCGACTGTGCCGCTCGGTCGCGAGCCGCGTGTGGACCGCGAAGCCCGCCGGCTTCGGCTCGATCCACACGGTGTCCAGCGTGTCCGCGATCTGGTCGAGCACCTGCTCGAGCACATCCAGCTGCCGGCGCTCGCCGTCGTCGAGCGCGAGCACGTCGTCCGGGTCGTCGAGTCGCAGCTCGATGCCGTGGGAGCCGACGAGCAGGACGCGGTCGCCGAACGGGGCCACCTGCTCGAGGTCCTGCAGCGACCGGCCGGAGACCAGCGCGACCCGGGTGTCCGGCACCTCGATCAGCCGCTCCACCGCTGCCCGCGCCTCGGGCGTCGCCCGCGCCTTCTCGGGGTCGTCGACCACCGGAGCGAGCGTCCCGTCGAAGTCGAGCGCGACCAGGAGACGCGGTGTCGCGGCGAGCGCGCCCAGTGCGTCGCGCAGGTCCCGCCGCACCCCGCTGCCGGACTGGCCGACGCGATCGTCGATCGCCATCAGTCGGCGGCCGCCGCTGCCGCCGCGGAGGTAGTGGTGGGCTTCAGCTGCGCGAGCGCTTCGAGGAAGTCCTTCGACCAGCGTTCGACGTCATGCAGCAGCACCCGGTGCCGGAGCGCGCGCATCCGGACGCGGCGCTCCGCCCGAGGCATGTGCACGGCGGTGAGCATCGCGCGCTTCAGCCCCTCGATGTCGTGGGGGTTCACGAGGAGCGCCTGCTTCAGCTCGTCGGCCGCACCGGCGAACTCGCTCAGCACCAGCACGCCGTCGTCGTCCGCCCTCGTCGCGACGTACTCCTTGGCGACCAGGTTCATCCCGTCTCGGAGCGCGGTGACGAGCATCACATCGGCGGCGAGGAACAGCGCCACCATCTCCTCCCTCGGGTACCCGTGGTGCAGGTAGTTGATCGCCGAGTGGGCGATCGTGCCGTACTCGCCGTTGACCCGGCCGACGGTCAGCTCGATCTCGTCCCGGAGCGCCTTGTAGGTCTCCACCCGCTCGCGGCTCGGGCTCGCGATCTGCACGAGCACGGTGTCGTCGACGTCGAGCTTGCCCTCGGCGAGCAGCTCCGCGTAGGCGGCGAACCGGTGCCGGATGCCCTTCGTGTAGTCGAGCCGGTCGACACCGAGCATGATCGTCGTCGGGTTGCCGAGCTCGTTTCGGATCTGCGCGGCGCGCTCGCGCACGTCCTGGCGCTCGACGAGCTCGACGTAGGACTTCGCGTCGATCGAGATCGGGAAGTGGCGCGCGACGACGGTGCGCGGCTGGTCCGACATCGAGTTCGGCCAGCGCCCCTCCCCCGCCGCGGGCAGCTCGATCTGGCCGTGGTTGGTGTGCACGTGGAAGAGACGGCGGACCGCGCGGAGGAAGTTGCCCGCGTCCGCCCGGCGCTGGAAACCGATCAGGTCCGCACCCAGCAGGCCTTCGACGATCTCACGACGCCACGGCAGCTGCGAGAACAGGCCGTACGCGGGGAACGGGATGTGGTTGAAGAAGCCGATGACGAGGTCGGGGCGCAGCTCGCGCAGCATCCTCGGCACGAGCTGCAGCTGGTAGTCCTGCACCCACACCGTGCCGCCGTCGGAGGCCACCGCGGCCGCGGCATCGGCGAACTGCCGGTTGACGTCGACGTACGCCTCCCAGAACCGACGGCTGTAGGTGGGTTGCGCGATGACGTCGTGGTAGAGCGGCCAGATCGTGTCGTTGGAGAAGCCCTCGTAGTAGAGCTCGATCGCCGTGGCGGAGAGGGGGACCGGCACGAGATGCAGCCCGTCGGCCTCGAACGCCTCCTGGTCGTCGTCGGCGACGCCCGTCCAGCCGACCCATGCGCCGTCGTTGGCCCGCATCACGGGTTCGAGCGCGGTGACCAGCCCCCCGGGCGACGGCTTCCAGGACGGCGTGCCGTCATGCGCGGTCACCCGGTCGACCGGGAGCCGGTTCGCCACCACGACGAAGTCGTACCGACCGCCGGAGGTCTCGTCCTCGATGTCCGCCCCCTGGTGCTCGTCGGCCACCAGGCTACCGGGCGCCCGCTGCTCTCCGGTCGAGCACGCTCCTGGCCGCCCTGCGGCCCGGAGCGTCTCCCGAGCGGCGCCGCTTCGTGACGGTCCTCATCGGTGCGTCGACCCTGCTTCAGGTGAGGACGGGAGTCGCGGAGAAGAGCGCCGTCGACGTGCGGCGCCGCGCGACCACTGCGACCGTCAGCACGAACGCGAGGAGCGCCCAGAGCACGAGCGACAGCACGGCCGTGCCGACCGCGCCGCCACCGGCCCCCGTGAGCACGGCGGTCGTCGCGTTCACCGCTGCGGTCAGGGGCAGGAACGGGCTGATCACCTGGAAGGGAGCGGAGACCAGCTGGATCGGGTAGATCCCGCCGACCGCGACCAGCTGCACGCCGAGCAGCACGATGGACAGCACGGTCCCCGCGCTGCCGAACACCGCCTGCAGCAGCTGGTGGATCGCGAGGAAGGCGATGCCGCCGATCACGGCCACGAGGAAGAGCAGGGGCAGGGCGCCCCAGCCGACCCCGAGGGTCGCGGCGACGACCACGACGATCAGCACGGCCTGCACCGCTGCGACCACGACACCGCGGAGCAGTGCGCCGCCGACGAGCCGGCCGGTGCCCACGCCGGTCGCGAGCAGCCGCCGCGAGACCGCGCCGAACAGCAGAACGAGGGCGGCCGCACCGATCCAGAGCCCGACCGGCACGATCAGCGTCGAGACGATCTGTCCCGGGCCGGAGAGCGCGTTCTCCCGCGTCGCGGAGGCGTTCACGGGACTCGCGACGACCTTGCCGGCGTTGGTCTGCTGAGCCTTGGTCAGGTTCGGGACCTGGCTCGCGCCGGTCTTCAGCCCGGACCCGATCCGGTTCGCGCCGGTCGCGAGCTTGCCGGCACCGGTCGCGCTCTTCCGCACGCCGTCGGTGAGCGCCGAGGCGCCGGTCGACAGCTTGTCCGCGGCGGTGCCGAGCTGGCCGACCCCGGAGGCGATCGTGTCCGCGCCGTTCGCGGCGGAGGAGATGCCGGCAGGGAGCTTCGCGAGACCGGTCGCGAGCGCGGAGGTGCCGGACGCGAGCGACGGCCCGGACGCGGCCAGCTGGGTGCCGGCCCCCTGGAGCTTCGCGATGCCCGGGTTCGAGGCGATCTGGGACGAGCCGGCCGCGAGCTGCGACTGGCCGTTCGAGATCGTGTCGAGCTGCGTGGCGATCTGCGTGAGCGCGCCCTTCGACTGCGCCGACATCGTCGGGTCCTGGGTGAGCGCCCGGAGGGAGCCGGCGATCGTGGACGTCCCGCCCGCGAGCTGCTGCTGGGCGGCGGCGGACGTCTTCGAGCCGGAGACGATGCCGGCGAGCAGCTGGTTCACGCCGTTCGCGTATGAGGTGACTCCGGAGGTGTAGGAGTCCACGCCGCCGGTGAGCTTCTGGGCGCCGGTCGCCGCCCCCTGAGCGCCGGACGCCGCGGAGCGCAGCCCGGTGGCGAGCGAGCTCGTGCCCGCCGCGAGCTGCCGCGCGCCGTCGCCGAGCGAGCTGGCGCCGGTCGACAGCTGGTCGCCGCCGGCCGCCGCCTGGTCGAGACCCGAGGAGAGGGAGCTCGCGCCGCTGCCGAGGCTCGTGGCGCCGTCGGCGGCCTTCAGCAGCGAGCTGCGGACGGTCGCGTAGCCGCCGTAGAGGCCGGACACCACGCTCGTGGTGATCTGGCCGCCGACGGAGGAGGCGATCGTGTCGCCGACGATCCCGCCGATCTGGCTGACGAGCGTGCCGTGCGCGTCGTCCGTCTTGACCGAGATCTCCGCCTGCTTCGGGGTGCTCCCCGAGACGGTCGCGATCGACTTCGAGAACGTCTTCGGGATCGTCACGATCGCGTAGACCTGACCGTCCGCGAGCATCCGCTTCGCGTCCGCGGTGTTCGTGAGCGTCCAGTCGATGCTGGCGCCCGCGGTGCTGCTCGCGGGCTTGGTCAGCCCCGTCACCACGAGCCGCCCGGCCGCGATGGTGGTCGTCTTGCCGTCGGCGCCCTTCGACTGCACCAGCTGGTCGTTGTTGACGAGGGCGGCGGGGATCGTCGCGGCACCGGAGTCCGCAGCGGCGAGCGCGGCGACGAAGACGCCGAGCACCACGGCGGGCACGATCGCGACGATGAGGAGCCGGACGAGCGGGCTCCGGAGGATGCGGCCGATCATGCGGACACCTCTCTGCGGGTCGGTGCTGCGCCGAGTCGGGTGGCGCTGCGGTCTGCGGGCGACGTGACGATGACCGCGGTGCGGTCACCACGGGGTCCTGACGAGCTCGCGGGGACGACGACGACGAGGTCGAGGAGCGCGGCCAGACGCTCGAGCGCCTCCCGGCCGAGGTCGCCCGCGTCCACGACGAGGGCGACGGCGCCCCCGGCGGCGGCGGCGAGGGCGAGCACGGCGAGACGCTCCTCCGGCGGCAGCTCGCCGATCGGGCGCTCCCGCACGACGGCGTCGGGCAGCACCTGCAGCCAGGAGCGCACGGTGCCGCTCCGGAGGCGGCGCGGGGCGAACCGGAGGCGCTCGGCGATCAGGGCGGACGGGGTCGCGTCGAGCGCGGACCCGTCGTCGATGACCGGTGCCGCGACCTGGCGCAGCTCGCGGGCACCGGTCGGCGCCACGAACCCGGCGACCTGCACGCGCCCCGCGGCCGGTTCGAGGTGCCCGGTGAGGGTCGCGACCACGCCGCGACGGCTGAACGACGGCACGGTGACGACGCTCGTCGTCCCCACCTCGGCGTGCACGCTGAGCGGCGCGGTGTCGAACGGCGGCGGCGGCACCAGGTCGATGGAGGAGAGCGCCCAGCGCTCCTCCCCCTCCGCCCAGGCGACGTCCTCGGCGTGCCGGACGATGCCTTCGCCCTCGATGTCCACGGTCGGCAGCAGCCGGTCCAGCCACGCCGGGATGTACCAGGCGACGCGTCGGAACAGGAACATCACCGCGGGCACGAGGGTCATGCGGATCAGGAACGCGTCGAAGAGGATGCCGACGGCCAGCGTGAACGCGATCGGCTTGATGGTGCCGGAGCCCTCCGGGATGAAGGAGGCGAAGACGAAGATCATGATGAGCGCCGCTGCCGTCACGACCCGGACGCCACCGGCGAACCCGCGGCGCACGGCCCTGCGGTAGTCCCCGGTGTGCGCCCACGTCTCGCGCATGCCGGAGACGATGAAGACCTCGTAGTCCATGGAGAGCCCGAACAGGATCGCGACGACGAGGATCGGCAGGAAGCTCAGCAGCGGCCCCGGCTGGATGTTCAGGAGGTTCGCTCCCCAGCCCCACTGGAACACCGCCACGGTCGCGCCGACGCTGCCCGCGAGGGAGAGGAGGAAGCCGACGGCCGCCTTCAGCGGCACGACGATCGAGCGGAACACCGCCATCAGCAGGATCACCGACAGCCCGACGACGACGAGCACGAAGGGGAGCAGTGCGCTGCCCAGACGGTTCGAGATGTCGATCTGCACCGCGGTCGAGCCGGTCACCGAGATCGGCATCCGGTACTGGTGGTCGAGGCTCGGGGCGATGGCCCTGATGCGGTTGACGAGGGCGATCGTCTTGTCGGAGGTGGGCCCGGAGTCCGGGATGACCTGCATGATCGCGGTGTCGAGCGTCGCGTTGGGCGTCGGCTTGCCGACGGCCTTCACGTCGGGCAGCGCTGCGATCCGGTCCTGGACCTTGGTCAGGTCGGTGATGAAGCTGTTGTTCTGCGTGACGTCGATCAGCAGGACGAGCGGGCCGTTGCGGCCCTCCCCGAAGTACTTCGTCGTGAGGTCGTACGCGACGCGCGGCCCCGTGCCCGGCGCCTCCGTCCCGTTCGTGGGGAGGCTGAGCTGCATGGACGCGGCCGGGATCGCGACGACGCCGAGGATCGCGATGACGACGGCGAGGAAGAGCGCGGGCACCTTCTCGATGAGCGCGCCCCAGCGGGCGCCGAGGGTGTGCGTGCGGTCCTGCGACGCCGCGACGGCGCGCTCCCGCAGGCGTGAGCCCGCCTTCGGGATCAGGCGCCGGCCGGCGAGCGCGAGCACCGCCGGCAGCAGGGTCGTCGAGCCGCAGACCGCCAGGAAGACCGCGAACGCCGCCCCGACTCCCATGACGCTGAGGAAGGGGATCCCGACGATCAGCAGGGCGACGAGCGCGATGATCACGGTCGTGCCCGCGAACACCACGGCGGTCCCGGCGGTCGCGACGGCCTTCGGGAGCGCCTCCTCGATGGGCACGTCGAGCGCGAGCTGATCCCGGTACCTCGAGATCACGAACAGGCCGTAGTCGATGCCGACCGCGAGCCCCAGCATCAGGGCGAGGGTGAGGCTCGCACTGGCGACCGTGATGAAGTTCGCGCTGAACAGGAGGGCCGCGACCGAGAGCAGCACGCCGACGATCGCGCTGATCAGGGGCATGCCCGCCGCGAGCAGCGACCCGAAGGTGAGGATCAGCACGAGCGCCGCGAACGCGAGACCGAACAGCTCGGTGATCGAGGGGCCGAACGAGTTGTTCTGGAAGACCTGACCCGTGAAGGCCACCTGCAGACCGGCGCCCTTGCCGATGGAGGCGGTCTTCTGCAGCGCGTCGAGGGTCGACGTCTTCACCCCGGCCTCGGTGCCGGAGAACTGGACGGAGACGATCGCGGCCCGGTGGTCCCCCGAGATCGCGTCGACCGAGTACTGGCTGAACGGGCTGCCGACCGTCTCGATGCCGTCGACCTTCTTGATCGCCGCGATGGTGTCGTCGACGGCCGCGCGCGCCGCGCCCTGATCGATCCGCTGTCCGGAGGGCGCGACCATCACCGCCTGGGCGCTCGCGCCGGCCGCCTGCGGGAAGACCGCGTCCAGGCGGTCCAGCGCGTTCTGCGACTCGGTACCGGGGATGGTGAAGCCGTCGCTGAGCTTGCCGCCGAAGCCGAAGCCCGCGCCGGCGACCGCCAGGATGATGAGGAGCCAGGCGGCGAGCACCCGCCACGGGTGGGCGTGGCTCATGCGGCCGAGCCGGTACAGGAACGCGGTCATGGTGCCGTCCTCGATCGATGGTCTCTTCGGTGCGACGGCGGTGTCGCGCGGGTGGTGGTCAGGCGGGCAGGGAGACGGGGTGGCCCAGGACGAACTCGCCGAGGACGTCAACGAGCTCGGCGCGCACCTCCTCGTCCGGCACGTGGTCGATCGACCAGCGATCGGCCGCGACGAGCATGAAGGCTGCGCCCGACAGGGCGACACCGAAGCGCAGCATCTGGCGATCGGCCGACCCTGCGGGCTTCAGGCGGGCTGCGAGGTCCCGCACGAGGGCGTCGGCCTCGTCGATCACCGCGTGGCCCGCGAGGGCTCGCCCGTGGTTGAAGATCACGGCGATCGCGAGGCGGTGCTCGTACAGGTAGTCGACGAACCGCACGAGGAACGCCCGGCGGGACGGGTCGTCGGACAGGGCGACGATCTCCTCGACCAGCACCGCGAGATCGTCCACCGCGGGGCGGAGTGCGGCGTCGAGCAGCGCCTCCTTGCTGGAGAAGTGGTAGAGCACGCTGGACTTCGAGAGGCCGGCGTCGGTGGCGATGCGCTGCAGCGACGCACCGTCGAACCCGACGTTCGCGAAGTGCCGCAGGGCGGACTCGAGCAGCGGTGCTGAGCCACCGAGGTCGCGCGTTCTGTCCTGCACGATCGGTCAGCGTACTGCACGATCGGTCAGGATCGGCGCGCGCGCGTTCCGCGGTGATCGCGCCCCCGGCTCGGCGCCCAGCGAGCATCCAGTCAGCTCCCGCACGAACCCCAGTACGCTCCCGGACTCATGGGAACCTTGCGCAAGTACCTCATGAACGGCGCGATCATCTCCTCCGTCCTCTCCGGCATCTCCGCGCTGCGGCAGGGACGCAAGAATCCGACGGACTGGCGCACGTACCTCACCTGGATCGCCTGGGGCCTGACCCTCGTCGTCGCGCTCGGCACGGTGCGCAAGGAGTCCCGAGACCCGGACGCGCCGAAGGTGGCGCCCGGCCCGAAGCTCAAGAACGCCCAGAAGAAGCCGAAGAACAAGTAGCCCGCTGCTGCCGCCCTCGCCACCGCCGGGTCACGGGGTGTGCGTGCGGACCGGGCCCGTGAAGTCCTTGCCGCGGGCGACGCCCTGGGCCGAGCCGCCGAACAGCTCCCGGTCCTGTCGCTGATCCGTGCGACCGGCCGACCGTGCTGCGGCGTCCTCCGGCGGCGTCATGAGCACGCGGGTGCGCGGCAAGGCGGCCGGCTGGTGCTCGTGCAGCCAGCGGATCATCTCCTCCCGCACGAAGCAGCGCAGATCGAACAGCGTCGGCGCATCGACCGCGGTCACCAGGATCCGGACGTGGATCATGCCGCCGACGGCATCCGTCACCTGGAGCACGGCGACCCGGCCGTCCCAGAGCTCCGTGCGGCCCAGGACCCGGTGCATCTCGTCGCGCATCGCCTGCGGGTCGACCAGCCAGTCGAGGTCGAAGTCCACCGACTGCATCAGCTGGCTGGAGGTCCGGGTCCAGTTCTCGAACGGCGTGGTCGTGAAGTAGGTCGACGGCAGCACGAGGCGCCGGTCGTCCCAGACATGGACCACGACGTAGGTGAGCGTGATCTCCTCGATGCGCCCCCACTCGGCGTTCGCGATGACGACGTCGTCCACGCGGATCGCCCCCGAGAACGCGAGCTGCATGCCCGCGATCACGTTCCCGAGGGTCGACTGCGCAGCGAGGCCGGCGATGATCGAGACCACCCCGGCGGACGCGAGCAGGGAGGCGCCCGCGGTCCGCGCCGCAGGGAAGACCAGCAGTGACGCCGCGAGCGCCACGATGACGATGGCGACCACCGCGACCCTGCGGAGGATCAGCGCCTGCGTCCGCACCCGTCGCGCCACGCGGTTGTCCGCGACGTCGGTGCGGTAGCGGGACAGCATGACGTCGACGAGCAACGACACGAACGTCGCGACGAACCAGGCGGTCAAGGCGATCACCGCGATGTTCAGGACCTGATCGACCGGCGTCTGGAAGCCCTTGGCCCCTGCCGGGAGCGCCGCGATCACGAAGTTCTCGGCGATCCAGATCGCGATCGCCATCAGCAGCCAGCGGAAGGGCCAGCGGAGCCGGCCGACGGCCCTGTCCGGCCAGCCGCGACGGCGGGCGACGGCACGGAAGACCGCGCCGACGACGGCTGCCAGCGCGACTGCGAGGACGATCGCGATCGCGATCGAGACCAGCAGCCGGGACCACAGCGTGTCCATCAGGCCGTACCAGAACGTGGGGATGTCCACGACGGCTCCTTCCTCATCGGGGAGGCGCTGCCAGCACCCCGCGTTCGTCGGCGCTCCGTTGCGAGCGGCCATGATGCCCGAGCCGCATCTGCCGCCGCCTGGAGTCGCGCGGACTCACGCGGTCACCGATGCTCCAGGAGGCCCGCGGCGCGATCGGTTCGCTCCTCACGACCCGCATCGCACGGCAGCGCGTCAGCTGCGGCGTCCGCGAGGGCGCGGAAGAGGCGGCGGTCGGACTCGTGCTGCTCGGGGTGCCACTGGACGCCGACGACGAAGGGGGCCGAAGGCAGCTCGACCGCCTCGATCAGGCCGTCCTCCCCGCGCGCGGCGACGACCAGGGAATCCGCGACACGGTCCAGGACCTGGTGGTGATGGCAGTGCACCGAGAGTCGGTCGCCCGCGGAACCGAGCACCTCCCGGACGAGGGCGCCTCCGGTGATCCGCACGTCCGCGCGGGCGAAGCCGCCGGGCGTGCCCCCGTGGTCGGCGTCGGAGATGTCCGGCACGTGCTGCGCGAGCGTCCCGCCGAGCGCGACGTTGAGCAGCTGCACGCCGCGGCAGATCGCGAGCACCGGCATCCCGCGCCGGATCGCGCCGAGCACCAGCTCGACCTCCCAGTCGTCGCGGTCGTACCGCGGGTCGTCGGTGTGCGGGCCCCGCTCGGCGCCGTAGCGGCCGGGGTCGACGTCGGCGCCGCCCGAGATGACGAGTCCGTCGATCGCGTCCAGCACCCGGGTGATGTCCGCGTCGTCGAACGGCTGCGGCGGCAGCAGCAGCGGGATGCCGCCCCCCTCCGCCACGGCGACGAGGTAGGTCTCCGGCACCATCGCGAACCGCTCGTCCCACTCGCCGAAGACCGCCCGCTCGAGGGAGGCGGTGACGCCGATCAGCGGCTTCGCCACGGTCGCCCCGCTGCACTCCGCCCGTCCGCGACCGGGACGATCACCGCGCCGGTCGCGCCCTGCGCCGTGGCTGCCGACGGCGCTTCCGGCCCCGGCCCACCGGTCTGCTGCACCACGCGTCCTCCAAAGCCGGCTCAGGGGCCGATGACGCAGTTCTACCGCAGGGGTGCGGCCGCGCCGCGAAGCCGGGGGGTCGCCTGGACGCCCGTTCCGTCCGCGGAGCTCCGCGGCACGTGCGCGCGACCTGATCGGGAACGGCTCGTCGGGGCCCGGTTCCGGCTTCACCGGACTCCGTGAACCTGGAACAGCGAGGATGGGGGCATGCCACTGCCGATCGAGGACTACGCGATGATCAGCGACTGCCAGTCGGCGGCGCTGGTCGGCCGTGACGGCAGCATCGACTGGTTGTGCTTCCCGCGCTACGACTCGGCGAGCATGTTCGGCGCGCTGCTCGGCGACGAGTCGCACGGCCGATGGCTCCTCGCACCGTCCGACGACGCCGCGACCGCGACGCGGCGCTACATCGAGAACACCTTCATCCTCGTCACCACCTGGACCACGCGCACCGGCGTCGTCGAGGTCACCGACCTGATGCCGCACGGCAACCGCTCCGCCGACATCGTGCGTCGGGTCCGCGGCATCAGCGGCTCGGTCGAGCTGCAGCAGGACGTGCGGATCCGCTTCGACTACGCGCGGGCGGTGCCCTGGGTCCGGCAGGTCCACGACGAGGCGGGCCACGGCATCATCGCCACCGCGGGACCGGACGCCGTCATCCTCCGGGGTCCGCGCCTGCGCGCGCAGGACGAGACGCATCGGGGCGTGTTCACGGTGCGCGAGGGCGACACGGTCGACGCGGTCCTGAACTGGTACCCCTCCTACCGCGACGCCCCGGCGCCGCTCGACGTCGACCACCTGATGAGGACGACGAAGGCGTGGTGGGACGACTGGACGAGCGGTATCGGCCACCAGGGCCGGTACCACGACGAGGTCGTCCGCTCCCTGCTCGTGCTCCGCGCGCTCACCCACGAGGACACCGGCGGGATCGCGGCGGCAGCGACCACGAGCCTCCCGGAGCGGTTCGGGGGCGCGCGCAACTGGGACTACCGCTACACCTGGTTGCGCGATGCCTCGCTGACGCTCTCCGTGCTCATGAGCCACGGGTACGTGGACGAGGCGGCGGCGTGGCGCGGCTGGCTGCTCCGCGCGATCGCGGGGGATCCGGCCGACGTGCAGATCATGTACGGGCTCGGTGGCGAGCGGGACCTGCAGGAGCGCGAGCTGCCGAACTTCCCCGGCTACGAAGGGGCGTCCCCGGTCCGGATCGGGAACGGGGCCGTCAGCCAGTATCAGGCCGACGTCATCGGCGAGGTGATGGTCGCGCTGCAGGAGGCGCGGGAGAAGGGCGTCCGCTCCACGCATCACGCGTGGCCGGTGCAGCGGGCGCTGATGTCGTTCATGGAGGAGAACTGGGACCGCAAGGACAGCGGGATCTGGGAGATGCGGGGCGCGGAACGGTACTTCACCCACTCCCGCGTGATGGTGTGGGCCGCGTTCGACAGCGCGATCAAGGCGCACGAGCGGTTCGGTCGCGAGGGGCCGGTGAAGCGCTGGCAGGAGCTGCGCAGCCGCATCGAGGCCGAGATCGAGGAGCACGGATTCGACGCGGAGCGCGGCACCTACGTGCAGTCCTACGACACCAAGGAGGTGGACGCCTCCCTGCTGATCCTCCCCCAGGTCGGCTATGTGAAGGCGACCGATCCCCGGATGCTCGGCACCATCCGGGCGATCGAGGAGGACCTCATGCCCGACGGGCTCGTGATGCGGTACCGCACGCAGGCCAGCGACGACGGGCTGGAGCCGGGCGAGAACCCGTTCCTGGCCTGCAGCTTCTGGCTCGTCGAGCAGTACGCCCGGAGCGGCCGGCACGATGACGCCGTCGCGCTGATGGACCGGTTGCTCGGGCTCGCGAACGACGTCGGCCTGATGTCGGAGGAGTACGACGTGCAGGCGAAGCGTCAGGCCGGCAACACCCCGCAGGCGCTCTCCCATCTCGCGTTCGTCCGGGCCGCCGACGCGATCGAGGCGGGCAAGGATCTGCGTCCGCGGAACGCCCCCGCGCGCTGAGCGCTCGAGGACTCATCGGCTGCCCCCAGGCTGCCCACCCGATGCACCCAGCGCACTCTCTCTGCACGCTCAGATCCGATCCCTATGGTCGGGGCCCCGCACGTGAAGGAGCTCCCCATGGCACAGGTCATCGAAACGATCGACGTCGACGTCCCGGTCGACACCGCGTACAACCAGTGGACCCAGTTCGAGTCGTTCCCCCGCTTCCTCAGCTTCGTGGAGTCGATCGAGCAGATCGATGACACGCATCACCACTGGACGGTGAAGGTCGGCGGGGTCGAGCGCGAGTTCGACGCCGTGATCACCGAGCAGCACCCCGACGAGCGGGTCGCCTGGAAGAGCACCGACGGCACCACGAACGCCGGTGTCGTCACCTTCCACAAGCTGTCCGACACGAGCTCCCGCGTCGCGGTCCAGATCGACTGGCAGCCCGATGGGCTCGTCGAGAAGGCCGGCGACGCGCTCGGGTTCGACGAGCGCAGCGTGAAGAAGGACCTCGAGCACTTCAAGGAGTACATCGAGCAGAGCGGTCTGGAGGACGGCGCCTGGCGCGGAGACGTCCCCCGCTCCTGATCCGCCGCCCGGCGTGCTCCCCGTCTGCGGACACGCCGGGCCCGGTTCATCTCGCGTTCCCCGGCGATCGGTACCGTCTGCACGCAGATGGACACACGACCCGGCAGCGCCGACGACCAGCTCCGCCGAGCGGTCGCCGCGTTCGAGCAGTCGCTGCTCGTCGCTCCGGACCTGCCCGCGCCGGCACTCCCCGCGTTCGTCGGTCTCGTCCGCGCCGTCGGCGACCTGACGCGGTTCGTGCTCGACCTCGCGCTCGACCCGGATCGCGCCGACCCGATCGATCTCGAGCCCCGGATCCTTCGCGCGGCCTAGCTGCGCTCGCTCCCGAGCGGCGGCGTCCGAGTCGGCGCATGCCGCTCGGTGACGCCGGATGCCTCCATCGCCGCGGCGATCGCGATCAACCGAGCATCGTCGTACGCACGTCCGGCGATCGTCAGCCCGATCGGCATCCCGATGTCGGCCATCAGCCCCATCGGCACGGTCACCGTCGGGATGCCGAGGTGCCGGATCACGAGGTTGCCGTTCGCGACCCAGGTGCCGTTGCGCCAGGCGAGGTCCGCGGAAGCGGGGTGCACGTCCGCGTCCGCAGGGCCGACGTCCGCGACCGCGGGGAAGACGACCGCGTCGAGGCCGAGGGAGTCCAGCTGCCCCTCGAAGTCGACCCGCCTCGCCCGCTCGAGCCCGCGCACCCCCTCCGGGATCGAGGGGATGTCGAGCAGCGACGTGACGCCGTTCCTGGCCCGTTCGACGTAGTCCGCGAGGTCGAGGTCCGCGTCCCCGTAGCGGTCCGGCAGCGCGCCGTCCGGGTGGGGGAAGATCCGCGGCCCGTCGACGTCGGCGAGGCGATGCAGAGCCGGATCGCCGTTCGCTCGGAGGAAGCCGTCCCACGCCCAGATCGAGAGGTCCCAGAGCTCGCGTTCGGCGAAGTCCGGCGGGACGAGCCCACGCGGGACGAGGTCACCGTGCTCGTAGCTCGTGACGACCGGGAAGGCGATCTCGACGACCGTCGCGCCACGCGCCTCCAGCCGTGCCCGGGTGACCCGCCAGCGCTCCAGCACCGTGGGCCGGGTCTCGATGGGCTCGGGTGCCCCGGCGTCCTCGCCGATGTACATCCGGGGCACCCCGAGGCGCAGACCCGCGAGCTGCACCGATCCGGTGAGCGCCGGGTAGGAGGCGGGCCGCAGCTCGTCGACGGGCGGGATCGGCACCCACGGCTGCATGCGCCAGAAGTCGCCGGTGGGCGTCGGGTCCGGCGCGACGACGACGTCCAGCACCTCGAGCAGATCGGCGACCGTGCGGGTGTGCGGCACGACGACGTCCATCGTCGGCACGAGCGGCCAGTTGCCGCGGATCGAGATGATGCCGCGCGACGGCGTGTAGGCGACGAGGCCGTTGTTCGTGGCGGGCGCGCGGCCGGACGACCAGGTCTCCTCCGCCAGCCCGAACGCGGCGAAGCTGGCCGCCGTCGCCGTGCCGGACCCGTTCGAGGAGCCGGAGGCGAACGCCGCGGTGAGGAAGTCGGCGTTGTAGGGGCTCTCCGCCCGTCCGTGGACGCCGCGCTGCATGCCGCCGTTCGCCATGGGCGGCATGGTGGTGAGCCCCAGGCAGATCGCCCCGGCCGCGCGCAACCGGCCGATGGTGAAGGCGTCGCGCTGCGCGACGAGGTGCTCGAACGCCGGCGAGCCCGCGGCGACCGTCAGCCCGCGGACCGCGTAGCTGTCCTTCGCCGTGTAGGGGATGCCGTCCAGCGGGCCGAGGGCCGCACCGGCCGCGCGGCGCGCGTCGCTCGCGCGCGCCTCCGACATCGCGGCCGGGTTCAGCACCGGCACCGCGTTCAACCGCACCCCTCCGCGGTCGTAGGCCTCGATGCGTGCGAGGTAGGCCGCGACGAGCTGCACGGCGGTGACCTCACCCTGCTGCAGCGCGCTCCGCAGGTCGGCGATCGACGCCTCCACGACATCGAACCCGGGCATACGACGATCCTGCCAGCCGCCCGCTAGCGTGTCGGGCGGTGATGGAGCTCGCCTCGACCCCGGTCGGAACCGCATCGACAGCTGATAGCCCCTGCCGTCCCTCCTCGACGAGCGGAGCCCCGTGACCCTCCACCCTGAAGCGCGCCCGACGCACCTGCGTCCCGCCATGCTCGCCGTCGTCGCGGTCGGCGGAGCGCTGGGCACGGCCGCACGCGAAGCGCTCTCGCTCGCGATCCACCCGGTCGACGGTGTGCCCGTGGCGATCCTGGTGATCAACGTCGGCGGGGCGTTCGTGCTCGGGGTGCTGCTCGAGGCGCTCGCCCGGAGCGGATCCGACAGCGGTCGACGCCGGCTGCTGCGCCTCGGCGCCGGCACCGGCTTCTGCGGCGGATTCACCACGTACAGCACGCTGGCGACGGGTGCGGCGGCGCTGCTCGGCTCCGGCGCGACGGGACTCGCCCTCGGCTACGCGGTCGGTTCGGTGCTGCTCGGCACCGCGGCCGCCTGGGCCGGTGTCGCCGTGGGTGCCCGCCGATGACGCCGCTGCTGCTCGTCCTGCTCTCGATCGCGGGCGGGATCGGCGCCGGGCTGCGGTTCGTCGTCGACGGGCTGGTGCGCGGCCGGATCGGCAGCCGGCTGCCGTGGGGCACCGCGCTGATCAACGTGTCGGGCTCGTTCCTGCTCGGTCTGCTGACGGGGCTCGCGACCCGCGGGATGCCGGAGGCGGTGCTGCTCGTGGCGGGCACCGGCCTGCTCGGCGGCTACACGACGTTCAGCGCCGCGAGCGTCGAGACGGTCCGGCTCGTGCAGCAGCGCCGCTGGGCCGCCTCCGTGCTCTACGCCCTCGGCGTCCTGGTGCTGTCGGTCGCGGTGGCGCTGATCGGGGTCGCGCTCGGCGCGGCCTGATCCTGCCGCGCCTCCGTCAGACGAGCTGGAGCAGAGCCGCCTCCGCGGCCACCCAGGCGAGCATCGCGCACTTCACGCGGGCCGTGTACTTCGAGACGCCGCCGAGCACGACCGCGTCGCCGAGCAGGTCCTCGTCGGGCTCGATGCGCCCCTTCGACCGCATCGCGGTGCGGAACGCGTCGATGCGCACCTGCAGCTCCTCCCGCGTCAGCCCGGGTGCGAGATCCGCCAGGATCGAGGCGGACGACTGGGAGATCGCGCACCCGTCGCCGTCCCAGCGGATCCGGTCGATGCGCTCGCCGTGCATGTGCAGCTGCAGGGTCACCTCGTCCCCGCAGGTGGGGTTGACCTGGTGCGACGACGCCGCGGCGCCGTCCTCCAGCCCCTTCGCGTGCGGGCGGCGGGCGAGGTCCAGGATGACCTCCTGGTACAGGTTCCCGAGCCCCGCGCTCATGCGCGCACCCCGAAGAACCGCACCGCGTCCCGGACCCCCTCGAGCAGCACGTCGATCTCCTCTCGGGTCGTGTAGACGGCGGCGCTCGCCCGGGTGGAGGCGGTGACGCCGAGGCGGCGGTGCAGGGGTTGCGCGCAGTGGTGGCCCACCCGGATCGCGATGCCCCGGTCGTCCAGGAACTGGCCGACGTCGTGGGCGTGCACATCGTCGACGACGAAGCTCGCGAGCCCGATCCGCGGCTCCCCCACCGCAGGGCCGAGGAGGCGGACGCCCTCGATGGCGTCGATCCCCTCCGCGAGCCGCGCACCGAGCTCGGCCTCGTGCGCGGCGACCCGCGGCATGCCGATCGCGTCGAGGTACCGGGCGGCGGCGGCGAGCCCGACGGCCTGCGCGACGGGCTGCGTGCCGGCTTCGAAGCGCTGGGGAGCGGGGAGGTACTCGGCGCGCTCCATCGTCACGGTCGTGATCATGGACCCGCCGGTGAGGAACGGCGGCAGCGCGTTCAGCAGCTCGCGCCGGCCGTAGAGCACTCCGATTCCGGTGGGGCCGAGCATCTTGTGCCCGGAGACGGCGGCCAGGTCGACGCCGAGCGCCCGCACGTCGACGGGCAGGTGCGGCACGGACTGGCAGGCGTCGAGCACGGTGAGTGCGCCGACGCGGCGGGCGAGCGCGACGAGCTCGTCGACGGGCGTCACCGCGCCGAGCACGTTGGAGACGTGGCTGAACGCGAGGATCCGGGTGGCCGGGCCGATCACCCGCTCGGCCTCCTCCATCCGGAGCGCACCCCGGTCGTCGACCGGGATGAATCGGAGCGTCGCGCCGGTCCGCGCGGCGAGCTCCTGCCACGGGATGAGGTTCGCGTGATGCTCGAGCTCGGTGACGACGATCTCGTCGCCCTCCCGCAGCCGGAACCGGTCGGCCGCCGCGCCGCCGCGACCGGCGGACGCGTTCCCCACGGCGTAGGCGACGGTGTTCAGGGCACCGGTCGCGTTGCCGGTCCAGGTCACCTCGTCCTCGCCGGCGCCGATGAAGGCGGCGATCGTGGCGCGCGCGTCCTCGAACCGCTCGGTCGCCTCCGCGGCGAGCGTGTGCGCACCGCGGTGGACGGCGGCGTTCTCCCGCTCGAGGAAGTGCCGCTCGGCGTCGAGCACCGCGCGCGGCTTCTGGCTCGTCGCCCCCGAGTCGAGGTAGACGAGGTGGTCGTCCGCGAGCATCGGGAAGTCCGCCCGGATGCTCCGCACCTCGTCGTCGGACAGGGTCTGCGCGGCGACGCCGGGTCGCGCTCCCTCTGCCACGGTCATCGGTCCAGGGTACGGAGGTGCGGCCGTCCCCCTGCGCGGATCAGGCGCAGCGGGCTGCCCGGTGTCGGCACGTCGCAGGTCACCACCTGGTTCCGGCTCTCGGGCCCGATCACCGACACGCCCGACCGATGTCCGAGGTGTCGAACATACTTCCGAGCATGCTGACCCACGCAGACATCCGACTGCTCGAGTTCGAGGACGCCCACCCTCGCCGCACCGGACTGAAGAACGACGCGATCCTCCACCGGCTCGGCATGAGCCCGGCCCGCTACTACCAGCGCCTGGAGCACCTCGCCCGGCAGTCGGCCGTCGCGGACCGGTACCCGCGGCTCGCGGACCGCATCGGCCGCCGGGCGACGCAGCGCGAGCAGGAGCGGGCGCAGCTGCGGCGCTGGGCGTGAGCCCTGCACTCAGTCGGCCGGCCGGTCCTCCAGCGCTGCGACGATCCGCTGGAGTCCCCAGGCCCACGCGACGTCGATGTCCCCACCCAGCTGCAGCGCGCCGGCGAGCTCCATCGAGATGAACCCGTTCGCCCACGCGACGACCAGGCGGGCACCGTCGAGCGCATGCTCGCTCCCCGCCAGCGCGGTCGTCGCCGCGAGCAGGGACGCGAGGCTCGCGCTCAGCAGCTCAGGAGTCGGCCGCGGCAGGTCGGGCGCGGCGCCCATCACCAGCGCGTAGGCGCGCGGCCGGTCGTGAGCGAACCGCCGCAGCTCGTCGACCTGCGCGGTGATGGACCGCCGCGGGTCGCCGTCGTCACGCACCCGCTCCAGCCGGGCCGTGAGCTGCCTGGCGGAGGAGCGGACGACCGCCTCCAGCAGGGCCCGCCGATGCTGGACGTGCTTGTAGAGCGACGGCGCCTGCACGCCCTCCCGCTGCGCGACCGCCTGCATCGTCACCGCCTCGGTACCGCCCTCCTCCAGCAGAGCGCTCGCCGTCTCGACGATCCGGTCGCGATCCGTCCTGGACGGTGCGGGCATCGTTCCTCCTCGTGTCGAGCACGACTGTATTGACCGGAGCATGATGGCTACGTATCGTAGCCATCATGCTCCTCTCCCCTGGACTCCACCGGATCGGCAACGACATCGTCGCCGCCCATCTCATCGCCACGGATGAGGGCATCACCCTCATCGACGCGGGCCTGCCCGGTCACTACGCCGATCTGCGACGCGAGCTGGCGGTGATGGGGCGCCCCGCCACCGACATCCGCGGCATCGTGCTGACGCACGGCGACAGCGACCACATCGGCTTCGCCGAGCGGCTGCGGAGGGAGCTCGGCGTCCCGGTGCACATCGGCGCCGCCGACGCCGATCGGGCGAAGGGCGCGAAGCCGCCCGCCACGCCCAGGGGCCCGATGCGGATCCGGCCGATGGCGGGGTTCCTCGCCTACGCGGCCCGCAAGGGCGCCGTCCGCATCCCGCCGCTGAACGAGGTGCGACCCGTCGCCGACGGCGACGTGCTCGACCTGCCCGGTGCGCCACGGATCATCGGGATGCCCGGCCACTCCCCCGGCAGCATCGCCGTCCACGTGCCTTCGGTCCGCGCCGTCTTCGTCGGCGACGAGCTCACGACCCGCCACGTCCTCACCGGCGTCACCGGCCCGCAGCCGGCGCCGTTCACCGACGACCAGGCGCGGTCCTCCGCCTCGCTCGAGTCGTTGCGCGGGCTCGACGTGGAATGGGTGCTCCCCGGGCACGGCGCGCCATGGCGGAGCGGGGTCGACGCGCTGATCGCCGCGTACCGGTCCGCTGAGGCCCGAGCGCGCTGACCGGTCGGATGCCCCCGCTGGACGTAAAGAGCGCGTAGAGGTCGGGCGTCGCGGCGTGCGGACCCCGTAAAGACCACCCCCGCCGGCGCCGTCCCGTCCTTCACTGACCTCCGTGCTCGATGTCCTGTACCTCGCCGGCGTGCTCGTGCTCGCCGCCCTCACCGCGCTGACCGCGAGAGCGGCGGCGAAGCGGTGATCGTCTTCGACCTCGTCGCGGCCGTGCTCGCAGTGGCCGCGATCATCTACTGCGTCGTCGCCCTCGTGCGGCCCGAGCGGTTCTGACCATGGCCGGCCTGCTCTTCGCGCTCACCCTCCTCACCCTCGTCGTCGCCCTGGTGGTGTTCGGCTGGCCGCTCTCCACCTGGATGGCGCGCACCTACACGTCGGACACGGACTGGCGGGTCGAACGAGGCGTGTACCGCCTGCTCGGCGTCGATGCCCGCGCCGAGCAGCGCTGGCCCAACTACCTCCGCGGCATCCTCGCCATCTCGGTGCTCGGCGTCCTGTTCCTCTACGCGCTGCAGCGTCTGCAACCGCTGCTGCCCTTCTCCCTCGGGCTGCCGGCGGTGCCACCGGGTCTCGCGTTCAACACCGCGATCTCGTTCGTGACGAACACGAACTGGCAGTCCTACTCGCCGGAGGTGACGGTCGGCTACACCGTGCAGGTCGCCGGTCTCGCGGCCCAGAACTTCCTCTCCGCGGCGATCGGCATCGCCGTCGCGATCGCGCTGGTGCGCGGCATCGCCGCGAAGAGCACCGGCACGGTCGGGAACGTCTGGGTCGACCTGGTCCGCACGATCACCCGCGTGCTGCTGCCCCTGTCGCTGGCCGCCGCGGTGGTCCTGCTCGCGACGGGCGTGATCCAGAACCTCAGCGGCTTCCCCGTGGTGCACACGCTGACCGGGGGTACCGCCACGATCCCGGGCGGCCCCGTCGCCTCGCAGGAGGCGATCAAGGAGCTCGGCACGAACGGCGGCGGCTTCTTCAACGCGAACTCGGCGCACCCGTTCGAGAACCCGACCGGCTTCTCGGACCTGCTCGAGATCGTGCTGCTGCTGCTCATCCCGTTCGCCCTCACCCGTGTGTTCGGGCTCATGGTCGGCGACCGCCGCCAGGGTCGCGCGGTGCTGGCGACGATGGTGCTGCTGTTCGCGATCGTGCTCGGCGCGATGGCCGCCTTCGAGACGGCGGGCGGCGGCACCGCCACGACCGCCGCGGGCGGCGCGATGGAGGGGAAGGAGCAGCGCTTCGGGGTGCTCACCTCCGTGCTCTTCGCGACCTCGACGACGCTGACCTCCACCGGCGCGGTGAACTCGATGCACGATTCGTTCACCCCGCTCGGCGGCATGGTCGCGATCATCGACATGATGCTCGGCGAGCTCGCGCCCGGCGGGGTCGGCTCCGGGCTGTACGGCTTCCTGATCGTCGCGATCCTGGCCGTGTTCCTCGCCGGCCTCATGATCGGCCGGACGCCGTCCTACCTCGGCAAGCAGGTCGGGGGTCGAGAGATCACGTTCGTGAGCCTGTACATCCTCACCACGCCCGCCGTGGTCCTCATCGGCCTCGGGCTCACCTTCGCGATACCGGCGGTCGCCGCGGACGTCTCGAGCACCTCGATCGCCAACCCGGGACCGCACGGCTTCTCGGAGGTGCTGTACGCCTTCACCTCCGCCGGCAACAACAACGGGTCCGCCTTCGCGGGTCTCAGCGCGAACACCCCGTGGCTGAACGCGTCGCTGGGCGCCGCGATGTGGCTCGGCCGGTACCTGCCGATCGTGTTCGTGCTGGCGCTCGCCGGCTCGTTCGCGAACCAGGAACCGCGCCCGACCGGCGCAGGGATGCTCGCGACGCACCGGCCGCAGTTCGTGCTCCTCACCGCGGGCACCGTGCTCGTCGTCTCCGCCCTCACCTACTTCCCGGTGCTCGCGCTCGGGCCGCTCGCCGAAGGACTCGCCTCATGACCACCACCACCGCGCCGGCCCCCGAGGAGCGGCCGGAGGAGCACGTCGACACGCGTGCGCCGAAGGGCGCGTTCAGCGCCTCCCAGCTGGTGCAGAACCTGCCGGACGCGATCCGGAAGCTCGCGCCCCGGGACATGGTCAAGAACCCGGTGATGCTCATCGTCGAGGTCGGCGCCGCGCTCACCACGGTGCTCGCGATCGCCCTCCCGTTCCTCGGCTCGGACGGCACCACGATCGGCTTCACCTGGGCGATCGCGGTCTGGCTGTGGTTGACCGTGCTGTTCGCGACCCTCGCCGAAGCGGTCGCGGAAGGGCGGGGCCGCGCCCAGGCCGCCTCCCTCCGGGCGACCCGGACCACCACGATGGCGACGCGCGTGACGGGGTACGACGCGGCCGCCGATCCCGCGGCGAAGTCGGCTGCGCTCGAATCGGTCGCGTCCGCCGACCTGCGACAGGGCGACGTGGTCGTCGTGGTCGAGGGCGAGGTGATCCCGGGCGACGGCGACATCATCGCCGGCATCGCCTCCGTCGACGAGTCCGCGATCACCGGCGAGTCCGCGCCGGTGGTGCGCGAGTCCGGCGGCGACCGCAGCGCGGTCACCGGCGGCACCCGGGTGCTGTCCGACCGCATCGTCGTGCGGATCACGAGCAAGCCCGGCGAGACGTTCGTCGACCGGATGATCGCGCTCGTCGAGGGCGCGGTGCGGCAGAAGACGCCGAACGAGCTCGCGCTCTCGGTGCTGCTCGCGAGCCTCACGATCGTCTTCCTGATCGTCGTGCTCGTGCTCGGCCCGATCGCCGGCTTCCAGAGGTCGACGCCCGGTGTGGCGGTGCTGATCGCCCTGCTGGTCTGCCTCATCCCGACCACGATCGGCGCGCTGCTGTCCGCGATCGGCATCGCCGGCATGGACCGGCTGGTGCAGCGCAACGTGCTCGCCACCTCGGGCCGCGCGGTCGAGGCCGCCGGCGACGTCACGACCCTGCTGCTGGACAAGACCGGCACGATCACCTACGGCAACCGGCGCGCGGTCGCCTTCCTCCCCCTCCCCGGCATCGACGAGACCCGGCTCACCGAGGCCGCGGCGCTGTCCTCGATCGCCGACCCCACCCCGGAGGGGGCGAGCGTCGTCGAGCTGGCCGGCGAGCGCGGCTTCACTCCGACGGAGGCGCCGGGGCGGACGGTCGTGCCGTTCACCGCGCAGACCCGGATGAGCGGGATCGACGAGTCCGACGGCCGGGCCCTGCGCAAGGGGGCCTCCGCGAGCGTGCTCGCCTGGGTGCACGAGCACGGTGCGGTCGCTCCGGCGGTCGCCGCCGCGCTCGAGGAGCGGGTGCGGGCCATCTCCGAGCAGGGCGGCACACCCCTCGCGGTCGCCGAGCTCGATGCGGGCGGCACCGCCCGTCTGCTCGGCGTCATCCACCTGAAAGACGTCGTCAAAGCGGGTCTGGCGGAGCGTTTCGCCGCACTGCGGTCGATGGGCATCCGCACGATCATGGTGACGGGCGACAACCCGATCACCGCGAAGGCCATCGCCGCCGAGGCCGGCGTCGACGACGTGCTCGCCGAGGCCACGCCGGAGGAGAAGCTCGCGCTGATCCGCCGGGAGCAGGAGGGCGGCCGCCTCGTCGCGATGACCGGCGACGGCACGAACGACGCGCCCGCGCTCGCGCAGGCGGACGTCGGCGTCGCGATGAACACCGGCACCTCCGCCGCGAAGGAGGCCGGCAACATGGTGGACCTCGATTCCGACCCGACGAAGCTGATCGACATCGTGACGATCGGCAAGCAGCTGCTGATCACCCGCGGTGCGCTGACGACGTTCTCGATCGCGAACGACGTCGCGAAGTACTTCGCGATCGTCCCCGCGATGTTCGTCGGCGTCTTCCCCGGGCTGCGGGCGCTCAACGTCATGGGCCTGCACTCCCCCGACTCGGCGATCCTCTCGGCCGTGATCTTCAACGCGCTCGTCATCGTCGCGCTCATCCCGCTCGCGCTGCGCGGCGTGCGCTACCGCCCCTCCTCCGCCTCCGCGCTGCTCGGCCGCAACCTGCTGCTGTACGGCGTCGGCGGCGTGATCGCCCCCTTCATCGGCATCAAGCTCATCGACCTCGTCGTGAGCCTGATCCCCGGATTCTGAAGCAGGAACCATGTCCTCCGTCCTCACCCGCGGTCCCGTGCGGACCATCACCGTCGCGCTCCGCCTCCTCGTGCTGACCGTCGTCGCGACGATCCTGTACACGGCCGTCGTCACGGTCGTCGGGCAGCTCGCGCTGCCCACGCAGGCGAACGGCTCCTTCGTCACCTCCGGCGGCAGGACGGTCGGGTCGGCGCTGATCGGTCAGTCCTTCACGGACCGGAAGGGGAACGCGCTGCCGCAGTGGTTCCAGTCCCGGCCGTCCGCGGCGGGCGCCGGATACGACGGGGGCGCCTCCGGTGGCAGCAACCTGGGGCCGGACAACCCCGCCCTCCTGAAGGCGATCGAGGCGCGGAAGGCCGCGATCCTGAAGAGCGACGGCCCCGGCGCGATCCCGGCGGACGCGGTCACCGCCTCCGGTTCCGGCCTCGACCCGCACATCTCGGAGGCGTACGCGCTGCGGCAGGTCGCTCGGGTCGCCACGGCCCGCGGGATCCCTGCGGCCCGGGTCCGCGCGCTGGTCGAGCGGTTCGTGCAGGCGCCGGACCTCGGCTTCCTCGGCCAGCCGACGGTCAACGTGCTCCGGCTCGACATCGCCCTCGCCGGCATGGGGAAGCACGGAGAATGAGCGCGTGAACCGCGGACGCCTCCTGGTCTTCCTCGGTGCCGCCCCCGGCGTCGGGAAGACGTACTCGATGCTCGAGGAGGCGCACCGGCTCGCCGAGCAGGGCAAGGACGTCGTGGCGGCCGTGGTCCTCGATCACGGCCGTTCCGCGACCGCGGCGCTGACCGCGGGCCTCGAGACCGTGCCGCCGCGCGTCGTCCGGCACGGTGGGATCACGCTGGAGGAGGTCGACCTCGCCGCGGTGCTCGCGCGCCGACCGCAGATCGCGCTCGTCGACGAGCTCGCGCACACGAACGCGCCCGGGTCGCAGCACGCGAAGCGCTGGGAGGACGTCGACACGCTCCTCGACGCAGGCATCGACGTGCTGTCCACGGTGAACATCCAGCACATCGCGTCGCTGAACGACGTCGTCGAGCGCATCACCGGCATCCCTCAGCGGGAGACGATCCCGGACCAGGTCCTGCGGCACGCCGACCGCATCGAGCTGGTCGACCTCGCGCCGCAGGCGCTGCGCGACCGCCTCTCGGCCGGTCAGGTGTACCCGGAGACCCGGATCGACGCCGCCCTGGCCAACTACTTCCGCGTCGGCAACCTGACCGCGCTGCGCGAGCTCGCGCTGCTGTGGCTCGCCGACGAGGTCGACAGCGCGCTGCAGCGGTACCGCACGGAGCACGGCATCGACACCGCGTGGGAGGCGCGGGAGCGCGTCGTCGTCGCGCTCACCGGCGGTCCCGAGGGCGAGACGCTGCTCCGCCGCGGCGCCCGCATCGCTGCCCGGTCGGGCGGCGGCGAGCTCCTCGCGGTCCACATCACGAGCGAGGACGGCCTCGCCACCCCGAACCCGGGGGCGCTCGCCTCGCAGCGGGTGCTCGTGGATCAGCTCGGCGGGACCTATCACCAGATCGTCGGCGAGGACATCGCGACGGCGCTCATCGCGTTCGCCCGTGCGTCCCATGCGACGCAGCTGGTCATCGGCGTCTCGCGCCGGTCCCGCCTCGTCGCGCTGCTGACCGGACCGGGTACCTCGTCGCGGGTGATCCGCGCCTCCGGCGACATCGACGTGCACATGGTCACGCACGGGTTCGCCGGCACGCGATCGACGCTGCTGCCCTCGGGCCGGGGCGCGCTCTCGGGCCGCCGCCGGATCCTCGGATTCCTGCTCGCCGCGGCGGGTGGACCGGCCCTGACCCTGGTCCTCAGCCTCACCCGCTCGACCGACAGCCTCACCGCGGAGGCGCTCGGCTACCAGCTGCTCGTGATCCTCGTCGCACTGCTCGGCGGGGTGTGGCCGGCCGTGTTCGCGGCGCTGCTCTCCGGGCTGACCCTCGACTACCTCTTCACCGAACCGCTGCTGACGTTCACCATCGCGCGGCCGTCGTACCTGATCGCGCTCCTGCTCTACCTCGTCAGCGCGCTGCTCGTCAGCTTCGTCGTCGACCGCGCCGCGCGCCTCACCCGGATCGCGCGCCGCTCGGCGAGCGAGTCCGAGGTGCTCGCCACGATCGCGGGCGGCGTGCTCAGCGGCGCGGACGCGGTCGAATCGCTCCTCGAACGCACGCGGGAGGCCTTCCGGATGGACGCGGCTCGCCTGCTCGTCGGCGACGAGGTGGTCCAGCGCCACGGCGCCGAACGGGCGGACGGCACCCTCACCAGGGTCGCCGTGGACGGCACGACCGCGCTTGAGCTGGTCGGCCGGCCGCTCGACGCCTCCGATCGGCGCATCCTCGACGTCGTCGTCACGCAGCTGGGGGTCGCACTCGAGCAGCGCGCGCTCACCGCGACCGCGCGACGGCTGGAGCCGCTCGCCGAGGTGGACCGGGTCCGATCGGCGCTCCTGGCCGCCGTGGGCCACGACCTGCGCCGCCCGCTCGCGGTCGCCACGGCTGCGGTGACGAGCCTGCGCTCCTCCCACGACCACCTCTCGCCCACCGACCGGGCGGAGCTGCTCACGAGCGCGGAGCGGAGCCTCGACACGCTCGCGCACCTGGTCACGGACCTGCTCGACGTGAGCCGGGTGCAGGCGGGCGCTCTCGCCGTCGCGCTGGAGTCCTTGGACGTCGCCGACGTGCTGCCGGCGGTGCTCGCGGATCTCGACGCGGGGCCGGACGAGGTGCGCCTCCACGTCCCGGATGCCCTGCCGCCCGTCCGAGCGGATCCGGTGCTGCTGCAGCGGGTGCTCGTGAACCTGCTGTCGAACGCGATGCGGTACTCGCCGCCGGGCAGACCGCCCGAGCTGACGCTGTCCACCTTCGGCGAGATGCTGCAGGTCCGGGTCATCGATCACGGCCCGGGGATCGTGGAGGAGCGACGTGCGCGGATGTTCGAACCGTTCCAGCACACCTCCGACACCTCGGACTCGGGAGGCATCGGGCTCGGCCTCGCCCTGTCGCGCGGGTTCGCGGAGGGGATGGGTGCGACCCTCGAGGCGGAGGACACCCCGGGAGGCGGACTGACCATGGTGCTCGAGCTGCCCGTCGACGCGACGGTGCGGGAGCCGGCCGACGCATGAGGGTCCTGGTTGCGGACGACGACCCGCAGATCCTCCGAGCGCTGCGCATCATCCTCGGCGCGCACGGCTACGACGTGTCGACCGCGCGCGACGGGCGGGAGGCGATCGACATGGCGGCGCACGATCGCCCGGATGTGATCGTGCTCGATCTCGGGATGCCCCGCCTCGACGGCGTCGGGGTGATCGAGGCGGTCCGCGGCTGGACGACCACGCCGATCCTGGTCGTCTCGGGGCGCTCGGACACGTCCGGCAAGGTCGATGCGCTCGACGCGGGGGCGGACGACTACGTGGTGAAGCCGTTCGCGACGGAGGAGCTGCTCGCCAGGATCCGTGCGCTCACCCGAAGGGCCCCCGAGGTCGCGGACACCCCGGCCGTCTCGTTCGGCGACGTCGTCGTCGACCTCGCCGCGAAGCGGGTCACCCGAGCGGGCCAGGACGTCCGTCTCACCCCGACCGAGTGGGCGCTGCTGGAACCGCTCGTCCGCAATCCGCGCCGGCTCATCACCCAGCAGACCCTGCTGACGAGCGTGTGGGGCCCGACGCACACGCGCGACTCCGGCTACCTCCGCATCTACCTCGGCACCCTGCGGAAGAAGCTCGAGCCCGAGCCGTCGAGCCCGAGGTACCTCATCACGGAGCCCGGGATCGGGTACCGGTTCACTCCCGACGAGTGACCTGAAGCCGGGTTCGGAACGGACGGTGCGAGTTCCGCCGGAGGGGCGTCGACCGTCCGGCCCATCCCGAGCCCGGGACCGGCGAGCGGGTGCGGCAGCGGTCCGTCACCGGGTCGTGCCCGGCGGGGCGGCTCGGGGCTCCCCGCACCGCACCTCGGTCGACGGAGGAGGAGCGGACGGCTGAGGGAGGCCTCAGGCCAGCAGCTCGGCGAGCAGCGCGGAGACGCGCTCGCGGATCTCGTCGCGGACGGGACGGACCTGCTCGATCGGCAGACCGGCCGGATCGGTCAGCTCCCAGTCCTCGTATCGCTTCCCCGGGAAGATCGGACAGGCGTCTCCGCAGCCCATGGTGATCACGACGTCGGAGGCGCGCACGTCGTCGACGGCGAGCACGCGGGGCTGCGTGCCGGCGATGTCGATGCCGACCTCGCGCATCGCCTCGACGGCCACCGGGTTGATCCGATCGGCCGGCTCGCTGCCCGCCGAGAGCACGCGGACCCGACCCGAACCGAGCGCCGTGGCGAACCCGGCGGCCATCTGGGAGCGCCCGGCGTTGTGCACGCAGACGAACAGGATCGAGGGCGCCTCGTCGGCCATGTCCGCTCCTTCAGCGATGGGTGTCGATGAACCATAGACATGCCGGGTTCTTCACGAGGAGCAAGCGCGGCACATGGGCCGCCTGCGTCCTCGTTCCCGGCTCGCCGGACGCGGACGCGGGTGCAGTCGCTGGCGCGGTCGCTGGCGCCATCACGACGGCCTGATCGATCGGGCGCCCGCCTCGCGCGACGCGGGCGGATTCGGTGCGGTGATCTCGCACAGGAGCATGCCGCCGATGACGGCGACGAACGCCAGCAGCGCGGCGGTCATCGCCGGCATGCACCGGCTGAGGAGCGACCGCCTGCTGTAGCTCTGTGGAACGACCATCCGGTTCCGGATCTCGGCCAGCAGGAGTTCGGTCTGGGAGGAGGCGGCGGGCATGCCTGCACCGTAGGCAGCGAACTCTGGTCGCCTCTGTGCAGGTCACGCGCATGTGCTGTGCGGACTCGGTCTCCGCGGACCGGGTCAGTCCGCAGGGAACAGCACGCGTCGCACGGCGAGGCGCAGCTGCGCCTCGCCCGCGATGACGGCCGCCGCGTCCTCGATCGCGCGGAGGTCGTCGGCGTCGAACCGGCGGGGCTGCACGTCGCAGGCGTAGAGGCCGCCGATGACGCTGCCGTCGTTCGCGGTGAGGACCGCCGCCGCGACACCGCGCACGTGGTGCGGCTCACCGGTCAGCGGATGGTCGGCGAGATCGGGGTCCGCGGCGAGGTCCTCGACCGTCCAGGTCGCCCCGTGCGGCGACACCGGCAGGAGGGGATGGTCCTCGAGCTCCCGCGCCCGCCGGGTCCAGCCGTGCTCGGCGGCGATCGCCTGCCCGGTCGGTCCCGAGACGGTCAGCAGCAGTCGCGGGCAGCCGATCGCCCGGGCGAGCAGCCCGAGGACGCGACCGAACCCGGCCTGCGCCTGCTCGACGATCGACCGCAGGTCGTCGGGCGTCTCCGTCGCAGGCGGGGGCTCCGCCAGCGCACCCCTGCGGACGTTCAGGTCGTCGACCAGGATCTGCTGGAGCTCCACCGCGGCATCGTGGAGCCCGATCCGATCCTCCGGTCGCCGCGCCGTCATCCGTGCGAGGAGGGCCCGCGTCCGCTTCGGGATGTCGTCCGGGATGACGGGATCCCGGGTGAGTCGCTCGAACGCCGCCTTCGTGACGGAGCCGGGGAACTCGACCCGGCCGGTCATCGCTTCCAGCAGCACGAGCCCCAGCGAGTAGACGTCGGATTCGGGGCGGGCGTCATGGCCCTCGACCTGCTCGGGGCTGAGGTACGCGGCGGTCCCGATCGTGAACTCGCTGTAGTCCGGTTCGCCGACGGGCGCTGCGATGCCGAAGTCCGTCAGCTTGGCGACCACGGGCCGGACGCTCCGTGCGTCGGAGATGAGGATGTTGCTGGGCTTGACGTCCCGGTGCAGGAAACCGGTCTGGTGCATGTAGTCGAGGCCCTCGGCGAGGTCGAAGCCCAGCCAGCAGGCCTCCGAGACCTCCATCGGCCCCCGCCGCAGCCGCGCCGCGAGCGTCTCTCCCGAGACGTACTCCATCACCAGGTAGAGCTGCTCGAACCCTTCGGGACCGATGTCGACGCCGCTGTCGAACAGGGTCGTGAGCGCGTAATGGTTGAGCGCCGCGCCCACCCGAGCCTCGATCTGCAGCAGCCGCCCTTCCGACGGAGGGAGGGTCTGCCGCCGGAACAGCTTGACCGCGACCTGGCGACCCAGCACGCGGTCGTGCGCGGCGAAGACGGACGCCTCACCCCCGGCGCCGAGCACGTGCCCGAGCTCGTACCGACCGCCCAGCACCGGCGAGGACGGCGGGTCGTCGTGCCGGTCGGTCACCGGCTCGGACCGCACGGCAGCCACCGCGTCCCCGGACGGCTTCGGGCGCCGGGGCCACCCGAACCGATGCTCCACGGCGGGAAATGTAGCGTGCGATACCTCGGGAAATGAACCGAAACGGCGTCCGGATGCAGGGGACCGCGCGAACCGGCCCGCGGGTCGGCCCGCCCGACGGTCTCCCAGGACCGATCGGCCACGATCGTGCGCCGTGATGACGGTGACGACCCGCGGTGGGGCGGTCTACTCGATCGACTACCGGGACCTCGACGGAGCCGGACTGCGTCTCGCCGTGCTGCGACACGGCGGCCCGGACGATCCGCCCGAGACGAACAAGCCGATGTCCTCCGACACCTGGTACCGCGTCGCGCTGCTCACGCCGCTGCCCCCGGAGATCGGGACCCAGGTGGCGATGGTGCTCGACCCGATCGAAGGCGATGCCGACCCCATCGTCCGGTACTCGACGACGGTGATGTCCACCGTCGGCGTGCTCTAGGACGCTCGCCGACGCCGGACCGCGTCGGCACCGCCTCGCTGCTGCCCGATCTCGGCGTTGCGCCTCCGTCCTGCTCGGCCGCGCCCGGAACCGAGCGCGGCGAGACCGCACGATTCCCGACGGTGACGGGGCTCTGCGACCGGATCGGGTCGCAGAACCCCGCTGCTGGTGGGCGTGCCTCAGGCCGCCATCGGGCCGTACCGCCTGCTGCCCTTGACGTCGTACCGGTCGAGCATCATCAGCTTGTCCCAGGCGCGGATGAAGTCGCCCACGAAGCGCTGCTGGCCGTCGCTGCCGGCGTAGACGTCGACGACCGACCGCAGCTGGGCGTTCGAGCCGAACACGAGATCGGCTCGGGTGGCGGTGAAGCGCGCCTCTCCCGTCGACTGGACGGTGCCCACGAACGTCATCTCCGTCTCGTCGGTCCTGGTCCAGACGAGGTCCGTGTCCGTCAGGTTGACGAACCAGTCGGTCGACAGCACGCCCACCCGGTCGGTCAGCAGTCCCGTGTCCGAGCCGTCGGCGTTGGCGCCGAGCACACGGAGACCGCCGGTCAGCACGGTCCACTCCGGCGCCGTGAGGGTCATCAGGTTCGCCCGATCCAGGAACACCTGCTCGGGCGCGACACCGGGCGCCACGTGCCGGTACTCGTCGGCGACGTGGTTGCGGAACCCGTCGGCGATGGGTCGCAGCCACTCGAACATCTCGATGTCGGTCAGCTCCTGCGTGGTGTCGACCCGGCCCGGCGTGAACGGCACGGTCGCCTCCACCCCGGCCGCGCGCGCCGCCTGCTCCACGGCAGCGCAGCCGCCGAGGACGATCAGGTCGGCGAGCGATACCCGCTTGCCGTTCCGGGCGTCACGGTCGAAGTCGGCCTTGACGCGGGTGAGCGCCTCGATCACGGGGATGGTCCGGCGGTTCACGGCCCAGTCCTTCTGCGGCGACAGCGCGAGCCGCCCGCCGTTCGCGCCGCCGCGCTTGTCGCTGTCGCGGTACGTGGACGCCGCCGAGTAGGCGGTGAAGACCAGATCCGACACCGTCTGCCCGGTCGCGAGAACGGCACGCTTCAGCGCCGCCGCATCGGCGTCGTCGATCGGCGCGCCCACCGCCTCGGGCAGCGGGTCCTGCCAGAGCAGGCCGTCCTCGATCCTGGCGTCGGGGCCCAGGTAGCGGAACCTCGGCCCCATGTCGCGGTGCGTCAGCTTGTACCAGGCCTTCGAGAAGGCCTGCGTGAAGGCGTCGAAGTCGTCGAGGAACTTCTCGCAGACCTTCCGGTACTCCGGATCGACCTTGAGCGCGAGGTCCGAGGTCATCATCATCAGCGGGTTCATCTGACCGGGCACGTGCGCGTCGGGGGTCCTCGGCGCGTCGGGATCGGTCGGGGTCCACTGCAGCGCTCCGGCCGGGCTCCTCGTCTGCTCCCAGTCGTGGGCGAACAGGTTCTCCAGGTAGGTGTTGTCCCACTGCACCGGGTTCGGGGTCCAGCTCCCCTCGATCCCGTTGGTCATCGTGTCCCGGCCGGAGCCCGTGCCCTGCGGGTTGTGCCAGCCGAGGCCCATCGACTCGATCGGGGCGATCTCCGGCGGGGCACCGATCTGCGCCGCCGGGACCATGCCGTGGCTCTTGCCGAACGCATGGCCGCCCGCCACGAGCGCGACCGTCTCCTCGTCGTTCATCGCCATGCGGGTGAAGGTGGTGCGGATGTCGCGCGCCGATCCCATCGGGTCGCCGTTCGCGTAGGGGCCCTCCGGGTTGACGTAGATGAGCGCCTGGTGGGAGGCCGCCAGGGGGCTCTGCAGGTCGTAGTCCGCGTCGCCGTTCGTCCCGTGCCAGCGCTTGTCGCGCTGCACCATGCCGTCGTAGCTCGACACGTCGTGCGGGTTCCACACCTCCGGACCCCACCAGGTGCCGTCGTCCGCCTCCCACGCGTCGAGCCGGCCACCGCCGAACCCGGAGATCGGCAGGCCCATCAGCTCGAGCGCGCAGTTGCCGGTGAGCACCATCAGGTCCGCCCAGGAGAGGGCGTTGCCGTAGCGGTGCTTGATCGGCTGGAGCAGCCGGCGCGACTTGTCGGTGTTGCCGTTGTCCCACCAGCTGCTGATCGGCGCGAAGCGCTGCATCGCCGTCCCGGCGCCGCCGCGCCCGTCGGCGATCCGGTAGGTGCCGGCCGCGTGCCAGGCCATCCGGATCATCTGCGGACCGTAGTTGCCGTAGTCCGCCGGCCACCAGTCGACGGAGGTGGTCAGCAGCTGCCTGATGTCCCGTTTCAGCTCCTCGAGGTCGATCGTCGCGAACGCCGCGGCGTAGTCGAAGTCGCGGCCGAGCGGATCGGCGTCGAGGCTGTTGCGGTGCAGCAGCTCGACGCGGAGACGCTGGGGGTACCAGGCCTCCAGCGACGGCGGTTCACCGAAGGCCCCACCGAGACGGGTCCCGCCCGCCGGCAGGTCGCCCGCCATGTGATGGCTGCTGGTGTCGGTCTTGTCCACCATGTCCGCTCCTCCTGATCGCTCCGCGGAGCCGCACCGCCGGCGTCCTCGTGGGGGAATCATGCGCCCCGGTGTCTCACGGTCTCCCAGGTCCGGTCCTCCGGCGACCCCGCCGACGGCGCACCGGCCCGCGCCCCTGCGCGCTCCGGCTCGCTCCGACCCTGTCGACCTGCATTGCGTCTTTGTGCAGGATGAATGCGTCGTGGCGGGCGACCGGCTCGTGCCGAGCAGTTCTGCTGGCGGTGGGATGATTCGCGCGTGCCAGCCGCTGTGATCGCCGTCGTCGCCGTCGCGACGGCGGCCTTCGCGATCCTGCTGAGCCTCTCCTGCCTCGCGCGGCGCCGGTCGGTGAAGGTGCGGGCGTCCGCGGCGCTGGTCATGGCGGCCGCCTCCGTCGCCCTCTCGATCACGTCCGGCGCGCTGTGGCCGGTGAGCGCTCACGCCGCCGCGGCGCCGACGGCGACGAGTCGGCCGACGCCGACGCCCACGAGCACCCTGCCCACCTGGACGACCTCAGCCGTCTCGGGCGGCCGCGGGTATCCCGGGATCGCGAGGCTGCGCATTCCGCTGTTCCCGGCGGCGCTGCAGGTGGCGGCCCATCCGGTTCCCGGCGCCCCGGAGCCCCGCCACGGCGAGATCGGCTCGGTCGTCATCCCGGCGACGACGTCGCGCTTCGTCGCCCGACCCGCGGTCGTCTACCTCCCCCCGGCGGCCCTCGTTCCACGGCCGGTGCGGCTGCCTGTGATCGTCATGCTGACCGGGCAGAGCCGGGGGTCCGGCCCGGCCGACCTCGTCCGGAGCGGGAACCTCCGGGCGACGATGGACCGCATCGCCGCGCACCATCACGGCGTCGCGCCGATCGTCGTCGTCCCGGATCAGCTCGGCCCCGCCTCCGCCAACCCCATGTGCGTCGACTCCCGCACGTTCGGCAACGCCGCCACCTACGTCCTGCACGACGTCCGCGACTGGATCCTCAGCCACCTCCCCGTCGAGACGGACCGGAAGGCCTGGACCGTCGCCGGGTTCTCCGAGGGCGGCACGTGCGCGATCCAGTTCGCCGCGGGACACCCGGAGATCTTCGGCTCGCTCGTCGACGCCTCCGGGGAGATCGCCCCCGTCAACGGCTCGCTCCGGCACACCATCGAGGTCGGCTTCGGCGGCAGCACCACCGCCTACCTGCACGCGACGCCGGCCTGGCTGCTCTCCCACCACCGCTACCCGGCCGAGCAGGCCTACTTCGCCGCGGGCGCGCTCGACAAGTACTACGGCCGGGTCGCCCCCGTGATGGCCGCCCGCGCACGCGCAGCAGGCATGACGACGCATCTGTGGATGCTGCCCGGACTGCGGCACAACTGGCGCGTCGGCAGCCTGAGCCTCGCCTGGGGGTTCGATCACCTCGTGCGGTGGTGGGGCATCTGAGCACCTGCACGGGGGCTGCCACGGGCCCGATCGCGACCTCCGGCCAGGACCGCTTCGTGGAGCGGCACCCCGGCGCCCGCGTCGGCCTCCGTCCTCGGCCACGGCGGTGCGACCGCCGCCGGGATCCCCGGCCTGCACCCCTGCTCGGGTCCCGATGACGCATCGTCTCCCCGTGCCGCCGGCTCCTTCCCGGCGAAGAGCGCTGCGACCGCCCCCGCTGCCCCGGCGCGCCGTCACCACGATCGCCGGGCTGCGGGCACGGCTCCTGGTCGCCCCCAGGACGTTCCTGATCGTCTGGCTCATCGTCTGGACGGCCGTCGAGATCCTGCTCTCGCACACCCACATGTACTCGTGGCACTACGTGATGACCGGCTCCGCCGTGCTCCGCTCCCCCACCTGGTTCGAGCTGTACGGGCGGCACCCCGAGCTGCAGATGGGCCCGTTGACGTTCATCGTGGCTCAGCCGTTCTCGCTCCTGCCCGCGGAGGCCGGACGCGTGGTCGCCGCCGCCGCGATGGCCGGAGTCGGCCTGCTCGCCGTCCGGGAGCTCCGCGCTCTCGTGCCCCCGGTCACGCGCCGGGACGCCACTCGCTGGCTCGTCCTCAGCGCCGTGTTCCTCGTCGGGTGGCTCGAGGTGGCGGTGCGGTTCGGTCACATGGACGACGTCATGGCGCTCTTCTGCGGACTGGTCGCGGTGCGCTTCGCGAGGGCCGACCGACTCGTCCTCGCCGGGGTGCTCTTCGCCCTCGCCATCGATTTCAAGCCATGGGCGGCGCCGTTCGCGGTCGTGCTGCTCATGCGGCCCATGAGCCGCCGCCGGATCGCGGCGATCGTCGTGATGCTCGTCGTCGTCGCCGCGGCATGGCTGCCGTTCCTCGCACTCGATCCGGCGATCATGCAGGTGACCCGCTTCGTCATCCGGGTCGACCCGGCCTCGACGCTGCACCTGTTCTCGCTCGCGGGCTCGTCCACGCCCGCGTGGTGCCGCCCTGCGCAGTTCGGCGTCGGAGCGCTGCTCGCGCTGCTCCTGGTCCGCACCGGGCGATGGCACGCGGCGCTGGTCGTGGTCATCGCCGTGCGACTGCTGCTGGATCCCGCGACGCAGCCCTACTACGACTCGGGCCTGCTGCTCGGCAGCGTGCTGTTCGACCTCGTGACCGCGCAGACGGCGGCGCGGTGGCGATCGGGGGCGACCACCGCGGTGGTCGTGCTGCTCGTCTACCTCCCGTCCTACCTGCTCGTCGACTTCCCGGAGGCGCGAGCCGTCCTGCGCACCGTCGGGCTCCTGGGGCTGATCGCGTTCGCCGTCCTCATGCCACCGCCCGCGCGGCGACCGAGGTCGACCGTGATCCCGGCGACGTCCACGCGCGGGCGTCGCGGCGGTCGACACGCCGTCGAGGCGAGCGGGGCGACCTGACGATCGCCCCGCTCTGGAACCAGGGGGACCGGACCCGTCCCCACGGGGGCGATATGGAAGGATCGGGCTTCCTGCGCGGACGTCGCAGCAGGGGGAGCGCGCCTCGCGGGGTGCCTGGTCGGGTTCGACTCCTGAGCTCTCCACACGGTTGAAGACGGGTCCTCCCCTCGATGAGGGACCGCCGCTCACGACGTCCGAGCCGCATCGGCGTCATCGGCCGGGAGCACCCCTTGCTCGGGGCGCACCCGATGTGGGGCTGCCGAGCGGGTGCGGCTCCTCCGTACGGTCGTGGCAACGCGTTCCCCAGCGCGTCGGCGGCGGTGCACCCACACCTCCTGCGTCAGTTCGATTCGAGATCGCTCCCCTCTGTCGCGGCTCGGATCCTCCCCCCGAAAGACGATCAGTGACCCCCGAAACCCTGTCTCTGGAGACGCTGTCTCTCGAGAGCCTGCTCACCGTGCCCGCGAAGCGTCGGATCCAGGACGTCCGCGTCGCGGCGATCCTGCCCGCGTACAACGAGGAGGAGAGCATCGCCGCGACGATCACGTCGCTGCTCGCTCAGACGCGCCCGCCGGAGGCGATCTTCGTGCTCGTCAACAACTCCACCGACGAGACGTACTTCGTCGCTCGAGAGTTCGACGGCACCCACCGGGCCACCCTGCGGGACATCGACTACGCCACCACCGTGACGACCATCGACCTCGGCGACGTGCCGGACAAGAAGGTCGGCGCGTTGAACTTCGGATGGGCGATGGCGAAGGAGTTCGACTACATCCTCGGCGTCGACGCGGATACCGTGCTCGACCGCCACTGCCTGCAGCACCTGACCGCCGAGATGATCGACGACAGCCGGATCGGCGGCATCTCGGCGATCTACGGCTTCGACCAGACCGTGGCCCGCGGGCCGTTGCAGCACTTCCTCGTGCGCTCGCAGCGCTTCCAGTTCGCCGGTTTCAACATGGACAACCTGCTCCGCAGCCGCAACATGGCGGTCCTGGGCGGGCAGTGCTCGTTGCTGAACGTCGCGGCGATGCGCCGCACGATGGCCGAGAACCACCAGGACGCACCCTGGGTCGTGGACTCCGAGATCGAGGACTCGCTGCTCTCGCTCCAGCTGCGCTCGGCCGGCTTCCGGACCAAGATCTCCGCGAAGGCCCGCGCGAGCGTCGGGGCCATGACGACCATCCGTTCGCTCGACGCCCAGCAGGTCAAGTGGAACGCGGGTGGTGTCGAGCTGATCCTCGAGAAGCCGCTGCACCCCAACCTGCGCCTTCGTTGGCGCGAGAACCTGGGCATGGTCGCGAACCTCGCCTCCCGGGTGATGTTCCTCGCACTCGTCGCAGGTGCTCTGTCGATGAACGCGTTCCAGTTCGCCTGGTGGTGGTCCGTGCCGCCCGTCGTGTCCGTGCTGCTCAACCTGCGCATCGCCACGAGCATGAAGGGCTGGACGGGGCGAGACGTGGTCTACGCGCTCCTGTTCGTGCCCGGTGAGGTGTACATGCTCATGCGGGGCGTGCACTTCGTGAAGGCGTGGGCGCAGGTCATCACTCGGACGGAGCGGGACAACTGGGCCGCGCAGGCCAACGCCGAGAACGGCAACGGCGCGGGCGCCGGAGCCTCATGGCTGCTCGGCGTCCTGGGTGCGGGCACCGCGGCAGCCGCGACCGCGTGGGGGTGGATCCAGCTCGACGTCGCGTGGCGGAGCGGGCTCCTCACCCTCGGCTGGACGGTGCTGGCGGTGCTCACCATCGTGCAGACGATCGCGATGCTCCGGAAGTTCGTCCGTCGCCAGCGCGGCTTCCGCGTCTGAACGACCTCGCTCCGCGACGGAGGGGCCGGTCTCCTGGGAGACCGGCCCCTGCTGCGTCCCATGGTGGTTCTGCCAGGCGCGATCGAGCCTGCTCAGACGCTGATCCGGCACGCTGCTCCGATCGTCCGGGGACCTCAGAGCTCGCGGCGCCGGTAGAAGTGCACGGCGACGGCGGCGGACCCGGCCAGCAGTGCGACGCCGCCGATGAGGACCGCGGCGGTCACGACGAGGGGCGGCACGCCGGGGGCGAGTCCGGTCGTCCCGTCGAGCAGGCCGGTCTGGCCGGTGACGAAGCCGAGGATCGCCAGGATGCCGACGGGGACGTAGATCATCGGCCGGCCGCGGGTGAACCCGAGCGCGAAGAACCAGGGCACCTGCACCGCGATCGCGACGCTCACGCTGCCGAACGCCACCAGGAGCATCGTCGAGACGAGGGGCCAGCCGAGGTCCTGGTGCCGCGCAGCACCCACCACGACCGACGTCACGGCGCCGACACCGGTCGTCACGATGGCGAACACGAGCAAGGTGACGTACCGCCCGAGGACCACGGCGATGCGGCCGACGGGTGCGATGCCGTACAGCACGTCGAGCCGCCCGCGTTCGTCCCCCTGGAACGGCACCGAGACGGAGATCGACGCGAGGACCGCGCCGACGACGATCCCGATGCCCGGAACCGGCAGCGTCACGCAGAACACGCCCGTCAGGATGATCGGCAGCACGACCCGAAGGGGCTGCGTGGTCGCGATCATCGTCAGATCGAAGCGGACGAAGCGTGCGGGTGCGGTGCTCATGCGGAGATGTCCTTCCGGTCGGTCCCCGCCGGTTCGGCGAGATGGACGACGACGTCGTCGGTGCTGGCCTGGTCGATGACGACCTCCGGGCCGAACCACCTGGTGTCCTCGGCGCGGATGAGCCCCTCCCAGCGCCCGCTCGTGTCGCGGCGCAGCCCGATCGTCGACGGGAGCGCAGCAGGGGGGAACCCGCCCGCCCCTCGGACGACCGCGAACTGCTCGTGCAGGTCGTCGAGCACCCCCGCGTAGGCGACCTCGCCGCGACTCATCACGACGACGTGGTCGGCGAGGTCGTCGAGCTCGCTGGTGATGTGCGTCGAGAAGAGCACCGTGTGATCCGGCTCGATCATGAACTCGCGGATGACGTCGGCGAGCTCGCGCCGCGCCACGGGGTCGAGGCCGCTCGACGGCTCGTCGAGCACGAGCAGCTGCGGCGCATGGGCGAGCGCCATCGCGAGCGACAGCTTCACGGTCTGGCCGCGGGACAGCGCGCCGATGCGGTTCGCGCGCGGGACGGCGAAGCGGTCGAGCAGCTCGTGGAACCGCCGATCGTCCCAGCGGCCGTACAGCAGGCCGACCTTCCGACCGATGGACTCGACGCGCCACTCCGGCGCCGCCGTGATCTGGTCGAGCACGACACCGATCCGGTCGCGGGTCTCCGGATCGGCGGGGGCCCGATCGCCGAACAGGGCGATCGAGCCGCGGTCGACGTCGATGAGCCCCAGGATCGCCTTCACGAGCGTCGTCTTCCCGGCGCCGTTCGGCCCGACGAGACCGGTGACGAATCCGGTCGGGATGCTGACGTCGACGTCGCGCAGCGCGAACGTCCCCCGTCGCTTGCTGACGGATCGGATCGCCACCGCGTTCTCGGTCACTGTCGGTTCCATGCGTCCTCGACCTTCCTTCGGATGTCGTCGATGTCCATTCGTGCCGCTCGCGCCGCGGAGACGAGTTCGTCGGTCGCCGTGTCGACCCGAGCCGCCAGCGCGTCCCGGGCGCGATCGGTGTCGATCGCGCGGACGACGAACCCGCGTCCGTGCTCGTTCCGGACGAGTTCCTCCGCCACGAGGTCGTTGTAGGCGCGAGTGACGGTGATCACGCTCACCCGCAGCTGCGCAGCGAGCTGCCGGAGGGAGGGAAGCAGGGCCCCCTCGGGGAGCTCTCCCCCGTTGATCGCATGGCGGATCTGGGTCTTGATCTGCTCGTACATCGGTACCGAGCTCGTGCTCGACAGCAGGATCTGCACGCGACCTCCTCTCGCTGTATATACACACCGTAACAGTAGTCGCGTCAGCAGCGGTGCCGGATGCCCCGCTCCCATCCCGGAGGGGTATTGCCCGGACGGGTCGGCGGCACAGGACTGCTGCGGGGACGAGGAGCCGGTGGCCCGCTATTCCGGAAGGTCGACCACCCGGTTCTGGTAGGCCCAGACGACGGCTTGCAGCCGGGAGCGGACCCCGAGCTTCGGGAGCATGCGGGCGAGGTGCGACTTGACCGTCGACACCTCGACGACGAGCGCGGCTGCGATCTCCTCGTTGGACATCCCTTGCGCGAGCAGGCCCAGGATCTCCCGCTCGCGTGCGGTCAGGAGTTCCGTCGCGCCGTGGGCGTTCATGGACACCGCGTTGTTGAGGCTCACGTGGAAGAGCATCACGACCGGGAGGCTCTGACCGGAGCGGTTGAAGAGCCACGCGATGATGACGTTGAAGGCGATGCAGAACGCCAGGAACTCAACGACCCGGTACCACTCGACCGCAGGGAAGCCGCCCCACTCGGTGAGGAACAGCGGCAGGTGCCAGATGCCCCAGAGCGGGCCGAGCACGGCCGCAGCGCCCAGCGGGCCGAAGCGGTCCTGCAACGGCGCGAGTGCGAAGTCCCGCCACCCCGGCTCCTCCGCGAGCCCGGTCGTCAGCAGCTGGAGGATCAGCCCGGGTACCAGGGAGGCGATCGCGAGCGCGCCGGGTGCGCGCACGTCGCCGCCGCTGAAGAGGCGCCGAGGGCGAGGACGGCGACCGGCACGCCGAGCAGCCCGAGGAGGTAGTACCGGGGCGCGACCCGCCAGCGGAGCAGCCGGCCCACCCAGGTGCGGAGACCGCTGCGCCCCCCGGTGATCGCGGTCACGAGGAACGCGGCACCGAGCGGGCCGAGGTAGGCGCCGAACAGCATCCCGGTGAACTGGCTGCTGCCCAGCAGGGTCGGGAACGCGAAGTCCCAGACGCCGATGCCGTTGCGGGACAGCACGTAGGGGGTCCACGCCACCCAGCTGAGACCGAGGGCCAGGACGAAGAAGGCGATTAGCGGGTGTCTGCGGATCAGATCAGCAGGTCCGCGCCTGCGGATCGTCGGCATCGTGGGAGTGGAGGTCATCGTGTCGGGCTTCCTTCCGGATCCAGCCCGGGCGTCCGGGGCTGCGACCGACGCTAGGAAGAGCGCTCGAACGGTTCGACGGCCGGACGGACCCATCCCCGGAGTTCACTCGAACGGTGCAGGCGGTCGCGGTGTCGAGAACGGGGTTGAGGGCGACCATCCGGCTCCGACGGCCCGTCATCGGGACCGATCAGCGCAGGACGATCGCGAGTGCCCTGCTCATCCGCGCGGAGAAGTCACCGGGATCGGTCGCACGATGCTTGAGACCGGTCGCGAGCGACAGGAGCAGGTCGAGCGTCCAATCCTCGCTCACACGATCGACGGACAGCGCGCCGGCGGGTGCCGATCTCAGTGCGCCGGTGAGCGCCGAAGCGAATCGCGCCGAGTAGCGCTGCGGGATGTCTTCGAGCAGTGCGGCATCTCGTTGCAGCAGCCCCTCGAGATCATCGGCCAAGGGCCCCACGTATTGACCGCTCCACAGATCGAACGCGCCCTCGATCCGCTCGCGGAGCGCCATCGACGAGTCGCCGAGCAGTGCTTCGCAGCGGGCGACGTCGCGGGCGAGGGCGTGCTCGACGGCCGCTCGAAAGAGCTCGGCCTTCGACGGGAAGTACAGATAGAGGCCGGGACGGGAGATCTGCGCGCGTCGCGCCACGTCGCCCATGGAGGTCGCGCGATAGCCGGAACGGGCGAAGGTGCGGAGCGCGGACTCGAGCACCGCGCTCCGTCGAGCCTGGATCTCCTCCGCCATCCGCACAACCTTCCTCATTAGACAGAATGTGTCTACATCGTATACTCGCTCGATGGTCTCCTCCCTGACGTCCGCACCCGACCTCATCACGACGGAGTACGACGGGTCGAGCACAGCGACGCAGGTCGTCGCCGGGCGGGATCTCTCCGGCCTCCGCGCTGTGGTGACGGGAGGTGGATCCGGGATCGGGCTGGCCACGACGCGGGCACTGGTCGAAGCCGGGGCGGACGTCACCATCGCCGCACGCACCATCGCCGCCGCCGCAGAGGGCATCCGCACATTCTCGGCGCCCGCGCGAGCACGCGTGCGGATCTCGCGGCTGGACCTCGCCGACCTGCGGTCGATCGCGCAGTTCGCGGCGGACTGGGACGGCCCGCTGCACCTGCTGATCAACAACGCCGGCATCGTGACAGGCGGACTCGAGCGGACGCCCCAGGGGCTCGAGCTGCAGTTCGCGACCAACTACCTGGGACACTTCGCACTCACCCGCCGACTGCACCGAGCGCTTCGACTCGGCGCCGGGGATCGTGGCGGCGCCCGCATCGTGAACGTCAGCTCCACCGCCCTGATGCGAGCGAACCTCGACTTCGACGACCTGCAGTTCCAGCAGCGGCCGTATCAGCCGCAGATCGCGTACGCGCAGTCGAAGACCGCGAACTCGCTGTTCTCCGTCGAGTCGACCCGCCGTTGGCGTGACCACGGCGTGATCGCCAACACGGCGAATCCCGGCGGCGTGGCAAGCGGCCTGCAGCGGAACTTCACCCCCGAGCAGAGGGCGTCCCTGGCTGCCGCGGAGGCTGCAGGCACGTTTCGGTACAAGACGCCCGATCAGGGTGCCGCGACAACACTCACCGCCGCGATCCACCCCGCGTTCGCCCACACCGGAGGGCACTACCTCGACGACTGCCGTGAGGCGTACACGGTCCCGGACGACGCACTCCTTGCCGATCACCCCCATGGAGTGAAGCGCTGGGCCCTCGACCCGGACGCTGCGCGCGAACTCTGGAGGGTCTCGACACGACTTCTCGAGACGTGTGGCTCGCCATCTCGTTGAGTGACCGGCGAGCCGCTGCACGTGCCGCATCGTGCCGGTCCGGGCGATCCGTGGAAGCCGGGCACTGCCCGCACCGCCCACCCGCCCGGTCGTCGTGGTCGGGGAGGCGGCCTGCGCCCAGCTCCCGGCCGTCACCGGGCCACCGGATCGGACCCTCGGCTATTCGGTCAGCTGTCGCGCGAGATCGATGAGGTCCTCGGCGTACCAGGTGAATCGGTCGCCCTCGTCCGGCTTCCCCTCTCCGGGTCGTGAGACGTAGGCGGTCCGCATCCCCTGCTCCGCCGCGGCGCGCAGGTCCCAAGGGTGCGCCGCCACCATCACGACGGCCTCGGGTTCGATCCGGAGCAGGTCGAGGAGGAATCGATACACCCGCGGATCCGGTTTCGCGCTGTGGATGATCTCGCTGGAGAAGACCGCGCTCCACCGCAGTCCGTTGACTCGCGACGTGTCCATGAGCGGGGTGATGCCGGCGTTCGACAGGGCGATCACATCAAGGTGATTCTGGAGCGCCTCGAGCCCGGCACGGCTGTCCGGCCACGCTCGGAGTCGGTGCCCGACGAGGGACAGCTCGGTGCGCAGCGGGTCGTCGATCCGAGGCGTTTGCCGGACGAGCGCATCCGCTACCACCTCGTCCCAAGGCCTCCAAGGAGCAGTCCGAGACGCGATCGAGCGGACGTCGTTGCTGACCATGTCCAGCCAGCGGTCTGCGAAGACGATCGGTGCCGTCGGATCCGGGGATGCGCCCGTCGACCGGACAGCGGACCGGAAGCTGCCGCGCTCGTCGACCACGGTGCCCAGCACATCGAAGACGGCCACTCGAAGCGGCGCTTTCGATCCGGCGTCGGGGGCTGAACCACTCGAGGCGGTCACTGTGGGCCTCCTGCGGTGGGGTCCGCGTCGTCGGAGATGTCGAGGACGACCTTGCCGACGCCGGGCGCCTCCGCGAGGGCCCGGTACGCCTGTTGCACCTGTTCCAGCGGGAAGCGTGCCTTCACCGGCGAGCGGACCTCCCCGGTCGCCACGAGGTCGGCGAATCGCACGACCGCCGCCCGGATGTCGTGCAGCTGGTACATGCCGTCGTTGTGGATCCCGAGCCGGCTCCCGGCCTCGAAGTCGATGATCGAGTCGATGCGACCTACGGGGACGCCGAGTGCGACCGCGAGGTCCGCCT
>JABBOB010000113.1:0-2122 GCA_019352055.1 Acidobacteriota bacterium
ATCGTCGCCTCCGACACGGTGAGGATCGCGAGCGCCGCCTCCGCGTCGACGGCGACCCGCAGCTCCGACTCGAGCATCGCGCGGGCGATCCCGCGGCGGCGGTGGGTGGGCGCGACGGTGACCCCGCTGATCGCCCACGAGGCGACCTCGCCGCCCGGCACGGTGAGTGCCGCGGGCCAGGAGGTGATCGTCGCGATCGGGATCGCCGGCTCGGCGAGGGTCTCGTCGAACACGCCGACGCTGCGCTGGCCCGGGAAGTCGCCCCGCAGTTCGGCGAGGAGCTCGTCGGACGGAGCGGCGTCGTGGAACCCGCGCGCGTCGGCCTCGATCCAGGCGCGCACGCCAGCCTCGTCGGCGGGGTCGACGACCGCCATCCGCAATCCGCGCGCGGACAGCGCGGCGGCGGCGGTCGCGTCGACGGGGATGGACAGGGCGTCGTCTCGCACGTCCCGAGCCTAGGAGGCGGCGGCGTGGCCGCTTCGGGCGCACGTCGGGGCGGATCCGTGCCCGGACCGGCGACACGAGCCCAATACGCTCGAGGGATGGCCGACTCCCCCCTCCGGATGCGTCCCGAGATCGCCGCGCTGCCCGCGTACCGGCAGGGCAGGCAGGCCGTCGCCGACGGCTACAAGCTGTCGTCGAACGAGAACCCCTTCGGTCCGCTCGTCGAGATCGTGGAGGCGGTCGCCCGCGCGGAGGTGAACCGTTACCCGGACGCGACCGGCCCGGCGCTCCGCGCGAAGCTGGGCGAGCGGTTCGGGGTCGGCGCGCAGGAGGTCCACCTCGGCGCCGGATCGGTGGCGCTGCTCAGCCAGTTCCTGCTCGCCGTGTGCGAGCCGGGCAGCGAGGTCGTCTACGCCTGGCGGTCGTTCGAGGCGTACCCGGGGCTCGTCACGGTCGCCGGTGGCACGAGCGTGCAGGTGCCGCTGGGACCAGGTGCCAGGCACGACCTCGACGCGATGGCGGACGCCGTGACGGACGGTACGCGCGCGGTGATCGTGTGCACGCCGAACAACCCGACCGGCCCGATCGTCTGGAGCGCGGAGTTCGAGCGCTTCATGACGCGGATCCCGTCCGACGTGCTCGTGCTGCTCGACGAGGCGTACTTCGAGTTCGTGCGCGATCCGGAGGCCGTCGACGGCTCCACGCTGATCGGCCGGTACCCGAATCTCGTGCTGCTCCGCACGTTCTCCAAGGCATGGGGGCTGGCCGGCCTGCGCCTGGGCTACGCCGTCGGTCCGGAGCACATCCTCGACGCCGCCCGCGCCGTCGCGATACCGCTCTCCGTGACGGGCCAGGCCCAGCTGGCGGGGCTGGTCGCACTCGACCACGAGGACCTGCTGCTCGATCGCGTCGCGGACATCGTCGTCACGCGCAGCCGCCTCGTGGAGGGGCTGCGCGCACTCGGCTTCGACGTCCCGGACGCGCAGGGCAACTTCGTGTGGCTCGCGCTCGGTGGGGCCACCGCTGCGGCCGACGACGTGTTCCACGAGCACGGCGTCGTGGTGCGGGCGTTCCCCGGGGACGGGATCCGGATCTCGATCGGCGAGCAGGAGTCGGTCGACCGCGTGCTCGAGGGCGCCGCACTCCTCCGCTGACTTTTCACCGATCAGGCTCGATTCGCGACTCGCCGAGCGCGAAGCGGTCGGATACGGCGTGTCGGCGAAACCGGCCTGATCCGTGAAAGATGCTGCCGAGCCGTCAGGAGAGCTCGCGGATGACGCTCGCCGCCTGCACCAGCGCCAGGTGGCTGAGCGCCTGCGGCAGGTTGCCCAGGGAGGCGCCGGTGCGCTCGTCGACCATCTCCGCCATGATGCCGACGTCGTTCGGCACGGTCGCCACCAGCTCGTCCATGAGCGCCCGCGCCTCGTCCAGCCGACCGACGCACGCGAGCGCCGACGCGGTCCAGAACGCGCACGCGGTGAACGTGCCCTCCTCCCGCTCCATCCCCGAGTAGCGGTACAGCAGCGGCCCGCGCCCGAGCTCCTCCCGCAGCGCGTCGATCGTGCGGGACATCCGCTCGCCCCGGTCGAAGCCGCTGACGGTGTGCAGCAGCACGGAGGCGTCGAGCGCGCTCGACCCCTTGGCCATCACGTACGCGCCCCGCCGCTCGTCCCAGCCG
>JABBOB010000113.1:2132-3656 GCA_019352055.1 Acidobacteriota bacterium
CCAGCGCTCCCGGCCGCCGGCAGGCGGGCGGATCGCGCCCATGTCGTGCAGCGAGCACGCCGCGTCGAGCGCCTGCCAGCAGCCCATCTTGCTCGAGACGTAGTGGCGGATCCGGGACAGCTCCCACATCCCGGAGTCCTTGCGCTTCCAGCGCTCGCAGACCTCGTCGGCGAGGCGCGCGATCAGCTCGCTCGACGTCGCGTCGAGGAGGTTCCCGTCGGCCGTGTACGCGCGCATGATGCCGATGAGGTCGGCGTACACGCCCAGCTGCAGCTGCCCGCTCGCCGCGTTGCCGCTCACGACGGGCCCGATGCCGCGCCATCCCCGGGCCCGCTCGATGCGCACGCCGTCGATCTGCTCACCGCCGAGCGACAGGAGCACGGCGATGCCGTCGCGCGTGTTCGCCTTGAGCGCCCGGAGCAGCCACGAGACCGCGGCGTGCGGTTCCTCGCGCAGCCCGAATCGGAGGAAGGCGTCGACGGAGTAGGCCAGGTCGCGCACCCAGGCGTACCGGTAGTCCCAGTTCTTGCCGCCGTGCAGCGACTCCGGGAGCGAGGTGGTCGCGGCGGCCGCGATCGCGCCCGACGGGCTGAAGGTGAGCAGCTTGAGGGCGAGCGTGCTGCGGTGCACCTGGTCGGCCCACGGACCGTCCCAGGTGAACACCGCCGACCAGTCCTGCCAGGCCGCGACGGTCCGGTCGACGGAGGCGTCTGCGATGGCGGGGTCGGGCACGCGGATCGGCTCGCCCTCGGTGCCGGCGAGGCACAGCACGTGGCGCGAACCGGCGGAGGTGGTGAACGAGCCGCGCAGAGCGGGGGGCGTATCGGTCGCGGGCCCGTCGCTCCGCTCCGGGTCCTCCGCGCCGATCCCCGATCCGGTCACCGCGATGTGCGTATCACCCGCGCGGATCAGCGGCGCTCCCGGGACGTCGACCCGGGTGACCTCGTGGTCGCCGAGCACGTTCCCCGGCTCGACGAGCCAGCGCATCGCCACGGCGCCCCGGACGCCGTCGACACGGCGGACGAGCTGCATCCACGGCAGCCGTCCCGCGACCCCGGTGACGAGCGCGTCGGTCACCTCGACGACCCCGGACGCGCAGGTGAAGCGGGTGCGCAGCACGTTCGTGCCGTCCAGGTACGAGCGCTCGACGGTGAACGGCGCCTCCGGCTGCAGCACGAAGCACCCGCCATCGTCGGCGTCGATCAGGGCGGCGAAGAGCGGTCCGGAGTCCATCGCCGGCACGGGGAGCCAGTCGATCCGGCCGTCGCGGGCGATGAGCGCGACGGTGCGACCGTCGCCGATCGCGGCGTAGTCGCCGAGATCCGCGGAGCCGTCGGCGCGACGATGGGCCGTGGTCGGCGCGGAGGTCACGGCGTCACGGTAGGCGACGCCGCCCCGACGTCCGCCGGGCTCAGCGCCGGAACCGGGCCACCCGGACGGCGACCGTGACGTCCTGCGTCCCGAGCCGATCGGCCCTGCGCCGCACCTCGTCGTGGTCCAGATGGTGGCCGTTCGGCCCCATCA
>JABBOB010000114.1 GCA_019352055.1 Acidobacteriota bacterium
GAGCTCGCGCTGATCGCCGACGGCGAGCGGGGCGCGCTGATCGCACCCGACGGCGACATCGGGTGGCTGTGCGCGCCGGCCTGGCACTCGGACGCGCTCTTCGCCTCGCTGCTCGGCGGCGGCGGCGTGTACCGCGTCGCACCGGACGACGGCACCTCCACCTGGGGCGGCCACTCCGAACCGGGCGGGCTCATCTGGCGCAACCGGTGGGTCACCGGGTCCGGCATCGTGGAGTGCCGGGATGCGTTGGCCCTGCCGGGGGACCCGAAGGTGGTGCGCCTGCTCCGGCGGATCGAGGCGGTTCGGAACCCCTGCTCCGTGCACGTCGACTTCGCGCCGGCGGCCGGGTTCGGTGCCCAGCCGATCCGGGAGCTGCGACTGGACCGCGGCGTGTGGACCGGTCGCTGCGGGCAGCTCTGGGTCCGGTGGTCCGGTGCCGCGCACGCCCTCCCCGCGGACGACGGCGGACTGCAGCTGCAGGTCGAGCTCCAGCAGGGGATGCGGCACGACCTGCTGCTGGAGGTCTCGGATCGCCGGTTCGACGACGCCCCTCCCAGCCCCGAGGTGCTCTGGCGGCGGACCGAGCAGGGATGGCGTGACGCCGTGCCCGACCGCCTCGGGACCGTCGCGGAGCCCGACGCGCGCCACGCCCTGGCGGTCCTGACGGGTCTGACCGCGTCGACGGGAGCGATGGTCGCGGCAGCCACCATGGGTCTGCCGGAGCGAGCCGATCGCGGGCGCAGCTACGACTACCGCTACGCGTGGATCCGCGACCAGTGCTACGCGGGGCAGGCCGCGGCGGCGGTCGGCGCGACTCGGCTGCTCGACGACGCCGTCCGGTTCGTCAGCGAGCGCCTGCTCGTCGACGGGGTGCAGCTGAAGCCCGCGTACCTGGTGACCGGCGGCGCGGTGCCGGACCAGCGTCGCCTCGATCTCCCCGGCTATCCCGGGGGCGACCCGATCCTCGGCAACCACGTCAACACGCAGTTCCAGCTCGACTCGCTCGGCGAGAGCCTGCTGCTGTTCGCCGCAGCCGGAGAGCAGGGCCTGCTCGACGGGGAGCGCTGGCGTGCCGTGGAGGTCGCGGTCTCGGTGATCGAGTCCCGGAGGGGCGACCCCGACAACGGCATCTGGGAGCTGGACGCCCGGCACTGGACGCACTCCGCTCTCGTCTGCGTCGCCGGCCTGAAGGCGGTGGCGAAGCAGGCCCCGGCCTCGCAGGCCGCGCGGTGGCTGGCGCTCGCGGACTCGATGCTGCGCGACGCCGACGCCCGGCAGCTGCACTCGTCGGGGCGCTGGCAGCGAGCCATCGACGACCCGGGTCTCGACGCCGCCCTCCTGCTCGGTGCCGTCCGCGGCGCGCTCCCCGCCGAGGACCCGCGCAGCAGCCGGACCCTCGATGCCGCGCTCGCCGAGCTCGGTCGGGAGGAGTACATGTACCGCTTCCACGCCGGCTCCGGCCCGCTCGGTGCGGCCGAGGGTGCGTTCCTACTCTGCGGGTTCATCACCAGTGCGGCGCTGCACCAGCGGGGCGACCGCCTCGCCGCGGCGCGGTGGTTCGAACGGAACCGGGCCGCCTGCGGGCCGCCCGGGACCTTCAGCGAGGAGTACGACGTGCGGCAGCGGCAGCTCCGCGGCAACGTGCCCCAGGCGTTCGTGCACGCGTTCATGCTGCAGACCGCTGCGGTGCTCGCGGACTGAGGGTGCGGGCGACGCCCAGCCGGGCGTGCAAGGGTACCCCCTAGGGGTATATTTCCCAGCACGGCGGGCGGCGGAGGAGGCACACGTGCTGAGCACGATCTGGGACCTGGTGCTGCGCGCGCTGGGGTCGGCCGGCAGCATGGCCTGGGAGATCCTCTGGCCGCTCGTCCTCGGGTTCGCGCTCTCGGCGGTGATCCAGGCGGTGGTGCGCCGAGAGCGGATCACGGCGCTGATGGCGGGTGACGCACCCCGTGCGCTCGCCGTCTCGGCCGGCCTCGGCGCGGCGTCCTCCTCGTGCTCCTACGCGGCGGTCGCGCTCGCCCGCTCCCTGTTCCGCAAGGGCGCGGGCTTCACGTCCGCGATGGTCTTCGAGATCGCCTCCACCAACCTCGTCGTGGAGCTCGGGATCATCCTGGCGCTCGCGATGGGGTGGCAGTTCACCCTCGCGGAGTTCGTCGCGGGGCCCGTGATGATCCTGTTCGTCGCCCTGCTGTTCCGGCTCTGGATGCGCAAGCGCATCGTCGAGGGTGCGCGCCGGCAGGCCGATCGCGGGCTCGGCGGCTCGATGGAAGGGCATGCCGGGATGGACATGTCGGTGCACATGGACGCGCCGTTCCTCAGTCGGCTGTTCTCGAGACCGGGGCTGACGGCCACCAGCCAGTACTTCGTCATGGACTGGGCGGCGGTGATCCGCGACGTCGTGATCGGCGTGCTCATCGCGGGCGCGTTCGCCGCCTGGGTTCCGCGGGGGTTCCTGCAGGCCGTGTTCCTGACCCGCGACCCGACGCTCGCGTTCGTGCTGGGGCCGCTGATCGGTCCCCTGATCGCGGTCGTGAGCTTCGTCTGCTCGGTCGGCAACGTGCCGCTGGCCGCGGTGCTGTGGAACGGCGGCATCAGCTTCGGCGGCGTGATGTCGTTCATCTTCGCCGACCTCATCATCGTCCCGATCCTGCTGATCTACCGCCGCTATTACGGGACCCGCGCGGCGGCGGCGATCGCGGGGACGTTCTACCTCGCGATGGCGGCCGCCGGATACGTCGTCGAACTGCTGTTCACCCCGCTCGGACTGGTGCCCTCGAACCGGAACGTCTCGATGCTCGAGTCGTCGATCAGCTGGAACTACACGACCTGGTTGAACATCGTCTTCCTGGCCCTGGCCGCGTTCCTCCTGGTCTGGTTCTTCCGCTCCGGCTCCGGGCCGATGCTGCGCATGATGGGCGGCTCGGCCGAGGCCGAGGGGACCGAGTCCGCCACCGCCGACTGACCTGCATCACGCTGCGCGGAGAGGGCGATGCGCGCACTCCGCGTCGGTCTGCGACCGGTCAGTCGGGATCCGAGAAGCCCCACTCCATGCCGCAGTCGTCGCAGCGCGCGCGCCAGTGCGGTGCCGTCGGGCTGCCGCCCCCGGGGGCCGCTGCGATCTGGACCGAGGCGGAGTCGTTGCAGGTCGGACATGTGACCATGAGAAGCCTCCGACGCGGGTTCACCGTCGAGAACAGTTCGACATGCGCAATGGTCGCAACAGTACAAGGAGCGGTGTCGAATCCGCTGAGAGTCGTGCTGACGCCGCGCTCCGGTCGCGGTCAGATCCCGAGGACGAGCATCTCCGAGCGGGTCGGTTCTCCGGCGATGTCCGCGAAGGCGCTGAACGCGCGCTCAAGCACGGCGCGGTCCGCGTCCGGCACCCGAGCGAGGACGACCTCCAGCTCGGTGCTGCGCTGCGAGGTCACCATCCGAACGAGACGACGGCCGCGCGCGGAGATCGACACCGTGATCTCCCGTCGATCCGCGATGCCATGCGCCCGCTCGACCCAGCCGCCGGCCTCGAGCCGGTCCAGGGACCGGCTGAAGGTGGAGAACACGACGCCCAGCTGCTCGGCCAGGCGCCCGACGCGGGCGGGGCCGCCGGTCTCGAGCAGCACCAGCACGCGGAAGTGGGGCAGCGACACCT
>JABBOB010000115.1 GCA_019352055.1 Acidobacteriota bacterium
GATCGCGGACCCGACGTGCGCGATGTACTCGTTCAGCCGGTCGCTGCTGCCGAGCCGTGTCTGCAGCGTGATGAAGTGCTGCGGATCGTTCTGGTAGGAGATGAAGAGCAGCCCGGCGTCGAGCAGCCCGTACTGGTTCAGTCCGTCGGTGTAGTTGAACCCGCGCCGGAGGATCTTGACGCCGCCGTTGTTCTCGTGCGCGGCCAGGGCGACGTGGGAGCGCTGCGGGATCACCGTCGCTCCGCCCGCCTCCTTCGCGAAGTCGGGGGCGTCGAACTCCTTGCGGCCCGTCAGCGGAGCGCCCACGGCCTTGGTGCGGCCGAACACCTCCTGCTGGTCGCCCACCGGGTCGGTGTCCCACGTCTCGATGTTCATCTGGATCTTCCGCACGACCTGGTAGCTGCCGCCGCTGGTCCACGCCTGGTCGTCGTCGACCCAGACGAACTTCGAGAAGTCCGTCTCCTCCTTGATGTTCCGCGTGCCGTCCTTGAAGCCCAGCAGGTTCCGCGGCGTCGTCTGCCCCTTGCCGGCGGAGGCGCGGCCGAACCCGAGCACCGTCCAGCGTGTCTTCGCGACGCCCCGGGCCATCCGCGTGAGGTCGCGGATCGCGTGGTAGGCCACCTGCGGGTCGTCCGCGCACGCCTGCAGGCTGAGGTCGCCACCCGTCGCCGCCTCCTGCAGCTGGTCGCTGGGGAGGACGGGCAGGTCGGCGAGGTGCTTCGGCTTCTTCGCGGCGAGGCCGAACCGGTGGTCGAACACGCCGGGGCCGAGACCGACCGTGACCGTGAGCGACGCGGGGGACAGCTGGTACGCCTCCCCGGTGTCCTGCGCGACGGCGCTCGCGACCGCCGGCTCGACCGTGCCGATCGGCAGGCCCTGCATCATCTGCGCGATCGCGCCGGACCACCGCGCGAGCAGCATCTGCAGGTCGGAGGCGAGCGGGGAGGCGAGGTCGAAGGTCATGTAGACCGTGTAGCGCTGCTGCTCGGTCTCGATGCCCGCCTGGTGCGCACCGCCGTAGAAGGCGTGGCTCCGGGTGAGGTCGACGACCTCGGTGCCGGCCTCGGTCGCCGCGGCCGGGTGCGGGGTGCCGGCGAACACCGACACCGTCCCCGCGCCCGCCGCGGCGCCGGCCGCGAATCCGCCGGCGATGCCCGCGATGAGCCCGCGTCGGGAGACCGGGGAGCGGGCCTCGCGAGTCGTGTCGTCGTCGGTCATGGTCAGGCCGTCGCCACCTTCTCGGCGATCTTCGACAGGGGCTCCTGCAGGCTCTGCACGACCGCGCTCAGCGCCGCCGCGTCCTTCGCCTTCACGGCGGCCGTGTAGCGCTCGTAGCCGCCGGGCTGCTTCGCGTCCCGGTAGCCCTCGAGCGCGTCGGTGACGGCGGTGAACCGTTCGGACACCTGCTGCGTGAGCGTCGGGTCGATCGCCTTCAGACCGGGCTCGAGGTTCGCGAATGCCTGTTCAGCGCCCTCCACGTTCGCGGCGAAGTCGACCAGGTCGAGGTGGCTGTACAGCTCCTCCTCGCCCTTGATCTTGTTCGTCTGGACCTCCTCCAGCAGGCCGGCGGCGCCGTTCGCCAGATCCTCCGGCTTGTAGGTGAGCGACTTCGCCAGCGCGACCAGCCTGGTGACGTCCACCGTGAGGCCGGCGGCGTACCGCTTCGTCGTCGCGGTGATCCTGCCGCTCTGCCAGAGATCGCGCTCGATCGCGTGGAACCCGCTCCAGCCGACCTTCGGGTCGAGGTTCGAGGCGCGCATGTCGAGCAGGTAGTCGAGGTTCCCCGCGTTGTCGGTGGCAGATCGGCCCGGTAGCACGAACCCGGCGACATCGGACTCGACCTTCTCGTAGAACGGCCGCGCCAGGGCGTACTGCCGCTTCGCGGCCGCGACGTCGCCGGAGTCGACGGCGGACCGCAGGTGCTGCACCGCGGTGACCATGTCGGCGAGGGTGGTGGCGGCGTACTCGCCGTAGGTCTTCGAACCCGCCGCGAGGAGGGCCGCCGCGTCGCTGCCGGACGAGGCGGGTGCCGTGCCGGAGACCGTGAACGGCACGGACTCGGTGGTCGCGCCGGGGCAGACCACCGCGTACGTGCCACCGGTGAGCGTGCTGGTGAACGTCACCGCGGCGAGACCCGGCGCGAGGTTCTCCTTCTCGCCGACGATCCGCTGCCCCTGGACCAGCTCCACCTCGGTGATGCCGGTCGCGCTGCTGTTCGCCACCGTGAAGGTGACCGGCCCCGCCTTCGCGGTGGTGTGCGACAGCCTGCACTCGTCGCCGGCGGACCCGGACACCAGGTCGATCGAGACGCGCGCGACGCCGTCCGCCACCGGCGCGACCGTGGAGCCGGGCGTGGTGCTCGTCGGGCTCGGTCCACCGGCCGTGCCGGAGCACGCGGCGAGCAGGGCGACGACGGTCGGGACGAGCACGGCGGCCGCGAGCCGTCCGCGGCGGTCACTTGACGGCATAGGGGATGCTCCTCGGTGTCGGTGCGGCGGTGACGCTGGGGGTGCGCGTGACGCGGCCTTTCCGGACCGCACGGACGGCGGTGAGCGCGACCAGCAGGGTGCCGAGCTGCAGTGCCAGCGGCACCTCGACCCCCCACAGCACGTGCTCCGGAGCGACGGTGGTGGTCGCCACGACGGTGGCGGCGGTGACGGCTGCGGCGGGCGGGGCGACGCGCCACGAGGCGGCGGTCGACGCCGCATCGCCGGTGACGGTGAGCGTACGGGGGGTGGTCAGGCCGCCGCCCGTGATCGTGAGGAGCGTGGTCGCGCTCCTGGTGGCGTCGACGAGCGTCGGACCGGAGGTCCAGACGGTCGTGGAGGTCCGGCCGCTCCACGTCGCCGCGAACGGGCCCGGGTCCTGCGCCGGGTTCAGCCCCACCGGGATGCGGCCGCCGTTCGCCGCGACCACCTCCGCCAGGGTGACGGTGCGCTCGCCGTCGATCGTCGCGGGCCCGGACACGGTGCGCTGCAGCACGTCGGCGCCACGACGGGTCGTCGGCGAGCCCGCGGGGAGCGCGATCCGCTCGGTGCTGCCGCCGTGCCGCACGACGAGCGTCGAGGCCGCGACGTCCACGCTGCCGCCACTGCTCAGAGGCCGCGGTCCGACCGGCGCCTGCGGGGCGCCGGGAACGGCGACCGCCAGCACGATCGCGCCGGCGCCGAGGGTCGCAGCGACGATCCAGCGCAGCCGCAGCGCCGCGGCGCCGGAGGGGCGGCGTCGCACCGGCCAGAAGACCACGAGGGCGACGGGCACGACGTAGGCGAGCCACGCGACGACCTCGATCAGGCGCGGATCGGCGGGGATGCCGAGCATGCCCGTGATGAGAGCGCCCTGCAGCGAGCCGTTCGGCGCCAGCCAGCCGAGGTCGATCGTGCGCTGCTGCCCGGCGACGATCCAGCCCGCTTCGTGCGCGGTGCGGACCGCGGTGAGGACGAGGCCGGCCGCGACGAGGACGAGGAACGCGCTCGTCACCCGGAAGAACCGGCCGAGGTCGATGCGCACCCCGCCCGCGGAGATGCCGTAGCCGATGAGTGCGGAGATCAGGATGCCGAGCACGGCGCCGGTCGCGGCGAAGCCGGCGCTCTGCGCCGCGCGGAAGGTCGCGAGCAGGAAGACG
>JABBOB010000116.1 GCA_019352055.1 Acidobacteriota bacterium
GCACCGCTGGATCGAGCCGGAGATCCTCTTCGCGCGGCTGCCGATCCGGCGCAGGCGGACGACGCGCTCATGGCGACCGAGCTCCTCGAGTGCGGGAGAAGCGCGCCACCCCCTTCAGCGTCGTTCGGCCGTCCGCTCCCGCACCGCGCGGGTCGCCACGATCATGTGGTCGAGCGACTCGACCGTCTCCGCGTAGCCGCGGGTCTTGAGCCTGCAGTCGGGGTTGACCCAGAGCCGCCGTGCGGGGATCGCCGCGATGGCGGTATCGAGCAGGTCGGTGAGCTCCTCGACACTCGGCACCCGCGGCGAGTGGATGTCGTAGCCGCCGGGCCCGATTCCGCGCTCGAAGCGCGTCCGCTGCAGCTCGGGGACGATCTCCATCCGCGAACGCGCGGACTCGATCGAGGTGACGTCCGCGTCGAGGCCGTCGATCGCCTCGCGCCGGCCGGAGGGTCCCGCGCAGGACGAGGAAGCGGGTGATGCCCGCATCGAGGAACTCCCGTATCAGCGCCGAGGCCGCCGCATAGGAGGATCCGACGCAGGTGAGATGCGCCCATCGGCGCGACCCCGCGGTCGATCAGCTGCTCGGGGACCTGGAGCGAGAAGCCCCGCGACGAGCCGTTCGCCCCGTAGGTGACGGACACGAACTCGGGCCCCGCGGTGGTCAGGTGGCCGAGCGAGGCCCGCAGCGCGGTCGCCGCCTCGGCGGAGCGCGGCGGATAGAGCTCGAACGACAACCGGGCTTCGGCGCGCTCATCCTGCGCCTCGCTCGCGGCGATCGACTCCGCCATCGTCCCTGCCTCGTTCGACCGTCAGCGACGCGCGTTCGCGTCGTCTGTCCGTGAGCGGGTGCTGGGCTCGGCTGTCGCACTGCTTGCACCGCGCCAGGCGGCTCCCCCGAAGCGAGACCAGCGGAGCCCGGACGGGGCGATTTGTTACGCCTCGCGACCTCCGGCGATCCTCACCGGCCCAGGGCGCCGGGGACACCCGACGTCGATCCCCGTTCGACCAGAGCGGTGGAGAGCTCCTCGCGCAGCGTCCGAGCCGCGCTCTCGCTCGGACGCCGGAGGAGCATCCGCACCGCTGCAGCGCCGAGTTCTGCGATCGGCTGCCGGACGGTGGTGAGGGGCGGGGTGGTCCAGCCGGCTTCGGGCAGGTCGTCGAACCCGACCACCGAGAGGTCCTCGGGGATCCGCAGCCCGCGCTCCCGCGCCGCGTCGTAGACGCCGATGGCCATGAGATCGCTGCAGCAGAAGACGGCACTCGGACGGCCCCGGTCCAGCATGCGGCCGGCGGCGAGCCTCGCGTCCTCCCTGCGCCAGTCCGCCCAGTCCAGATCGATGAGGGTCGCTTCCTCCACCGCCTGCAGGCCCGACCGGAAGCCGTCCAACCTGGCCTGGCTATAGAGGTGCGCCCTGGATCCGCCGATCGCCGCGAATGTGCGGTGCCCGAGCCCGAGCAGGTGCTCGGCGGCGCTCCGGCCGCCCTCCCAGTTCGTGACGCCCACGCTCCATGCGTAGGCGGGAGGTCGGCTCATGGGGTCCATCAGCACGAATGGGCGGCCGGCGGCATGCAGGGTGTCGAGCTGCGCCGGCGTGGGATCGACCAACGCGATGACGGCACCCAGCGATCGGCGCCGCAGCATCCGATGCACCCAGTCCCCGTCGCCGCGGGCGATCGTGATCACGACGTCGTGACCGGCGGCGGTGGCGACCTGCTCGACGCCCTCCAGCGCCTCCTGGACCCAGCTGCCGCGCACATCGCTCAGGACGAGATCGATCAAGGCGGACTCGGCGCCTCGCCGATGGTCCCCGCCTCGAGGCCGGTACCCGGTGGTCTCCACGGCCGCCATCACCGCCTGGCGGGTCTCCCGGGAGACGTCGGTCCCGCCCCGGAGCACCTTCGACACGGTAGGAACGCTGGTTCCCGCGAGTGCGGCGACGTCCGCGAGCGTGCGGCGCTCCGGTCCTCGCGACGCGGCCGGGATCACGTCGTCAACCTATTGCCGGTCGAGAACTTGCGCAACACTGTGAGCATCGGTGCAGATGCTTGCGCGTCGCTGACTGACCGGTCATAGTCGAGATCTGATCACAAGGTCTGTGATTTGCGCAATTCCCAAGCGATCGTCAGCGGCGTGGCTGACGGAAGGGCAGTGGTCGATGACGACGACAGGATTTTCGAGGCGAGCGTTCGCCGGACTCGGCGTCGGCGCGGTCGCGACGCTCGGCCTCGCGGCGTGCTCGGCAGCGGGCGCCGCGGGATCGAAGGGGCCGATCAAGTTCTGGAACATGCCGTGGGGGGCACCTGCCTTCGCCGCGCTGGATCAGAAGCTCACTTCCGCTTACAAGCCGAAGGGCTCCCTGCCGAGCGCGACCTACCGATCGGTGCAGTGGCAGGCCTTCACCCAGACGTTCTCCACGGCGATCGCATCCAACACCGGACCTGCCGTCAGCAGCGGCAGCGGCACCCAGGCCTTCCAGTTCGCGGAGCAGAAGAAGATCGCGCACGCCGATCACCTCCTGGAGTCCTGGAAGAGCAACGGGATCTACGACGACTTCCTGCCCGGCGTGCTCGACGCGATGAAGACCCCGAAGGGTTACGTCGCGGTCCCCTACAACCTCGACATGCGGGTGCTCTGGTACAGCAAGTCGCTGCTGCAGAAGGCCGGGGTGCAGCCGCCGACGGACTGGCAGTCCCACATGGACGTCTGCGCAGCCCTCAAGAAGATCGGGGTCTACGGGTTCGGGCTCAGCGGCGGGGCGCAGGGCAACGCGTTCCAGGCGATCGTCGGCTGGATGATCAACAACGGCGGCGGGATCTTCGACGCCCAGCAGAAGCCGAACCTCGTCACGCCGGAGAACATCGCGGCGATCGAGTACGTGCAGGAGCTCGTGCGCAAGGGCTACGCCGACTCGCGGAGCTCCGCGTACACGACGGCCAACACGCAGGCGCAGTGGAAGGCCGGGAAGTTCGGCATGCAGATCGAGGCGCCCGGTCTGGCCGCGCAGCTCGGGGGCACGCTCGCGACGGACGTGGTGGTCGGCGAGCCGCTGACCAGCGCCTCGGGGGCGAAGGGAGCCCTCTCGTTCCCGAACAACATCATGATGTACACGAACACCCCCAGCCAGCGCGGGTCGGAGGCGTTCCTGACCTACTACTACCAGCACATGGCGCCGCTCTGGACCCAGCACACGGGCATCGGGCTCCCGGTACTGAAGTCCATCGCCGCCACCCCGGAGTTCCGTGCGGACCCCAACGCGGTCAAGATCATCGAGGCCTGGCAGCCCGTCGCCAAGACCTGGGCCGCTCCGGGAGGAGCCGCGCTGTTCGCGAACGTCACCCTCGTCGACAGCACGACCCCGATGACCGACTTCGCCCAGAACGTCATCGCGTTGCGATCCACGGCGAAGGCGACCCTGACCACACTGCAGAAGGCACTGGACGCCAACATCAAGCGCTGAGCACGGGAGTCTCCGCGCACCACGCTCGGCACCGCTCCGCATGCGACCTTCGGCGTCGCGCGCGGGCGAAGTGACCCGGCGCGAGGTCGAGCGGAGGGCGTGGGATTCGAACCCACGAGGCATTGCTGCCTACCGGTTTTCAAGA